>CANQRK010000089.1 GCA_947626245.1 uncultured Paenalcaligenes sp. | reverse complement strand
ATCACGCCAAGTTATTGGTGGGGCCTGTACTCATTTTGATGATTTTGTCCATGATGGTGTTGCCGTTGCCACCATTTATTTTGGACTTGCTCTTTACGTTTAACATCGCCTTGTCCGTGATGGTTTTGTTGGTCGCTATGTTCACCAAAAAAGCCTTGGACTTTGCCGCTTTCCCATCTATTTTGCTGTTTGCCACCTTGTTGCGATTGGGGTTAAACGTTGCTTCGACGCGTGTCGTGTTGCTGAACGGTCACGAGGGGCCGGCTGCGGCTGGGCATGTGATCGAGGCGTTTGGTCAGTTTTTGGTAGGAGGTAACTTTGCCGTTGGTTTAATCGTGTTTATGATCTTAGTGATTATTAACTTCATGGTTATCACCAAGGGGGCAGGACGTATTGCCGAGGTAGGGGCGCGTTTTACGTTAGATGCGATGCCGGGTAAACAAATGGCTATTGATGCTGATTTGAATGCGGGCCTAATTGGCGAAGACGAAGCACGTCGCCGTCGTACCGAAGTCGCCCAAGAGGCCGATTTCTACGGTTCCATGGATGGTGCGAGTAAGTTTGTGCGTGGCGATGCCGTGGCCGGCTTAATCATTATGGTGATTAACGTCGTGGGCGGTTTGATTATCGGTGTGGGGCAACACGGGTTGTCTTTTGGCGAAGCCGCTCATGTGTACACCTTGTTGACTATCGGTGATGGCTTGGTTGCACAGATCCCCGCTTTGATTATTTCTACTGCTGCTGGTGTAGTGGTATCGCGTGTGGCCACCTCTGAAAACAATGATGTGGGCTCGCAAATGATGGGCCAGTTGTTTTCTAACCCCAGTGTTATGTTTTTAACCGCTGGCATTATCGGTATTATGGGTTTAATTCCCAATATGCCGCACGTGGCTTTTCTCAGCTTGGCGGCGGCGTTGGGTGGCTTGGGTTGGTATACCTTAAAACAGCAGAAAAAACAGATCGTACAGCCAGAGCTGAGTACGGATGCCGTTGCCGAAGCAGCCGAAGCCGCCGCTGCTGAGGCCAGTTGGGACGATGTGTCATTAGTGGATCCGTTGGGCCTGGAGGTGGGCTATAGGCTGATTTCACTGGTGGATCATGCGCAAAATGGCGAGCTTTTGCATCGTATTCGTAGTTTGCGTAAAAAATATGCACAAGACATAGGCTTTTTGCCACCCGTCGTGCATATACGGGATAATCTGGAACTGAAACCTAACGATTACCGCATCTTGCTTCATGGGGTAGAGGTCGGGCAGGGTAGTGCTATGCCTACCCAGTGGTTAGCCATTGACCCGGGTGGGGTGTCTATGAAGCTTCCCGGCTCGCCAACGACAGATCCTGCTTTTGGTTTGCCTGCGTATTGGATTGACGTTAGCTTGCGCGAACAGGCTCAAATTGCTGGGTATACAGTGGTGGATGCCAGCACAGTGATTGCGACACACCTTAATCACTTATTGCATCGCTTTGGTTCGCAGTTATTGGGTCGCCAAGAAGTACAGCAGCTGTTGGACCGAGTGGGGCGCGATTTACCTCGTCTAGTCGAAGATCTCGTTCCCAAGGTCGTATCGGTGGGCTTATTGCACCGTGTGTTACGTGGTTTGCTCGAAGAAGAAGTCCCCATTCGCGATATGCGCACCATCCTTGAGTCGCTAGCCGACAATGCACCCCGTGTGCAACAACAAATACAGGCTGGGGCACACGTCGATGAGGGGGCAGAGCTGCTCGTGCAGGTGCGTATTGCTTTAGGTCGTGCGATCACTCAACAGTGGTTCCCCGGCGATACGGAAATGCGGGTCATTGGTTTAGATGGTCGTTTGGAAAATGTATTGACTCAGGCTCTCACCACCAGCGGAGCCCTAGAGCCCGGTTTGGCAGAAAGTCTATTAACCCAAGCCCAACAAGCCGTGCAGCAACAAGAGTCTATGGGGGATGCCGCCGTATTGGTCGTTAGTCCAGTATTGCGTGTTCCGTTATCGCGCTTTTTGCGCCAACATTTGCCGCAGCTCGGTGTATTATCTACGCATGAAATTCCTGAAGAGCGCATGATGCGTGTGACAGCTGTCATAGGTAGTTAATAAATGAACATAAGTCGTTTTTTTGGTGCCACCAGTCGCGAAGCCATGCGTCAAGTTCGTTTGGCTTTGGGGCCTGATGCCCTCATTGTGTCAAATAAGCGGGTCAATGGCGGTGTAGAGATTTTAGCTGCGGATGCTACGGCTCAGTCCGAGCTACCTTCAGCGTCAGCGCCAGCAGCACCGGTGACGCCCAGTGCTGCCAGATCTATGTACGAAGAGGTAAGTGCGGTACGCTCCACGCCGGATCGTCCAGCCGTCGAGCCTCGTCCTGCCATGGTGCCACCCCCTCGGGCGACTCATTCACCGGCAGAAGCCCCCCAAGAACTGATGACAGCGATTAGTGCGCTGAAAGGCTCTTTAGAGGGACGTATCGAGGAACTCCTCTGGAGCAATGAATTACGATCCAACTCTAGCCAACTGACGCTTTTTCAAAATTTATTGGCCTTTGGTTTTAGTACGGCACTGTTGCGTGCCATGTTGAAACGCCTGCCTGCTAATTTACCATTACGTGGCGCCATGCAATGGGTGCGCAAAGAACTGGACACGCATTTACCCGTATTAAAAAACGAGGCCCATCTTTGGCAACCCGGGTTAGCGTTGGCTTTGGTGGGGCCGACGGGAGTAGGTAAAACGACTACGTTAGCTAAACTCGCTGCGCGCGCGGTGCGTCAATTTGGAGCCGAGCAAGTGGTGCTGATTACGACCGATACGTATCGTATTGGTGCGGACACCCAACTAAAAATTTATGCAGATTTATTGCATGTGCCCATTCATGTGGTGCGCAATGCACAGGAACTACGTCAAGTTATGTTAGGCGTGCGTCCTGATCAGATAGTGTTAATTGATAATGTAGGGGTAAGCCAACGCGATAAATATGTCCAAGACCAAGCCAGCATGTTGGCCAGTGCAGGACGTCGTATTCAGCGTTTGTTGGTGTTGAATGCCGCGAGTCATGGAGATACCTTAGACGAAGTCGCGCGCACGTATAGCAAAGACGGCGGTGCGCCGTTAGCAGGGTGTATTATTAGCAAGGTTGACGAGGCAAGCCGACTCGGGGCAGCACTCGATGTGGCGTTGCGTTATCAGCTTCCTATTCATTATATTTCTGACGGTCAGCGTGTACCTGAAAATTTGCGTTATTTAACCGCAACGCAATTGGTGGATATGGCATTGGCAAAAAGCCCAAATAGTCGTGTATTATTTGCACCTACCACTGCCGACTTAGCGGCCTTGATGACTGCTAACGAGGTTCAAGAACAAGCTCAACACCAACAGGCCGCGCACCAAGATCAAATGATAAAACAAGTCTTAGCCCTGAGCAGTCTAGCCGATGAGAACATCGATGTTTTGCGCCAAATTGTGGGTATGCTCGACCAGTGCGCTCTTAGTTCGGCCGCCTTTGATTTTTGGCGTGATACCAAGAAAAAGCATCAGCTGCCCGACTTGGCCCATTGGGCCCAAGACCAATTGCGCTCGGCTGTACTCGAATCCACAGAAAGCACACCGAACGAACCGGTCATTGTGCATCACATCAAGCAGCGTCTGACAGGGATGCAGTCGCAGTTGTATGCCTCAGTGGTGGGCAGTGCAACGGGCGAGCTCTTGGCGTTTAGTTTGCTGCAGCTCAGCGATAAAAAAACATGGTATGCCAATAGTGGTTTGAATCAAAGTCTGCCCAGTCAAGGGCGCTTTGAACTTGAACACGCGTTGGGTTGGGTGCAAGACCACACGCCGCCAGCCAGTTTGGTGCATTGGGTCGAAGAGCACAGCAACCAACTATGGGCGCAATGGGCTCAGCAACAGCGCCATGTCATGACGATGGTTGCTCCGTCAACGCGTTGTTGGCATATCAATGGCCATAGCACGCCTGCGGCTATTGTGAAAAACCTCGAATTCTACGCATTAAATTTACCCAAAATGGGACTGCCTTATCAGCAGGTCGCAGGGCAGGGTATTAACGAAGTCAGTTTATGGTATGCCATGGCACCTATCGAGCTGCGCTCGCGCGGGGGGCAAAGCCAGTCGCTAACGTTGTTTGCGTTGCAGTTGCTCGATGCCAAAACCCTAACCGAGGTCAAAACCTATTACAGCTTTGGTTTGCTAAACAAAGGCTTGGATGCTACCCCCGAGCAGATGGCCAAGTGGTTACTACAACATGTAGAAAGTAAAAACCTCTTGCGATTTGTAAGCCGTGCCTACCACAATCGTCCTTTGCAAACCTATGTTAAACAACAGGACTTACCTACAGATTATGCCATCGAGTTAGCGGCACTGTTTGGGGCATCAGCTTGGGAACTAGACCAATATAAAAGCCTGACCTCGGTCCGCCGAGTGCTAGAACAACTGGTCGGACCCTCAGCCGTCAA
The DNA here is from genome assembly GCA_947626245.1 of uncultured Paenalcaligenes sp. Lineage (GTDB taxonomy): Bacteria > Pseudomonadota > Gammaproteobacteria > Burkholderiales > Burkholderiaceae_B > Paenalcaligenes. Next base: position 4,046 of record CANQRK010000089.1, on the reverse strand, counting down.
GCAAAACCAAGTCACCTCATCGTTGTTAAAGCTGTGGAATTTAAAAGACCTATTGCAAACCTAACCAAAGGGGCCGTACCCCGGCTTTTTTGTAAGAGGAGGCCATGCCTCCGATTGGGGTAGCATCGCTGGCATGGCCAGCTCGTACAGGAGCATGTTGCTATCAGCTAGGGGGCGTTGGCATACATGGGTGAGCGGTTCAGCGCGGAGCGAGTGAAACGAGCGAGCACTGCTTAGCGAACCCATTTATGCCAACGCACCAAAGAATGATACGACGGTATAGCCCCTAGGCTTTGAGGTAGCCACGGCGTGCTGCCATGGCGGATTGTTTTTTGCCTTGGGCGTTGTAGACGTCTTGGGGCTTGGGTTCGGCCGTTTCGCCAAAGGCAGAGAGAGCCTCGGTGGTGTAGGCTAAATAGGCTTGAATTAGTAAGCCATTTTTTTCATTGAGCTGTCGGGCTTGTTCGGCAATATCGAATAAGCGGTCTACGCTGTGAGCCAGACTGGGGTCTAGATCGCGTGCCTGAGTTAACCCGGGACGACCTACGCTAAGCTGGAGCTGCTGAAGCTCTTGGTCGCGTTCTTGGGCGGCAAGGTCTAGACGACTAGCGTATTGGTTTTTGATTTCGGTTAAATCAAAAAGTTCATCGTTGCTGTAACTGCTTAGTAAGGTCTCGTGTTCTTTTTCCAAGAGGAAAAAGAAGTGTTCCATGAGTTCTAGCTCTGATTGAATCAGGGATAATAAAGCAGTATGTGACATAGAGAGTGTTACTTGAGTAAATCGCGCGCACTGTGAATAATGCGATCGGCGATACGACTGGTATCAATGGCTAAAGTACCATTAGCCAATGCAGTACGTAAAGCCTCGACACGATGTAAATTGACATCGTTTTGATCTGAATTAAGGTTTTGTAATTGACGGGCAGCGGGGCTGAAGTCTACCGAGGCGCTGCTAGTTTGAGCAGGACCTGGGGTCGGTTGATTTGTTGTTTTTTTATTGTTGACTCGGTCAGTCAGTGCAGCGCGATAGTCGTTTTGGGTGATTTTCATGGTGGGCTCCAGTCCGTACAGTTCTCTATTATGAAGTATTTACGACAGGGCTGAAAGAATCTTTAGGGCTAAAAAGTAAGCGAAGATGTTGAAAGGTATCGATTAATTATTAAAACAACACCTGTATGGTTTGGGCGTCAATGACCACGCCTGTAATGATATCACCCGAACCGACGCGTACTTGGATTTGACTGCCGGGCGAGCCACTTTGTAGCGCTTGCCCCTCGCTGGTCGCCACAAAGCCTGCGCCCCTAGCGATAGTGCGCACCGTTTGACCTCGTTGAATGGATTGCGGATCGCGTAAGGCACTGCTGCGAATAAGACTGCCCGCATTGATGCGTTGGGTCGTAATAAAGCCAATTGCTAGACTTGGATCAATGATTGCGTTGGCAGGAAGACGTAAAATGTCTCCTTCACGTGCCACTAAATCATCTAAACGGATTGTGTCACCGACTTGTAAGCTTTTATTGGTTGTGTAATAAAACCCTTCGATACTGATACGAGCCTGCACATGTAGGCTCCAGGGCGAGGGGGCTAAACAACGTACCGTTACCGCTTGCCTAGGTCGTAAGCGTGCTCCTGAAGACAACGAGGGCTGCAGGTCGCTGCATTGGGTCTGATTACGAATGGTAGGCGGGGTGATATGCACGGTGGCTGTACCAGGGTACACCGAGGCTTGATCCAGCAAAAACTGTTCGGCCACTAGGGCTACTTGCTGAGGATCTTGTAGTACTTGGGCTTGAGCCCAAGCCGTTGTTAGTCCAAATACCACCGCAGCGGAAAAAAGTTTAATAGTCATAGGCTTCATGCTAATCAGAGCATTCGCAGAGTCAAGGGTGAAACTGGAGCGGTTTTAGTCGCTTATTTCATAGTTTAACTGTAACGCCCAAGCGTTACTATCAAAGTTACCGTGTCGTAAAGTCACATTTTTTTGTTAATTCATTGCTTACTTGTAACGGTATATTTTATGGTTGATCGTCTTTCTAATCATTTTGCGTTTCATCAAAACGCCTTGACCTTACGTCAGCAGCGTCAGGAAATCTTGGCCTCCAATATCGCAAATGCAGACACGCCTAACTACAAGGCGCGCGACATGGATTTTAACGCGGCCTTGAAGCAAGCCATGGGTGGGGCAACTAAACCGTTGCCACCGACTCAGATGGCTTTAACGTCTGCTCGGCACATTCCCGGAACCGCGATCAACCCGCCTTTACTTTCCAATGTGCTTTATAGGCAGCCCCTGCAGCCATCTTTAGACGGCAATACGGTCGATATGGATGTAGAACGCATGGCGTTCGCTGATAACACCCTTCAGTATCAAACCAGCTTGCAGCTCATATCACAACGCATCAAGGGTCTACTCAGCGCTGTACAACAGTAATGGATAAATCATGAGCAGTTTTTCTATTTTTCAAATTGCGGGTTCGGCCATGACGGCCCAATCACAGCGCCTTAACGTTTCGGCTAGCAATATTGCTAATGCTGACAGCGCTGTGGGCCCCGATGGTTTGCCCTACAAGGCCCGTCAGGTGGTGTTTCAAATGACACCGCTAGCCAATCCAGCGGCTCAGGCAGCAGGCGTGGGTGGGGTACGGGTTTCACAGGTTAAACAAGACAACTCACCCGGTCGTTTGCAATACGATCCGACACACCCTCTAGCTAACGAAGAGGGCTACGTGTTGATGCCAAACGTAGACGTGGTGGCAGAAACCGTCAATATGATTTCAGCTTCTCGTTCGTATCAGGCTAACGTCGAGGTGGTAAACACCACTAAAAGCCTCATGATGCGCACACTGACACTAGGTCAATAATTATGACTACCGTAAATAACGTAAGCAATCCCGCTGGGGCGGCACTGGCCTCGGCTAATGGTCGTGTTGACTTGATGGGCGACACACAAGATCGTTTCTTAACCATGCTGATTACGCAACTGCGTAATCAAGACCCCTTAAACCCCATGGAAAACGAGCAAATCACCAGTCAGTTGGCTCAGCTGTCTACGGTGCAGGGTATTCAGCAGCTGAACGACACGTTGTTAGCTCTTTCTGGGCAAATGGATATGTCGCAGTCCATGCAGGCGGCCAATCTCATTGACAAGGCCGTGTTGGTGCCTGGCTCAAAAATCTCACTGGGCTCTGATCCTAGCAATCCCGATATCAAAGTCGCTACGCCATTTGGGGTAGACCTTATGTCGAATGCCGATAAAGTCGTGGTGAATATACTTAGCAGCAGTGGGGCGTCTGTGCGCGAACTCGAGCTCGATATTACCGAGACGGGGGTGTATTCCTTCCAATGGGATGGTCGTGATAACAATGGTCAGCCGGTAGCCGATGGCGCTTACAACGTAGATGTTAAAGCCACTTTGGCTAACAGCCCAGTCGCTGCCGAGGCTTTACGCTATGGCGTGGTTGACAGCGTGGCGTACACCACCAAGGGCTTACGTTTAGATTTAGGTTTAGCAGGTGATTATTCCCTGCTAGATATTCGCAAAATTATGTAATTTTTGGCAGGCAGGCCAACAGTATCCGGCTGCCGCATTATTTCGGACTGAAAGAGGAAAATCATGGGTTTTGGACAAAGTTTAAGTGGCTTAAGCGCTGCTTCCCAAAATTTGGACGTTATTGGTAACAACATTGCTAACTCCAGCACAGTCGGTTTCAAGTCATCGACTATTAGTTTTGCTGACGTCTATGCAGCTAGCTCAAGCGTGGGTTTGGGGGTGCAGGTAGCCAGCGTTAATCAACGCTTTACCACTGGAAACATCAGCGTATCGGGCAACCAGTTTGATATGGCTATTGATGGCAACAAAGGCTTGTTCCGGTTGGTCGACAACACCGGTGCCGTGTTTTATTCCCGTAACGGTCAGTTCATCGCTAACAAAGACTTTGACATTGTGAACGCCCAAGGGTTAAAGCTAACCGGTTTCAATGCGCTAGAAGACGGGACGATTACTAACGAAATCGTACCCATCAAAGTGCCCATCGGCAATATTGCGC
>CANQRK010000088.1 GCA_947626245.1 uncultured Paenalcaligenes sp. | reverse complement strand
CGCTCTGATCCCTATTGCAGCCCAACACAGCACCTTAAAGCTCAGTGGTGAACGCCTTGAAAAACGTCTGGGCCACTGGCAACGTATTGCCCAATCCGCCAGCGAGCAATGTGGACGCAATCGTGTGCTACAAGTAGCCCCACTGCATACTGTGCAGCAGCTATGCCAACATCTAGACGAACAAAGCGTCTTAGTGTTTTGTGACCCCGATGCGCCACTCGATTTTCCTACAGCGATACAGCAAGCACAACAACGCAACGCCGCACATTGGATTTTATTAATTGGTCCCGAAGGCGGTTGGTCTGATGAAGAAAAGAAAATAGCGCTCGAAGCCGGCGCTATTTCTATGCGGTTTGGTGCTAGGGTACTACGCACCGAAACCGCTGCTATTGCCTTAATTGGCGCCATTCGCGGCCAATTAGGTTGGACTGACTAATTAGTCATTCACCGAGCCATAAGGAGCTGGAGCAACGCCCGGATCAGGATCGGGGTGTTTGCCTGCATGAATAACGGTATAACCAAAGTAACGACCTTTGCTGCTAGCAAAGTCGGCAACGTCATTACAGACACTTAAAATAGCTTGGGCATTTTCGGCCAACTCGGGGTCGCCCGTATGCAGTTTGTTAAACCAGACGTATAGGCCAGTTTTTTGATCTAAAACGGTGTCACACAAACAGTCGTACAAAGCGTCTAGGTCATTACCAAAAAACTCTGGGAAATCGACAGCTTTTACAATTGCGCGTAACACGGCAGAACGACTACGAGCGCGATCGCACTCTACCGTCACTGCAGTAATCTCGGCGGCTTGTGCCAAAGCAAAAATCCCCTCTTGCTGGGACTCGGTGGCCTCAATCAGGCCTCCACTCTGCAGTAAAGCTTGCAGCTTAGCTTGGCTCATTACTAGGCCTCCTGTGAACGGTAAAAAATGTGTAGCTTAATCATGGTGGCTATCCTGCTTACATGTATTTATGCTTGGGAATTAAAGTCGCCTTTTTAATCCATTTATGGGGATTTAGGCAAGCAGAGAACATCTTATTTTCTAGAGTGCTGCTTTTTATGCACAGCACTCTAGAATCAGTGCTTTAACCGCTGTATTTTGTGTTGGCCTCGAGGACCGTTAAGGCTGTCATATTGATGATTCTACGCACCGAAGAAGTCGCCGTTAAGATACTGACCGGTGCATTTGCCCCCAGTAAGAAAGGCCCTATGGCTACATTACCACCACGGTCCATTTTCAAGAGGTTATACGCAATATTTGCCGCATCAGCGTTGGGGCAAACCAACAAATTAGCGGAACCTGACAACGTGCTATTTGGCAAAATGCTATAGCGCATTTCTTCGTCTAACGCGCAATCACCATGCATCTCGCCGTCTACTTCAAGCTCAGGAGCCCATTCTCGGATTAAATCCAAGGCCTCACGCATTTTTAAGCTAGATGGTGTGGACTCTGTACCGAAATTAGAACGTGACAACAAAGCGGCTTTGGGGGAAATGCTGAGCTCTTTCATGCGACGTGCCGACGCAATAGTAATTTCAGCGACTTGCTCTGCTGTGGGGTTGTCGTTGACATGCGTATCGGCAATCGCCAAAGTGCGCTCACCCAATACCAAGATATTCATCGCCCCATAGCTTTTAGCATGCGGTGCTTTACCGATGATTTCATCGATATAACGCAAATGATTGCCATACGTACCGACAGTACCACAAATCATGCCATCCGCTTCGCCCAAATGAATCATCATGGCACCGATCAAGGTAAAGCGTCTACGCATTTCTACGCGTGCCATTTCCTTGGTAACGCCATCACGATTGCGTAGCTCCCAATAGGCTTGCCAGTATGTGTTAAAGCGGTCATCTTGTTCGGGATTGGTGATTTCAATGTCGATACCTGGACGCAAACGCAAGCCATAGCGCGCAATACGCTGCTCGATCACCGAGGGACGCCCCACCAAAATAGGTTTAGCTAACTGCTCGTCCACGACCACTTGTACAGCACGCAATACACGCTCGTCTTCGCCTTCAGCAAACACAATACGAGATTTACCACCGTCTTTGACCAAGCCTTTGGCAATACCATAAATAGGCTTCATGAACGCGCCGGAGCGGTGCATAAACTGCTGTAGTTGGTAGCTATAGCTGCTGAAGTCATTAATAGGGCGGGTTGCTACCCCTTCGATCATACCTGCTTGCGCTACTGCTGGGGCAATACGAGAAATCAAGCGAGAGTCAAACGGTTTAGGAATAAAGTAGTTGGGCCCGAACTCTATGTCTTCTAGGCCATAAGCGGCTGCAACCAATTCATCTTGCTCTTCGCGAGCCAACTGACAAATGGCATGCACAGCGGCCTTTTCCATACCGCGCGTAATGGTAGTCGCACCAATGTCCAACGCCCCACGGAAAATATAGGGAAAACACAATACGTTGTTAACTTGGTTAGGGTAATCAGAACGCCCTGTTGCCATGACCACATCGTCACGTACAGCATGCGCCACCTCGGGCAGAATTTCTGGAGTGGGGTTTGCCAAAGCTAAAATTAAAGGGCGGGCGGCCATTTTTGCCACCATCTCGGGCTTCAACACACCACCAGCCGATAAACCTAAAAAGACGTCAGCATCGGCAATCACGTCGCCCAAAGTACGTGCATCAGTGTCTTGGGCATACTGGACTTTTTTCTCGTCCATTAAGACCGTACGTCCCTTGTACACCACCCCTTCAATATCCGTTAACCAGACATTCTGGGGGGGCAACCCCAAATCAACGAGCAAGTCTAAGCAAGCTAACGCTGCCGCTCCCGCACCTGACACGGCCACTTTGACTTTTTTAGGGTCTTTTTTAACAACAGCTAACCCGTTTAAAAAAGCAGCTGCCACACAAATAGCGGTACCGTGTTGATCATCGTGAAAAACAGGGATATTCATGCGCTCGCGCAATTTACGCTCGACCTCGAAACACTCGGGTGCTTTGATATCCTCGAGGTTAATTCCACCAAAGGTAGGCTCTAGACCAGCAATAATATCCACTAATTTATCGGGATCACTTTCATTGATCTCAATATCAAAAACATCGATGCCGGCAAAGTTTTTAAATAAAACCGCTTTGCCCTCCATGACGGGCTTGGAAGCCAATGGTCCGATATTTCCTAAGCCCAGTACAGCGGTTCCGTTGGTGATCACACCAACCAAATTGCCTCGACCGGTATAACGGTACGCATTTTGAGGGTCTGCCACAATTTCTTCACAAGCGGCCGCCACTCCGGGCGAATAGGCTAGCGCCAAATCGCGTTGGTTAGCTAATTGCTTGGTGGGCGTAACTGATAACTTTCCGGGGCGCCCTTGCTCGTGATATTCCAGCGCGGCTTTACGAAGATTCTCATCCATGACGACAACTATCCTACTAAGAGTAATGCTGATTGTTTAGAAAATTGAACTGCTATTCTACTCGTTGAACACAACATGTCCATGCTGCATCACAGCATGAAACCACTACGCTAAAGCATACGCAAAAAGCAGCTCAGGGTCGAATAGCGCCTTTGCTGCGGCATCAAGCTCTTGGGCATTCACCTGCAGCTTGGGCTCTAGAGCCGGTACACTCTGCAAAAGAGGAGCCGCTTGCCAACGACTGCGATCCATAACCACCCAGTCTAGCACTCCCAAATCCTGATCCGCCCCCAATAACAAATGGGCTAAATTTAGCGAGGGATTGTGTGCACTAAATATATCAAGCCGATATTTGGCTGGCCAGATGGGCTGCTGCAATAACTCATGCGCCAATGGGGTGTTGGCTAGTTGGAATAACTGAGGCACCACGGATCTTAACGTGGGGGTATTCAGAGGCTTAGTATTTTTCACTCCAAACAAACCTAAACTGGCCACAGAGCCATCTGCCATGACTAGCGATGCATGCACCAAGCCGCTGTGCGCTATCTGTGCCAAAGAGTACCTCTGATACTTTCCATTACCTAACCACTGCGCTACCCAACACGACCCGGGTACTGCCTCGGGTATAACAAAACCTACCTCGCGCAACTGCGCCACCGTCACGCCAGCCTGCATAAACCACTGCGTACCCGTGTCATTAACGGGTTCCAGTTGGTTTAAGGCTGACACATCCAATCCTAGGCTAGGCTCCAAATAATCAGCCTCTGACTCTGGCGGGATCCCCACGTAGAGCTTTACCCCAAATGTCTGGCATAATTGACGAGCATGATGAATATCTGTGCTTAGCTTAACGGTGCACAACGCCTGCTTCGCGTTCACATCCACAACCTGAACGCTCCCCTGGGTTTTACGTTTTAACTCTAATAAAAACTGGTCCCAAGGTGCTAGCTCAGGCGCTTTACCACCTAAAAAAGCGCGCCTCGATGGATTCTGCATATATCCCCCACGGATTTAACTCACAATGACATCACGAGACTTAATTAGTATGCCCCGCCTTGCCCATCGCACGGAGCTGGCTTTGCCATTCCATGCCGTCGAACTTTTCAAAGAAGCCAATGCCTTAGCCGCCCAAGGCAACCATATCATCAGCTTAGGTATTGGCGAGCCTGATTTTACTGCGCCCCCTAGCGTTGTTGAGGCATTAAATCGCGCCGCACTGGCAGGCCAAGCGCAGTATACCGCCCCCTCTGGTACGCCCGAGCTTAAACAAGCTATTTGCGATTATTATCACACGCAATTCAATGCTAGTATTCAACCCGAGCAGATTTTAGTGACGGCTGGAGCCTCTGGCGCACTAAGTTTAGCGACGCTAGCTCTAATTAATCCAGGCGATGAAATTCTCATGCCCGACCCCTCGTACCCTGCGAACCAAAACTTTGTATTGGCCGCGGGTGGTGTGTCACGTCTCATTCCCAGTACAGCTGAAAACCGTTTTCATTTAACCGCCGCCGATATCGCAGCGCATTGGACCGATAAAACACGAGGCGTGTTGATTGCTTCACCTAGCAACCCCACTGGGGCTAGCATGGCTAAAGCCGACCTAAAAGCTCTGATCGAGGCCGTCAAGCAACGCAACGGCTTTGTGATTATGGATGAAATCTATTTGGGCTTATATTACGAAGACAAGCCCGAAAGCGCCTTATGCCTAGACCCCAATTTAATTGTCATTAATAGCTTTTCTAAATATTTTCACATGACCGGTTGGCGTTTAGGTTGGCTTATTGCCCCTAGTAGCATCGTACCGGCCATTGAAAAACTAGCGGCGAGCCTAGCCATTTGTGCGCCGTCCTTGGCACAGCATGCCGCCTTGGCCTGTTTTGAGCCCGAGGCAATGGCCGTTTACGAACAACGTCGCTTGGCTTTTAAAGCCCGTCGCGATTTTCTCTTGCCCGCGTTCGAAGCCATGGGTCTGCATGTACCTGTCAAACCCGACGGTGCCTTTTACATTTATGCAGACATTTCTGCCCACAGCGATGACAGCCAACACTTTTCACAGCAATTGCTGCATCAGGCACACGTTGCCGCCGTACCCGGCTTGGACTTTGGTCCTACCTATGCCAAAAAAATGCTGCGCTTTTCGTACTCGACCACGATGGAGCAGCTCGAAGAAGCCGTTGAACGCATGCGCCGGTTTTTAGCCTAGTCCTGAACGGCAATGCCGGACGCCAATGCAATACGGCGGCGTTCGGCTAAAACCTTGGCCCCATAACCCCCATCACTAGGCCCCGTAGCCCCCACATAACAGGCCAAAGCCCCCGTTAATGAACCGCGACGACGTTTGCAATCGTATAAAATTTGCGTACCCGCGCGAATATTAGCCACCGGGCTAAACACCGCCAAATTGCCCTCGGTGTAATCTTCGAGCTTATCCTGGTGCACCCGTGTCATCACCTGCATTAAACCTTGCGCACCCACCGAACTTTCGGCAAACGGATTATACGAGGACTCGATGGCAATAATAGCTAAAATAAGCAAGGGATCTAAATCCCTAGCACGCCCATTTTCATACGCCAAAATAATCAACGCCCCTGTAGCCAAGCTGGACACACGGTATTTACGCGAAATATAGCTACGCAAAGCCTGCAACTGAGTTCGGCTTACCCCCTCGATGGCGACGCCATTGGCAGATTGCTGTAACACTTGGGCAAAATGAGTGTAAGCAGACGACGAAGGTCGCATCACCTGCGGAGTGCTGCTTGGAGCCGTCGCACCATTTTCACTTTCATCGTGCAACCACCATCCCAAGGTCACATGCTCACCCCGACTCATCACATCGGGTCGCAATGCCTCGACCACCACATCGTAGATATAGTTAGCCTGATCTCGAATAGTCGGCACCGCTGCACCGGCAGCAATAGTCACCAATACCGCTATACCTAAATAAATAGCACATAAATGTACAAACTCACCTAGTCTAGAATGTATAAACCGTAGACTGCGGTGAATCCATGGATGGCCTACGTTAGACATAGCCCTCTTCCTCTATAATGAATTAAACTGATGATACCCCTAACGCCCCTCGAGTCAAACTGGAGCTTACAATCCCTGTGAAATACCGTGATCTACGCGACTTTATCCAACAGCTAGAAAAAGCTGGTGAACTCAAGCGCATTCACCACCCCGTTTCCACACACTTGGAAATGACCGAAATTGGTGATCGCGTCTTGCGGGCCGAAGGCCCTGCACTGCTCTTCGAGCAGCCTATCCATCACAACCAACCCGCTAAAATGCCCGTGCTGGCTAACTTGTTTGGTACGCCCAAACGGGTTGCATGGGGCATGGGTGCCGACGACGTCACCGCCCTACGCGATGTGGGCGAGCTATTGGCTAACTTACGCGAGCCAGAGCCCCCCCGCGGTCTAAAAGACGCCTTTTCCAAGGTCTCGATGCTGAAATCAGCCTTGTGGGATATGGCGCCTAAAAACATCAAAAGCCCACCTTGTCAGCCTAGACGACATCCCCTTGCAATACTGCTGGCCTGGTGATGCCGCCCCTTTATTGACATGGGGCTTGGTCGTTACTCAAGGACCTAATGCCAGACGTCAAAACCTAGGTATTTATCGCCAACAGCAAATTGGACGCAACAAATTAATTATGCGTTGGCTCTCACACCGTGGCGGTGCGCTCGATTTTCGCGATCATGCACTAGCCAATCCCGGTGAACCCTTTCCTATTGCCGTCGCACTAGGTTGCGATCCCGCCACAATTTTAGGTGCGGTCACTCCTGTGCCCGATAGCCTTTCGGAATACCAATTTGCGGGTTTACTGCGCGGGTCGCGTACCGAGCTAGCCAAAGCCATTGGTAGCCAGCTATCGGTGCCGGCCTATGCCGAAATTGTGCTCGAAGGCCATATTTTGCCGGCAAATCACCCCGATGCTATTGCCCCTACAGTCCCCGAGGGGGTTAACCCCTTGCCGGCGTCTGATTACGAGATGGCTCTCGAAGGTCCCTATGGTGATCACACCGGTTACTACAATGAACAAGACTGGTTCCCGGTGTTTACCGTAGAACGCATTACCATGCGTCGCAATCCCATTTACCACAGCACCTACACCGGCAAACCCCCCGATGAACCTGCCGTACTAGGGGTAGCGCTAAACGAAGTTTTTGTGCCGTTGCTCAAGCGCCAACTGCCTGAAATTGTTGATTTTTACCTGCCACCCGAAGGGTGCAGTTATCGACTCGCCGTGGTTTCTATACGTAAACAATACGCTGGGCACGCTAAACGCGTTATGTTTGGTGTCTGGAGCATTTTACGGCAATTCATGTACACCAAATTCATTGTAATTGTCGACGAGGACATCAATACCCGCGACTGGAAAGAAGTCGTCTGGGCCATGACCACACGCATGGATCCAGTGCGTGACACGGTGTTAGTAGAAAACACCCCCATTGATTACCTTGATTTTGCCTCACCCGTATCTGGTCTAGGCGGCAAGATGGGCATGGATGCTACCAATAAATGGCCGGGTGAAACCCATCGTGAATGGGGCCGAGTCATTAAGATGGATCCCGACGTCAGCCGTAAAGTCGATAGCATGTGGGCAGACTTAGGGCTGTAGTTCAGCACAACCTCAAACAAAAAGCTCAGCCAATTGGCTGAGCTTTTTGTTTATTTCAAGGGCCCCATAATTTTAGAGCTACCCCTATTTTGGGGCTGGACATAACGGTCTTGTTTGTCTGACTGCAACTGTTGATAGGCACCAAACAAACGCCAAGCCGTCAAGGCTAAAGCGCCAACACGCCATTTCTTTTTACCCAGCACCGTGCCAGCCAGTGCCGAAATCCCAGAAAACAAAATAGGATAACGTCGCCCTGACGACAACAGGAAATCAAGCCAAGAGCTAACGCCCGCGCCCATACCCAAACTAAAGCGCTGGCCCACCTGACGTTTAGCAAAATCCAATAAAGAACTAGGCTCTAGGCTTTGATTTAAATCGGAGACCAAATGACACAGTTGACCTCGCTCGATCGCCGCACGTGCGCGCAGGACTTCGAGTCGGACTTTGCGTTCAAGAAGAGGATTAGGCTTGCTCATTTTGATTGGGTGTCCTCGTTGCGTAACCGTTCTAGCATTTGAATATCACGCCCTAATTCCTCTAGAGT
>CANQRK010000087.1 GCA_947626245.1 uncultured Paenalcaligenes sp. | reverse complement strand
ACTGTAGTGGTGATCGAACACAACTTGGATGTCATCAAAACAGCCGATTGGATCGTAGACGTCGGTCCCGAAGGTGGCGCCCAAGGTGGCACCATTGTGGCCACCGGCACCCCCGAAGAGATCGCCGCTAATCCCAACAGCCTAACCGGACACTACTTGCAAAAGCACCTTTAGGCCCTGCCCCCGAAAGCGTTATGCCTCTTTGTTATACCGTGTGCTGATGACGCTCTCACTAAGCAGTGCTCACTCACTGCGCTCGCTCAGCGCTGAACCGTTCGTTCGTCATCAGCACACGCCTTAGCACAAGGAGCACCTCCTTGTACGAGCGGGCACTGCTTAGCGCAGCCATCATACTTTCCCCACAAAAGACAAAAGTACAATAGGGCAAGCATAGCCCCGCGTATAGTTAAAGAGTGTATAGGGCGCGGTGTTCTTTGATGGCGTAGCGGTCAGTCATGCCGGCGACGTAGTCTGCAATAGCACGGGCTTGCTCGTTGAAGTCCTCGCGGCGGTGCTCCTCTGACAACAAACGCGGATCAGCGAGAAAGGCTTGAAAAAGCTCTCGCACCGTACGGCGTGCCTTAAATGACATCCGCAATACCTGAGCATGCTGATATAAATGCGTACGTAAAAAACGCTTTAATTCATCGGCCTGCGCCCGCATTTCGGGTGAAAACGAGGCCAAGCGCGGACACTGGCGTAACTCATCCACCGAACGAGGTTTATGCTCTGCTAGTTTCATTAGCGTTGATTGCGTTAAATCCACCACAAAAGTATGAATCATACGACGCAGAATTTCACCAATCAGACGCTTACGTGCTGATTTAGCCTGTAACTGTGGGTATTGTTGCAATACACGCTCGTAATGCTGTGCAAATACAGTGACCTCTAACAGCTGATCCCACGTAATGAGCCCCGACCGCAAACCATCATCAATATCATGATTGTTATAGGCGATCTCATCAGCTAAATTCGCCACCTGAGCCTCTAGAGAGGGCTGAGTGCGCTCAATAAAGCGTAGACCCACGTTGCCTAGCTGGCGTGCATGGCGTACGTTACAGTGCTTTAAAATGCCCTCGCGGGTTTCAAAACATAAATTCAACCCATTAAATTCGGCATAACGCTCTTCGATATGATCAACGATGCGTAGACTTTGTAGGTTGTGCTCGAAACCACCGGCTTCGGGTGCGAGCTCGTGCATACAATGATTGAGTTCCTCTTGGCCCACATGGCCAAAAGGGGTGTGCCCCAAATCGTGCGCTAGCGAGATAGCCTCGATTAAATGCTCGTTAAGACTAAGGCGACGCGCAATGGAACGCGCCACCTGAGCGACTTCTAAACTATGCGTTAGCCGCGTGCGAAATAGATCACCTTCGTGGTTCACAAACACTTGGGTTTTGTATTCTAGCAATCGAAATGCGTTGCAATGAATGATGCGATCACGGTCGCGTTGAAACTGCCCCCGCCCCTCGGGGGCGGCTTCGGGATGTAAACGGCCTTTGGTTTGCTCATCATGACACGCGTACGCGGCTAACATTGCTTTCTCCTAGAATTTAGCTAAGACCTTTTTCACTGCAGCGACCTCGACAGGTTGCACCACACTACGGCCTAGCTCGGGCAACAACACGAATCGTAACTGTCCGCCTTCGGCTTTTTTATCTAAGCCCATTAAGTCAATCCACTTGTCGTGATCCCACTGAGGAGGTGTAGTTGGACACCCAATAGCCTCGACCAGATCGCGCACTTTTTGGACGCTATCAGCAGACAAACCACAGACTTCAGCAGACAGCTCGGCAGCCATAATCATGCCGCAGCCTACTGCCTCACCATGTAGCCATTTACCATACCCTAAACCTGCTTCAATTGCGTGACCAAACGTATGACCAAAATTCAAAATGGCACGTAGTCCGGATTCACGCTCGTCTTGTGACACCACATACGCTTTCAGCTCGCACGAACGTTTCACCGCATATTGCAACGCGTCGTCTTGAAGAGACGTTAGGGCCGTCGTGTTATCTAAGCACCAATCGAGAAAATCGGCGTCGGTAATCATGCCGTATTTAATAACCTCGGCCAAACCGGCGGCAATTTCACGCTGCGGCAAGGTTTTGAGCACATGGATATCAATATCTACCGCAATAGGCTGATAGAACGCGCCTATCATGTTTTTTCCTAGGGGATGATTGATGGCTGTTTTACCGCCTACCGAGGAGTCAACTTGAGACAACAAAGTAGTAGGCACCTGAATAAAACGAATGCCTCGCATAAAACATGCGGCGGCAAAACCACTGATATCACCCACCACTCCACCACCCAACGCCACAATAACCGCCTTGCGATCCAAACGATTTTGTAACAAGGTGTCAAAAATCTGCTCTAGGGTTTCCATGGTTTTATAGGCTTCGCCATCAGGAATTTGTACCTGAACCACTTTTTTACCGGTGGATTGCAACGCCTGCAACACACGCTCGCCATATAAATTAAACACCGTTGGATTGGTAATCAATGCCAAGGTTGTGGCATCGGCAGGAATGGATTCCTGCAAGCGATCTAAGCGTCCTGCCTCGACGTGTATGGGATACTGACCACCGGGAGTATTGACCTGAACCACACTCATTCAAATTACCTCTTGCTCTTTTAAGACACTAACTAATTGTTTAACTGCGATCTGAATCGACCCGGCTCCGGTCTCAAACACCACATCAGCCAACGATTCATAAATTGGCCCACGCATCTGTAAAAGCTCAGTAATACGCTGTCGGGGATTTGCAGTTTGTAATAAAGGACGGGTTTTATCGCGCTCGAGTCGTCGATATAATTCAGACTCGCTAGCACGCAAATACACCACCGTCCCACGCTCGCGTAATAGTTGTTGATTTGCCTCGGATAAGACCGCCCCACCCCCTGTCGCTAATACAATACCGAAGCGACGTGAACACACATCAAGCTCTAAGGTCTCTCGTTTACGGAACCCTTGTTCACCTTCTATGTCGAAAATAGTAGTAATAGGCACACCACAACGTGCCACTAGCTCTTGATCCAAGTCGTAAAAATCACGCTCTAGACACCGTGCTAACTGTCGGCCCAGTGTTGTTTTACCCGCACCCATCATGCCAACTAGAATAATGGGTTTATTCGTTGGCAAAGCTAACTGCTGTAAATCTTCGGGACTAAGAGGTGTTAAAATTTCATTTTGCATGAGGTCTGCAGATAAAAAGTCTATCATTTGTGTATTATCTCATTAGCTACGTATAGTTTTTGCTTTGTTTAGTATTTATTTGCTTCCTTAAACCCATCTAGATCCCTCAGGATATAGCGCCATCACCCCACAATGAGTTCTACTGCCCAACCTTCGCCCCAAAAGCCAGCATCTAGCCCTTGGCTCCTTCGCTTTCTACTGAAAGCTGCTGCCTTATGCACAGGCCTAGCCATCTGTGGGGCCCTAGTTGTGTCCTTTGCCATCGCTTTAGCTTGGCCCAACCTACCCGATCTTAGCGCAATGACGGACTACAAACCACGAGTCCCGCTACGCGTCTACACCGCCGACAAGGTCTTAATTGGCGAATTCGGCGAGGAGCGTCGCAACGTCATTCCGTTCGAGGATATCCCAGATGTCATGAAATCTGCCCTATTGGCAGCCGAAGACGATCGGTTTTATCAGCATAACGGCGTAGACCTACGTGGTATTGGCCGTGCAGTATTAGCCAATCTAATGGCTGGCGCCAAAAGCCAAGGCGCCAGTACCATTACCATGCAGTTGGCACGTAACTTTTACCTGTCTTCTGAAAAAACCTATACGCGTAAATTTTACGAATTACTGCTAACCATCAAAATTGAGGACATGCTCACCAAGGATCAAATTCTTGACCTGTACATGAACCAAATTTTCTTGGGGCACCGTGCGTATGGCTTTGCAGCGGCATCATTGACCTATTTTGGCAAACCGCTTACCGAGATCACCTTGGCCGAAGCCGCTATTCTGGCAGGTATTCCTCGAGCACCCTCTCGCTTTAACCCTATTACCAATTTTAACGAAGCCAAGCGTCAACAAGTCGTCGTACTAGGTCGTATGCTTAGCTTGGGCTATATCACCGAGCCCGAATACCAAGCCGCTTTAGATCAAACCATTGAAATTCGCCGAGCAGCCGGCATGCCATCGGCTGGCTACAAAATTCATGGCGAATACGCTGCCGAACTCGCTCGTCAGTTGCTCTATGGCATCTACAAAGACGGTATCTATACCCGTGGTTTTAATATTTACACCACCATCAACTCCAAAGACCAAGAGGCTGCCTACCTAAGCGTGCGCGATGCCGTGTTGCAATATACCCGTCGTGCGCGTTTCCCCGGCCCCGAAGCCCATGTGAATCTTCCCGAAGGGATTGAAAACGATCACGAGGCCTTGGGTTCCATTTTGGCTGACGTGTTACGCCAACACCCCAATACCGGTGACTTGCTTACTGCGGTTGTGCTTTCCGCCAGCCCCAAGCAAATTACCTTGGTACGCACCCCTGGTGAAACCATCACCATCGACAACTCACGTGCTCTTAGCATCGTGGCTCGTGGTCTGGGGCCCAATGCCAGCGACAAAGAACGCATTAGTCGCGGCGCCATCATGTATTTATTTAATAATGGCGAGTATTGGGAAGTCATCAATATGCCCAATGTTCAAGCCGCCTTTGTCTCTATGCGCCCCCAAGACGGCGCGATCCGATCCATGGTGGGTGGCTTTCATTTCTCGGACGGAAAATTTAACCGCGTTACCCAAGCATGGCGTCAACCTGGCTCAGCGTTCAAGCCCTTTATTTACGCCGCCTCTCTGGAAAAAGGCTTAACTCCAGAAACCTTGGTTTCCGATCAACCCTTTAGCCTATCCTCAGCTCAAACCGGCTCGAGTTCTTGGAATCCTAAAAACTATGGCGGACGCTACGAGGACATGCTCACACTGCGCAACGGTCTCTATCGCTCTAAAAACATGGTGTCTATCCGCATCATGCAAGCCATTGGTCCTAAATACGCCCAAGAATACGTAACACGCTTTGGTTTTGATGCCGAGCGTCAACCTCCTGTGCTGCCTATGGCGCTAGGTGCAGGCAGTGTTACGCCTCTACAGCTAGCGTCGGCGTACAGCGTCTTTGCTAACGGCGGCTACCGCGTTCAGCCTTACCTCATTGACTACATTACCGATGGTACAGGAGAAGTCGTCATGCGTGCCGATCCGGTGGTATCGGGTGATAGCCGTGCGCGTGCCATTGACGAACGTACCGCCTATCTCATGAACCAACTGCTACGCGGCGTCGCGACATCGGGTACCGCAGCTCGTGCTTCGGCTACCCTTAAACGCAATGATATCGGTGGTAAAACCGGTACAACTAACGACTCTCATGATGCCTGGTTTGCGGGTTACACTCCCGACCTAGTCGGTATTGCCTGGATGGGCTTTGACCAACCTCGCTCCTTAGGCTCCGGTGAAACCGGTGGCGGTCTATCCATGCCTATCTGGATTGACTACATGGCCTCTGCCCTCCAAGGCATCCCACCCAAACCGCTAGGGCCCGTGCCCAATGGCCTAGAGCAAGTAAACGGTAACTTCTTTTACAACGAGTTCCCTCCCGGACAAGCCATTATGCGCGTTGGGCTACCTTCGGTGTTAGACGACACGCTATACTACAACGAGGATACCGAGCCCGATCAAATTGGCGAGCTTTTACAACAACTTAGCCCGCCTACCAATAGTGGCCGAGCGCTCGACCCCTCCACCACTCCGGGGCTAATCCCTTTCTAAAAACACCATGAGATATATACTCAAGCGCCTCAGCCCCTTATTATTGATGGCTGCTCTTTTAGGAACCACAGGGTGCGGCTACAAAGGCCCCCTGTATTTGCCTGAGTCTGGCACCACGGCCGACTCAGTCTCTGAAAATTAATGGACTGTTTTTTCTTTCTATGACTGTAGCTACGCATTTTCAACACAAAGATGGCGTTTTACACGCTGAAAACGTATCACTAGAGCAATTGGCTCATGATTTCGGTACCCCACTTTATGTGTATTCTCGCCAAGCGCTACATGATGCATGGAATAGCTATCACCAAGCTGCCCAAGGTCGAGATGTCTTGGTGTGCTATGGCATGAAAGCCAACTCAAATTTGGCTATTTTGAATGAATTCGCGCGCTTAGGTACTGGTTTTGATATTGTTTCCGGTGGCGAGCTGGCTCGTGTGATTGCCGCCAAAGGCGACCCCTCCAAGGTCGTTTTTTCTGGTGTAGGTAAACAGCGCTGGGAAATCGAAGCAGCGTTAGATGCTCACATTAAATGCTTTAACGTCGAGTCCGTCGCCGAACTCGAACGCATTGCGACCATTGCGGCCGAAAAAGGCGTCAAAGCCCCAGTTTCCTTGCGTGTTAATCCAGATGTAGACGCGAAAACACACCCGTATATTTCCACCGGCCTCAAAGACAATAAATTTGGCATCGATATCAATATCGCCCCTGCCATCTATGCTCAGGCCCAACAGCTACCCAACCTTGATATCGTGGGCCTAGACTGTCACATTGGCTCGCAAATTACCCAAATCAGCCCGTATCTCGATGCGCTACACAAACTCATCCTGCTGATTAAACAACTGCAAGACCAAGGTATTCATCTCAAGCACCTCGACATTGGTGGCGGCCTAGGCATCCGCTATACCGATGAAACACCAGCAACACCTACCGATCTGCTCAGCGCTGTCTTTCAAGCCCTAGACGCCGCAGACTTAGGTCACTTGCAGTTAGTACTAGAACCGGGCCGCTCTATGGTGGGCAATGCAGGGGTACTTTTAACTCAAGTTGAATACCTGAAAAGCAATCAAG
The DNA here is from genome assembly GCA_947626245.1 of uncultured Paenalcaligenes sp. Classification (GTDB taxonomy): domain Bacteria; phylum Pseudomonadota; class Gammaproteobacteria; order Burkholderiales; family Burkholderiaceae_B; genus Paenalcaligenes. The sequence continues at coordinate 1,837 of CANQRK010000087.1, read as the reverse complement.
ACAAGCATTTTGCTATTGTTAATGCCGCCATGAATGACCTTATTCGTCCCACCTTGTACGAGGCTTGGCACGATGTAGAAGCCGTTCGTCCTCGTAATAACAACGCTACGATTTCTTACGATATCGTCGGGCCTATTTGTGAAAGTGGCGATTGGCTTGCTAAAGATCGCACGCTCAATCTTGAACAAGGTGACTTATTGGCTGTTATGTCTGCTGGCGCCTATGCTTTCACCATGGCAAGCCAATACAATACACGCCCCCGCGCTGCCGAAGTCATTGTAGATAAACAATCCGTCCACTTAGTACGTCCTCGAGAAGAGCTACACAGTCTTTTTGAAAGTGAACGTCTACTTGATTAAACACAAAAAACAGCCTAAATAACTTTTTATTTAGGCTGTTTTCTTGTCTGCAATTAAAGAAACGATCACAATGTGCGTTAAAGAAGGTTAGGTAACAAGAGTTCTCTTATTCTTGTCATAAATTACCGCTCCATTCACCCCATTTGGATATTTGGTTTTGACAGCGCCTTTCCCTCGGCAATGGTCCCTAGCAACATGTAGCCATTTGCTTGCGACTCGCCTTATACCTGGCTTTATTGGCTGCCTTTCTCTCTGCGCCGTTCTCTTCCTGACTCCAAACTTAGCTGAGCAACCAGACCTATTTGGCTCGCTGTTTTCCCCACACTCTTATCACCTCGTCGAAGGGGGGGTCTGGGCTACCGCCATTTTTAGTTTTTTTCTTGCCTATTATCAGCGTAATTCATTTTTTCTGCTGATCGGCGCTTGGGTGCTGTGTAACCTACGCATGGGTGGCATCCTAATTAAACAAGACCTCTTTTGGTTACAGTTGCGTATCCCGCCCGAGATGTTGGGCTATGTTAATCAACTGTCTATCGGTATGTCTTTTCTGCTAAGCCAACAGCTACTGCAGTTTTTTTTAAAGACCCCGGCATCCTCCCCAGCCAACCGCTTATTAAATAGTCTGGCACTAGTGGTCTTTATCAGTGCCTGCCTGCCTTATCAGCAGCCTTTTACGGCCTTATTTCATGTGTGCCTACCCATTGCCCTACTGACGGCTATTTATCTCAGCCTAAAGCGCATGCTAAGCACTCCCAACAGTCTGTTACCTTGGCAGATCTTGTTGTTAAGCACGTTGTTATGTGGTTTAGCTAGCTACACCTTGATGAATCTATTTGGCGAGCACCCCTTGCTCAATAACTTCATTACTTTTATCTTTTTTATTTTGTGCCAAAGCATCACGGTCTTTTGGTTTTTTGAGCTCACTCGTGAAAACAAAACCCGTCATCGCGAATTGCTCTTGCATCTGAACCAACACCCTTTGGCCTTTTTGCGGGTCGATCAAGACGGTCAAATTCTGTATGCGAACCAAGCCTTTAAACGCCTGAGTAAAATACTATTAGGTACCCAGGCTCAATGGTGGGATGAGATCTTTCCCCCTCATAACTGGAAATTCTTGGCTAAAAGCACTCAAGAAGGTCAACCTCTTGAAATAAGCCCTATTCCACATTCCACCGCCCAGTTCTATAGGCCGCAATTCAAAGTCTATGTAAAACGCACGCCGTTTTATTACTTGGTCAGCCTCAGTCCTAACTCGACTTACAGCGATTCGACCACCCTAGGCCAAGCAGCCCTAAAGAACCCCATATTAAATCAGCATGGCTTAGAAAAAGCGCTGCAATACACCTTACAACACCTAGACAATAATCAACCTTGTTTTCTGGCCTATCTGGAAATTAACGAGATTAGCCAAGTCAGTCGCTCGCATGGCCATGCCGCCAGTGATGAGCTACTACAAAACATTAGTGAAAAAATTAACG
>CANQRK010000086.1 GCA_947626245.1 uncultured Paenalcaligenes sp. | reverse complement strand
GAAATTGCAAGTACATTGCGTTCCAATGCCGCCTCTGCTCAAGAGGCCACGCAGTTGACTGGTGTAGTGCGAACATCGGCAGAAAATGGGCAGGGGGCCGTCAAGGAAACCATTCGTACTATGCAGGAAATTAAAAATTCCTCCGAGCAGATCTCTAATTTCATTAATGTCATCAATGGCATTGCTTTTCAAACCAATATTTTGGCATTGAATGCCGCCGTTGAGGCCGCACGAGCGGGCGCAGAGGGGCGTGGCTTTGCGGTGGTTGCCAGCGAGGTACGGACCTTGGCGCAACGTAGTGCCGATGCCGCTCAGGAAATTAAAGTCGTGATCGAAAAAAGCGCTGCTGATGTGGAGACCGGTTATAGCACAGCATCCCAAGCAGGGGAAACCATAGAAAAAATGGTGGCACAGGTTAATCAGGTGACGACTCTTATTGATGAGATTAGTGCAGCCACTCTAGAGCAAACAGCGGGTGTGGAACAAGTCAACCAGGCCATTAACCAACTCGAGGAAGTAACACAGCACAATGCCGCTTTGGTCGAGCAAGCCGCCGCCGCAACGGCGAGTTTGAGCGATCAGGCAGAGCATTTGGTAGGGGTCGTGCGAGTGTTCCAGGTCGAAGAACGTGGGACGCATACGCCTGAGTCCTTGCGTCTAGGGCATGATGCCTAGACCATAACCACAAAAAACCCCGACTTGATCGGGGCTTTTTGTGGTTAAGAGGTTGCCTGAGACAGGCTAAGAGCCATGTTATAGGCTGCTCGCAATGAGTCGGGGTTGGCGATACCTTGGCCAGCAATATCAAAAGCAGTGCCGTGATCGACACTAGTGCGAATGAATGGCAAACCAATGGTGGTGTTAATGCCTTCGTCTACGCCTAAATACTTGACGGGAATCAGACCCTGATCATGGTATTGAGCCACGACGATGTCGAACTCGCCTCGTTTGGCCCGCATGAAGATCGTGTCGCCCGGCCAAGGGCCGCTGGCTTGAATGCCTTCGGCTTGGGCAGCAGCAATAGCAGGAGCGATGATGTGTGTTTCCTCAACACCAAAGCGACCATTTTCACCAGCATGGGGGTTTAGGCCTGCCACAGCCACTCGAGGGTGTTGAATGCCGGCGTGCAAGCAAGCGCGATGGGCAAGACGAATGGTATTGAGCTCTTTGGCAAGGCTAAGCTGCCCACTGACGGAGCTAAGCGGAATATGAATGGTAACCAGTATGACACGTAGCTCGGTATTGCTAAGCATCATGGCAAAGTCTTGGGTGTGGGTTTTGGCTGCCAAAATTTCGGTGTGGCCTGGGGCATCGATGCCGCCAGCTTGCATCGCCTCTTTGTGTAGTGGTGCCGTAACAATGGCGCGCAGTTGATGCTGCATGGCATCGTCAATGGCGTGACACAAGTATTCGTAGGCGCCTCGGCCAGCCAATCCGTTGATCTGACCATAGGGGATATCGGGTAGGGTTTGCCAGCGATTTAAAACACCTATGCCGGTTGAAGGCATTTGGTTGGGGGCATCAATAGCCGTTAAATTGACTGAAATACCTAGGTCGGTGGCGCAGCGCTGTAAAACCCCTATGTCACCATAGACTACCGCAGGGTGATCTAAACCTTGGTGAAACAGTTTAAGGATAATTTCTGGGCCGATGCCTGCAGCATCGCCCATGGTTATACCTAAAGGTAGAGCTGACCGGGTCATTACAAAGCCTCGTTAGCGTAGTCGGCTAAACGGGAGCGTTCGCCACGGTGTAGGGTAATGTGCCCCGAGTGTGGCCACCCCTTGAAGCGGTCTACGACATAGGTTAAGCCTGAGCTGCCTTCGGTGAGATAGGGCGTATCAATTTGAGCAATATTTCCCATACAGACAATTTTGGTACCAGGGCCCGCACGGGTTACCAAGGTTTTCATCTGCTTAGAGGTCAGGTTTTGAGCTTCGTCAATGATTAGGAATTTATTTTGGAAGGTGCGTCCACGCATAAAGCTCATGGATTTAATCTTGATGTGTGAGCGAATAATATCCATGGTGGCATTGCGGTTGGCGTCTTGCTTGAGAGCCGATAGGCGGTTATTACCCAAGTGCAAGACCTCGAGGTTGTCTTCGAGTGCGCCCATCCACGGTGCCATTTTTTCCTCTTCGGTACCGGGTAAGAAACCAATTTCATCTCCGACGGGTACAGTGGCGCGGGTAATGATGATTTCGTTATACAGCTGAGTTTCTAACGTTTGGGTTAGAGCGCTGGCCAACGCCAACAGTGTTTTACCGGTACCGGCTTGTCCTAGCAACGACACAAAGTCGCAATCTGGATTCATGAGCAAGTTCAGTGCAAAGTTTTGCTCTTGGTTGCGTGCCGTGATGCCCCAGACGTTGTTTTTGTTATGGCTGTAATCGCGAATGGTGGTTAAAACGGCTTTGTTGTTGCTGACCTGTTTGACTTGGGCAACTAAGCCGGGGTCTTGATTTGAGTAGACGAACTCGTTGACATACAGATCAGAGCACAACCCCCCTTGAATTTTGTAGAAGGTGCTACCGTTTTGTTGCCATGACTCCATATTGTGACCGTGGGTTTGCCAGAAATCCTCGGGCAGTTCGCGCGCACCAGAAAACAAAAGGTCCGAGTCATCAATGACGTGATCATGACGGTAGTCCTCGGTAGGAATACCCAGGGTACGAGCCTTGAGGCGCATGTTGATGTCTTTGGACACCAGGATGACGTCTAAGTTGGGCTGCTTTGTTTGTAGAGCATGGACCACATGCAAAATAGCATTGTCGGCTACACCCTGAGGGATCTCTATGGGGAGCTTAGAATCCAACGCAGAAACTTGGAAAAACAGCTTGCCGCGGGCCTCGATATGACCACTGTGATTTAAGGCCACCCCTTGGTGGATGTCTTGTGTTTCGACTAAGGCTTCGAGATGTCGGCTGACTTGACGTGCATTGCGTGCGACTTCGGATAGGCCTTTCTTTTGATGGTCTAGCTCTTCGAGCACTATCATGGGAATAAACACATCATGCTCTTCGAACTTGAACAAGCAGTTTGCGTCATGCAAAAGAACATTGGTGTCCAACACAAATAGTTTTTTGGTTTGCGTCGAGGGGGTTGCCTGCTCTTTGTTTTTTGTTTTAGGCGCAACGGGTTGTTGTGCAACTGGAGCGGCGGGCTTGGCAGCAGGAGGCGTAACGGTTGGGGTGGTTACTTTGGTTTTAGCTTTTGCTTTAGATTTGGTTTCAGATACAGCAGGTGTAGCGGGGGGAGCTTTAGGCTGTGTAGGCTGAGTTGCTTTTAGCACCTGTTGGGGCGGAGTCGCTTTAGGTGCTTGTTTGATTTCATCTGCGCTTAAAATTTCCCCTAGTTTAGAGGGTAGCGAAGGTAAGGGCATAAAGTGCTCCAAAGGAGCGCTGCTTGAGTCAGCAGCGCTGAAAAAGTTATAGGGCGCGCGCGGTCTCTAGGACCTGATCCACATGACCGGGTACACGTAGCCCACGCCATTCTTGGACGAGTTCGCCCTTGGCATTAATTAAAAACGTGCTGCGTTCTATCCCACGTACTTGTTTACCGTACATGTTTTTCAGTTTCATGACACCGAAGAGTTCGCAGAGGTTTTCATCTGGATCGCTGATTAGAGCGAAAGGAAGTTCTTGTTTGGTTGCAAAGCGTTCGTGAGAGCTCATGCTGTCACGAGAAACGCCAATAATTTTGATGCCCGCAGCGGTAAATTCGTCGAGCAAATCGCGGAAATTCTGAGCCTGAGTGGTGCAGCCGGGCGTATTGTCGCGCGGGTAAAAATACAGCACATAGGCTTGACCAAGTAAATCAGCAGAGTGAATAGGCCCCTGAGTGCTTTCGGCGCTAAATTCGGGAATGGCTTGACCTAGGGTAACGGTGGACATGGTGTTCCTTTCTGTTGATTTAAATAATGAGGGCAGCGACCACGCGTCTGCCTTCGGACATAAGGATATTATACGTACGGGCTGCGGCTTGCGTATCCATGACCTCGACACCGATACGAGCAGACAGTAGCACGCCGGTTAGACGGGGGTGTAAGAACTGTTGGTGCGCTCCGGTGCCAATAAGCACCACTTCAATTTGCTCTGGATTATCAAAGCTAGGACTGAGGTTATCCAAAAAGGCCATGGCATCGGTTGTTGTTGCTTTTACGCCAGTGATCTTTTGGAGTAGCTCTGTAGTAAAATCAGAGGGGGTTTGGATGCCGAGATCCTGAATTTGACCCTCTGGGGTGAAATAAATGGACTGCTTATGGCGTGTTTTATTGATTTCAATGTAATCATCACCATAGGCGGTTACGGTATTAAGTGCTGGGTTTACTTCTTTTTGAATATGCACGATCCATCTCCACAAAACATACTACGATCATAACGCAAAGCTTGGTTTTTTAAGCGGTGGATTTTCCACTTTGCTCATGTTCGTTTAAACTAATTGATTCGGACTTTTTGTTCATTTTTGCACATCTAAGGAATCCCATGAGTAGCTTTCCTCGCATAGACCGTTTGCCACCCTATGTTTTTAATATCACCGGCGAACTAAAAATGGCGGCGCGTCGTCGCGGCGAAGACATTATAGATATGTCGATGGGTAATCCTGATGGTGCCACACCACAACATATTGTAGACAAATTAGTCGAGGCCTCAAGCCGTCCAGATACTCATGGGTATTCTGTTTCACGCGGTATTCCTCGTCTGCGTAAAGCGATTGTGGATTGGTATGATCGCCGTTATCAGATCAAATTAGACCCGGAAACAGAAGCCATTGTCACAATTGGTTCCAAAGAAGGCTTAGCTCACTTAATGCTAGCCACCTTAGATCGTGGTGATACGGTATTAGTGCCGAATCCTAGCTACCCCATTCATATCTATGGGGCTGTGATCGCAGGGGCTAATATTCGTTCCGTGCCTATGATCCCAGGTGTGGACTTTTTCGAAGAGATTGATCGAGCCGTTAAAGAGGCCATTCCAAAACCTAAAATGATGATCTTGGGTTTCCCAAGTAATCCTACTGCTCAGTGCGTAGAGCTTGAGTTTTTCGAGCGCATTGTGGCATTGGCTCGTGAGCACAATATTTTAGTTGTGCACGATTTGGCTTATGCGGACATCACCTTTGATGGTTACGTAGCCCCTTCTATTTTACAAGTAGAGGGTGCTCGCGACGTGGCTGTTGAATTTTTTACTATGAGTAAAAGCTATAACATGGCGGGATGGCGCATTGGCTTTATGGTGGGTAATGCAAACTTAGTGAATGCACTAGCACGCATTAAAAGCTACCACGATTACGGTACTTTTACCCCCATTCAAGTAGCGGCGATTGCTGCGCTCGACGGCCCCCAAGACTGTGTGGCCGAGATTACAGCTAGCTATAAAAATCGTCGTGATGTCTTGGCCAAAGGTTTACATGAAATCGGTTGGAATGTCGATATTCCTAAAGCTTCTATGTATATCTGGGCCAAAATTCCCGACCACTATATCAAAGACGGTTCTTTGGAGTTCTCCAAACGTCTACTCCAAGAGGCCAAGGTGGCGGTGTCGCCGGGTATTGGCTTTGGTGAGTATGGTGATGACTACGTGCGCTTTGCGCTAATTGAAAACGAGCAGCGTATCCGACAAGCGGTACGCGGCATTAAAGATATGTTCCGAAAGGATGGGTTGCTTAAATGAAACCAATCAAGGTAGGCCTACTTGGTTTAGGCGTGGTGGGGGGCGGTACATGGAAAGTCCTCAGTCAAAACGCAGATGAAATCGCGCGTCGTGCGGGTCGTCGTATTGAAGTAACAGCCGTTGCTGTACGAGATGTAGAAAAAGCGAAAGCCCTGGTCGGAGACCAGGTTCAAATCACCACAGACGGTATGGATGTGGTGATGAACCCCAATATTGATGTGGTGGTCGAACTAGTCGGTGGCGATACCTTAGCCAAAGATTGGGTGATGCAGGCTATCGCTCAAGGCAAGCACGTGGTTACCGCTAACAAAGCCTTGTTAGCAGAGCATGGCAACGAGATTTTTGCTGCTGCCCAAAAGCAAAACGTAATGGTTGCTTTCGAGGCAGCTGTGGCTGGGGGGATTCCCATTATTAAAGCCATGCGTGAAGGCCTAACCGCCAATCGTATTCAGTGGTTGGCTGGCATTATTAATGGCACCACTAACTTCATTTTGTCTGAAATGCGTACGCGCGGCTTATCCTTTGCTGACGCTTTGGCCGATGCTCAGCGTTTAGGCTATGCCGAGGCCGACCCCACCTTTGATATCGAGGGTGTAGACGCTGCACACAAGCTTAGCCTGTTGTCTTCGTTGGCATTTGGTGTGCCAGTGCAATTTGAAAAAGCGCACATCGAGGGTATTACCACATTAGCTGCTGACGACATCGCACATGCCGAACGCTTAGGTTATACCGTCAAGCTACTGGGTATCACGCGAGCTCGCCCTCAGGGCATCGAGCTACGTGTACACCCCACCTTGGTGCCTTCTGATAGCATGTTAGCCAATGTCCAAGGAGCGATGAATGCGGTCATGGTGCAGGGTGATGCCGTAGGCCCTACCGTTTACTATGGTGCGGGTGCGGGCGAACTACCTACGGCTTCGGCGGTGGTGGCTGACTTGGTTGATGTGGCTAGATTGTTTGATGCGAATCACGATCACCGTGTGCCGTACTTGGCTTTCCAACAAGATGCCATGGCAGATACGCCGATTCTACCCATGGAAGACGTCCAGTCCTCGTACTACTTGCGTTTGCGTGTCGAGGATCGTCCCGGTGTGTTGGCTGATATCTCTCGTATTTTGGCCGAAGCTTCCATTTCCATTGGCTCTATGTTCCAAGAGCCCGCAGTGAATGACGAAACCGATATTATTTTTCTTACGCATGAAGCGCGCGAAGGCGATATCGAAAAGGCCATTCTAAAAATCCAAACGTTGGATTTTGTGCGTTCCCCCGTTACTCGCTTGCGCGTAGAGAGTCTCTAATGAAATACCTATCGACTCGTGGTGGCATGGTTCCACAACCTTTTAGTGACATCTTGCTCGAGGGGTTGGCGACGGATGGCGGTTTGGCCATTGCGCAGCACTATCCACAGGTTTCTGCCGAAACCCTAGAACAGTGGCGTGGGTTGTCTTACGATCAGCTAGCCTTTGAAATTTTGTCATTGTTTATTGATGACATTCCAACCGAAGATTTACGTGCGCTGACTCAGGCTGCCTACAATCCCGACTTGTATGTGGGTGATGCCATGGTGCCAGTAAAACCGTTGCAGGGCCAAATGGCTTTGTTGGGTTTGTCCCAAGGGCCAACCTTGGCTTTCAAAGACATGGCTATGCAGTTTTTGGGGCAGGTGTTTGAATACGTGCTCGAAAAACGAGATAGTCGCATCAATATCTTGGGTGCGACCTCTGGCGATACAGGGTCTGCGGCCGAATACGCTTTACGTGGGAAATCGCGTGTTAACGTGTTCATGCTTTCCCCTAATGGGCGTATGAGTGCTTTCCAGCGTGCGCAGATGTACTCGTTGCAAGACGAAAATATCCACAATATTGCTGTTAATGGTGTGTTTGATGATTGCCAAGACATAGTCAAACAATTGGGCTCTGACTTGGATTTCAAGCAATCCATGCAATTGGGTGCGGTGAACTCCATTAACTGGGCTCGCATTGCGGCGCAGGTGGTGTATTACTTTTGGGGTTGGTTACGCGCTACACAAACTAGCGACCAAAAGGTGTCTTTCACCGTACCATCAGGTAATTTTGGTAATATTTTAGCGGGTCATATTGCGCGTCAAATGGGCTTGCCTATTCAGCGATTGGTGTTGGCGACTAACGAAAATAACGTCCTCGAGGAATTCTTCCGCACCGGTATTTATCGTCCACGCTCATCGGAAAACACCTACGAAACATCCAGTCCGTCTATGGATATTTCACGGGCTTCTAACTTTGAGCGCTTTATTTTTGATTTAGTCGGTCGTGATTCCGAGCAGCTGAATGCTTTATGGCAGCAGTTGGCGGATCAAGGTTATTTTGATCTTAGCCACTTATTGCCTAAGTTTGAAGAGCAGTATGGTTTTGTTGCCGGTCAAAGCTCACACGCAGATCGTTTGCAAACCATTGCGCAAACCTACAAAGACACTGGCGTTCTTATTGATCCGCATACGGCGGATGGGGTGAAAGTAGCGGCAGAATACCTCCAAGAGGGTGTGCCTATGTTGGTGTTGGAAACGGCCTTACCCGCTAAGTTCTCTGAAACCATCGAGGCGGCCATTGGGCAGCCCGCTCCAGTGCCTGCTCACTTGCAACATTTAAACGACTTGCCTCAACAGGTCGTGGTGATGGATGCTGATGCAGCACAAATCCGCGCTTACATGGAACAACACGTTTAATCCACGTAGCCGGTCTAAAAGAGCGCCCTTGAGGCGCTCTTTTTTGCGTCTTCTTGTATGAGGAGGCCATGCCCCGATTGGGCTGCGTCCCTTTTGCCTGTAGCGTTGTCATGATGGTTTTTTTGTGGTGTAAGCATGATGGTTTCGCTAAGCAGTGCTCACTCACTGCGTTCGTTCCGCGCTGAACCGCTTAACCATTCATGCTTACACCACAAAAAACCATTCCTGCCCGCACCATAAAAAGAATGGATTAAGATAACTTCATCATCTCATTTTTTTTAAAAGGGACACCATCATGATTCGACTAGCTAGCGCAACTGTCATCACCCTTACGGTATCACTACTGAGTACAACGCTATGGGCGCAGGATTTTAATAGTCGTAGGCCCAATGCGGG
>CANQRK010000085.1 GCA_947626245.1 uncultured Paenalcaligenes sp. | reverse complement strand
TCGACTGGCCCTTCACCGGCGACCCCCTCCTATCCGCCAAAGACCAAAACGCCCTCTCACTCAAAGAATGGCAAAATCTCTAAAATGACAACGCCGCAGGCGAACGGGACAGCCCACAATCGGAGGCATGGCCTCCTCATACAAGGGTATTTTTTCCGTACAGGCGTTGCCCCGTAGTCAGCGGCGTAGACATGAATGGCTAAGCGGTTCAGCGCGGAGCGAACAAAGTGAGCGAGCACTGCTTAGCGAAGCCATCATGACTACGCCGCAGGCGAACGGGACAGACCCCAATCGAAGGGATAGCCTACAAGAGCTGCAATGGCTGCGGATCGAAATACGTATCGCTAACCTGCTGAATCATGCCACCATCCAACCCATCGGTGACCGCCGCAAGCATCAAACGAGCCAACACGTAATCCAAACGCGCTTTGGTCAGATCCAATTCAGCCCCATACAACCGGTCTTGCGCATCTAAAATGTCGCGAATACTGGCTGTACCACCTAAATAACCTCGTTCGGCTGCGGTAATGGCTTGCTGGTTAGAGCTTACCGCTTTGCTGAGGGCTTTGATATGCTGAGCGCCGCTTAGTACGCCTTGGTATTGGCGTGTGACCTCAACCGCAATTTGCTCCTGAAGGGCTGCTTTTTCAAACTGTGAGCGCTCGTGGTTGTATTGGGCTTGGTTCACCTGAGCCTGTGTGCGTCCACCAGAGAAAATAGGCACATTAATCTGTACCCCAAAAGAGCGGGTGGATGCCTCTTGGTTGCGAGTCGATAAGGTTTCACCATCGACTTTACGCACGCTACCTACCACGTGTACCGATGGTAAATGGCCGCTAAAGGTGCGTTGAATTTCTAAGGCGCTAACCTGTACGTCTTGGGTAGCGGCTCGGATCTCGGCGTTGCGTTCAAAGGCACGGTTTAACCATGCTTCGAGATAACTGGGCTGTAAAACCTCTACGTCTAGCTCGGTTTTTAGGCCGTAGACTTGAGCAGGGTTACTGCCAATCATTTCTTGTAATTCGCGACGAGAAATAACTAGGCCGTCTTGGGCAGACAGCAAGCGGGCTTGGCCCATGTCGTGACGGGCTTGGGCCTCGTGTACCGAGGTAATGGTGCCCTCGCCACGTTGGTAATAACGCTGCGCAATGTCTACATGTTTAGCGGTGGCTTCGACGTTTTTTTGTGCGATGTGCAGTTGTTGATTAGCCAGTAATACCTGAAAGTAGCGGTTGATTAAGCGCTCGGAGTTTTCATTAGCGTGTACGTCAAAGGTGGCTAATGCCATTTCAGCCTTGGCGCCGCCCTGTCGGTAGGCCGAGATCGCCTCCCAATCAAACACCATTTGTCGTACCGATAAATCGTTGGTGTTAGAGTCGTAATCGAGGTCTTGGCGTACCATGTTGCCTCGTGCATCGGGGCTTTCTATGTGGCCGTGCATGCGGCTACGCCCAATGGTACCGCTGACTTGGGGCAGTAGTCCGGCGCGACCAATGGCGCGTTCGGCTTGACCGGCCTCGCGTTCGGCAACGGCGGCCTGAAAGCTGGGGTCGTGTTGACGGGCCGCCTGCCAGGCTTGAGATAGGCTAACGGGGTTAGCCCATGCCGTGCTTAGGCTAACAGCGGCCACAACTGGAAGGTGTCTGACAAAGCGCCACATCATAAATGCCTCTTTATTCCTCGGTAAACGATTTGTTTAAACGATCTAAGAATGGCTTTAATAGGTAGTTCATCATGGTGCGCTCGCCTGTGCGAATAAGCACTGAGGCTGGCATACCGGGACGAACGTGATTAAAACGTAATAGCTCCATCCCGTCGTCAGTCACACTGACCTGAGCCAAGTAATACGGCATACCGGTTTGCTCGTCTACAAGACGGTCAGCTGAAACGGTAAGGACTTCGCCGGGGATATTCGGTGTTTTGGCATGACTGAATGCAGGGAAAGTAATTTCCACATTCAAACCAGGGTGTACCGAATCAATATTTTGCACTGGAACACGCGCTTGCACAATATAGCGCTCGTCTTCGGGGACGATTTCCATTAATTGCTCACCGGGACGAATCACACCCCCAATGGTATGGACTTTGACGTCTTGAACATATCCGGCGATGGGTGCGCGGATATCGGTTTCACGAACGGTGTAGTTTAGGGCTTCTAGGCGTTCTCTAAGAGAGCTGGCTTCTTTTTGGATATCCGACAGCTGAGATTGCACTTCTTTTTGGAATTCCTGCTCGCGCTGCAAAATGCGTAATTTCAGTTCGGCAATTTGGTTGCGTGCTCGACCGGCCTCGACCACCTCGTTGGATAAAGCCGCCTGTAACTGAGCTGCATTACGCTCTAGTTCTAGCATGCGGTTGCGTGGCAAGTAGCCGCTATTGGCCAAGTCACGCACACCTTCGAGTTCTTGGTGGATTAGGTTAATTTGGTCACGACGGCTGTTTTGTACTTCGTTTAAACCACGTAGTTGTTGTTCGGCACCACGTAGGTTTTCTTTCAGGATGTTGATTTCACCCTGTAGTGCGGTACGTCGCGTTTCAAACAGACGCTCTTGGCCTTCTTTGGCCCCAATAAAACGAGGATCTAGACCGAATTCATTGATGAAATCGGGATCGTATTTCACCTCAGCCAACTGATCGCGCTCGGCTTGTAAACGGGCTTCGATGGCTTTGGTCAAAATGTATTGTGTGCTGACCACACCTTGTTCAGCCACAGCACGTGTGCGGTTTAAACGCACGACCACTTGGCCTTGCTCGACCTTGTCACCCTCGCGCGCCAACACTTCATCTACGGTACCACCTTCGAGGTGTTGCACGGCTTTGCGATTACCAAAAACCTGCACATGAGCCTCGGCGCCTACACCGGCATCGAGCGGGGCAAAGGTTGCCCAAATCATGAAACCACCGAAACCAATTAATAACACCAACACACCCCACCGCAAGGGTGAGCGCGCATTGGTGTCTACCGCGTTCTCTCCCGACGTTTCAGGGGCAGAGAGCTTTTTTCTGAAGGAATCAAACATATACGGATCTACCTTGAATTAGTGCGCGGCATCGGGAGAAGCGGGAGACTGGGGTTGAGCCAGACTTTTTGCACGTTGCTGTTGCAGTGCATTGAGCACGTCTTGGCGTGGCCCATACATAGAAACCGTTCCGTCACGCATCACTAACAGTTTGTCCACTGCACGCAAAATATTCATGCGGTGAGTAATCAAAAACACCGTTGTGCCTTGGTTTTTCATGGTTTGCACCGCGGTTACCAAAGCGGTTTCACCCACATCGTCTAGGTTAGAGTTGGGTTCATCCAACACCACCAAAGAGGGGTCGCCATACATGGCACGGGCCAAGCCCAAGCGTTGTTTTTGACCACCTGATAGGGAAATACCACCGGATCCTAATGGCGTATCGTAGCCTTTGGGCAAACGTAAAATCATTTCGTGGACGCCAGCTTGTTGAGCGGCCTTGATGATTTTGTTGGAATCGGGTGTAGAAAAACGGGCGATGTTTTCGGCAATGGTGCCGTCGAATAGTTCGATGTCTTGGGGCAAATACCCCATATACGGACCCAATTCGTCTTTGTTCCACAGATAAATATCGGCGCCATCTAAGCGCACTGATCCAGCTCGTGGCGGCCAGACACCGACTAATAAGCGTGCCAACGAGGATTTACCGGCTGCCGATGGGCCAATGACCCCAACGACCTCGCCCGGCTGCACCTCGAAGCTAACACCACGAATAATGGGGGACTGTTGACCTGGAGCGGCGGCGAACAAACCCTCGACCGATACATGCCCCTTTGGTGCAGGCAAAGGCAAGGTTTCACCACGCGGAGGCGCTGCTTTCAACAATTCCTCTAGGCGCTCGTAAGACGTGCGGGCCGATAGCATGGGTTTCCAAGCACCAATCATTTGCTCGACCGGAGCCAAGGCGCGACCCATTAAGATCGAACAGACAATCATCATACCGGCGGTAATTTGACCGTCGATAACCAGTACCGCACCCACCCCTAGAATTAAGGACTGCAAGAACATACGCACAAAACGCGACGCTCCGCTAAGACGGGCGCCGCGATCCGAAGCGAGTGTTTGGAGATTAAGGACCTTTTCTTGCATTTTGAGCCAGCGACCACGCAGCCCGGGCAACATACCCATGGCCTCGATGACCTCGGCATTGCGCAAGTGGTTGTCAGCAAAATGAGAAGTCGCCACTGCCATCCCATTGGCCTCGGCCAAGGGTTTTTGTGTGCTGATGTTGTTTAGGTAGGCCAAGAAGATCAAGACAATAGAGCCACCCAACATAATGAAGCCGAGCATTGGGTGCACCAAGAACGCCACCGCCATGTAAATAGGCGTCCAAGGGGAGTCAATAAAGGCGAACAACGCATTGCCTGTTAGGAATTGACGCACGGTGGTGAGGTCGTTGAGTGCCTGAGACGGGTTGGCGCCCCCCACACGTAAGTTGCGCTCGAAGGCTGCCGTAAACACCCGCTGGTTTAGCATCATGTCTAGACGGTTGCCCACCCGAATCAATACAGAGGAGCGTGCGAATTCGAGCAATGCAGATAGCAAATACAAGCCCGCTACCAACAACGTTAGCATCCATAGCGTAGTTTCATTACGACTGGTTAACACCCGATCGTATACTTGCAACATGTACAGCGCCGGAGTTAAAGCCAAGATGTTAATTACGCAACTAAAAGCGGCTAAGCTGTAAAATGTTTTTCGAAACTGGAAGACTACTTGAGCCAGCTCGGTGCGATTGGTAGGCTTCATTATTTGACCTAAACAGACAGCGTAGCCCGGTGGCTACGCATTAATAAGATAAAACGTGTTCTAAAAAGCTACTAATTATATCATGCAAGCTTTGGTACTATGTGCCTGTTTACTTTTTTATCACATGGACTATTTATGCGAATTCTCGTAACAGGTGGGGCGGGATTTATTGGATCCGCCGTTATTCGTTATCTAATTAATGACACCACTTTTCATGTCGCCAATTTAGATAAGCTCACTTACGCAGGTAATTTAGCATCATTGTCGGATGCGTCCAACTCTGGACGCTATTCTTTTTATCAAAATGATATCTGTGATGCAAAAGCGCTCGCTACTATTTTCACCGAATTCAAACCCGATATTGTGATGCACTTGGCGGCTGAATCACACGTAGATCGCTCTATTCATGGCCCCGGTGATTTTATTCAAACTAATATTGTCGGTACCTATCAGTTGCTTGAGGCAGCTCGTGCTTATTGGGCTGGATTAGACGCCCAACAACAGGCTACATTCCGCTTTCATCATATTTCCACTGATGAGGTCTATGGCGACCTAGATGGCACAGATGATTTGTTTACTGAGACCACACCTTATTCGCCTAGCTCGCCCTATTCGGCGTCCAAAGCCAGTTCAGACCATTTAGTGCGTGCGTGGAATCGTACCTATGGGCTGCCCGTAGTGATTACGAACTGTTCTAATAACTATGGTCCGTACCATTTCCCCGAAAAGCTGATTCCACACATGATTCTCAGTGCCTTGGCGCACAAGCCCTTGCCCGTGTATGGTAATGGTCTACAGATTCGTGATTGGTTATACGTCGAGGATCATGCCCGTGCTTTGGTTACCGTTGCCACTCAGGGCGAAGTCGGTGAAACCTATAACATCGGTGGTCACAATGAAAAAGCCAATATTGATGTGGTCAAACAGATCTGTTCCCTGTTGGATGAATTGCGCCCGTGGGTTGAAAACGGTGAAACCAAAGCCTATACCGACCTGATTACGTTTGTCACAGACCGTCCGGGCCACGATGTGCGTTATGCCATTGATGCAGCCAAAATCGAGCGTGAATTGGGCTGGCGCCCAGAGGAAACCTTTGAAACCGGCTTACGTAAAACCGTACAATGGTATTTAGACAATGAACCCTGGTGGCAAGATGTGCTCAGCGGCAACTATCGCCTTGAACGAATCTAACGACGACGCGCGCGCTATTGATGTGCTGTTGGCTGCCTACAATGGGGCGCTCTATATCGAAGAACAAATCCGTTCCATATTGCAGCAACATTATGCGGGTATGATTCGGATTTTAGTCCGTGATGATGGCTCTACCGATGCTACCGTCGCCATCGTGCGCCAGCTTATGGCCCAGCCCCTGCCTGCTAACCGGCAGATCGAGCTATTTGAACGCACCGAAGGCGTCGGTCACGTCACCACTAATTTTGCGCAGCTTCTGGCTCTGTCTAGCGCGCCCTATCTAGCCCTAGCGGATCAGGACGATGTCTGGCTGCCACACAAGCTAGCCACGCAAATGCAGGCGATGCACGCCCTAGAGCAACAATGCGGTGCTATACCGTTGCTGGTTTGCTCGGATTTGCGGGTGGTAGACTCGGCATTAACCCTAATAAATGACTCTTTTTGGGGCTTACAAAAGCTAAATCCGACTTGGATCAATGACTGGCGCGATCTATTGGTGCAAAATGTAGTCGCTGGTTGCACTAGCTTATTCAACCGGGCTGCCTTAGATGTCATTTTGCCTATGCCCACGCAATTAGGGGTCTTTCACGACCACTGGATTGCCACCGCGATTTGTTTGCACGGACGCGCCGTGGCCTTGGCTGAGCCCACCATCCTGTATAGACAGCATGGTCGCAATGTCGAGGCGGCCCATACCTTTACGTTGGCCTACGCTGGGCGCAAAATCCAATCTCTTTTTACTATTATTCGACGCAGTCAAGCCATGGCCCTGCAACTTGGGCAACGTCTTAGTTTTAGCTCTTTGGTTTGGCGCAAACTAAAACTGAACTTTAGTCGATTTTTTTTATAACTTTATCGTAATCCCCATGAGTAAACGTCTCTTAATCCTAGGAACTCGCGGTGTTCCAGCCCAACATGGTGGCTTTGAAACCTTTGCCGAAAAATTGTCTACCTATTTGGTGCAAAAGGGTTGGAGCGTCACGGTGTATTGCCAAGAAGACTGGAATCGCACGGTTCCCTACGAGACGATGTGGGGTCGGGTGCGCCGCGTGCATATTCCCGTCAAAAACGAAGGCCCACTCGGTACCATGATATTTGACCTAAAGGCCGCCCTGCATGCTCGCAATCAGCCCGCCTTGGGTTTAACGCTGGGCTACAACACCGCCATTTTTAATTTGCTACAAAAATTTCGTCGCAAACCCAATATTTTCAATATGGATGGCATCGAATACCAACGCGCCAAATGGGGGCCGTTGGCTAAACTGTGGCTTAGCCTAAATGAGCGCATTGCCTGCTGGACAGGCACGCACCTTATTGCCGACCACCCCCGTATTCTCGACTACCTAACTCAGCGCTCGGCCAAAAAAGACCGTATTACCATGATTCCCTACGGGGCTGACATCATCACCGATGCGAGCACAGCCCCCTTGCGCGCACTGGGCCTAGAACCCGGCAAATACTCTACCGTTATTGCCCGCCCCGAACCAGAAAACTCCTTGTTAGAAATTGTGCAGGGCTTTAGCCGCGAACCACGCGCACATACCTTGGTGGTATTGGGCGATTTCGATGACAACAACCCCTACCATCAGCGCGTATTGGCCTCGGCCAGCTCCGAGGTGAAGTTTGTCGGTGCGATTTACGACAAGCCCACACTGGCGTCTTTGCGTTATCATAGCTACCTATACATTCATGGTCACCAAGTCGGTGGCACCAACCCGTCGTTGGTCGAGGCGCTAGCCGCGGGTAATCCCGTCATTGCTCACGACAATGTGTTTAACCGCTGGGTAACTGGCCCGGATGCCGCTGTTTTTTTCCGCGATAGCTCCAGCTTTGCTGCGCTACTGTCCGAATTACTCGCGTCACCTGATCAGGCCTTGACCATGAAAAAAGCCGCTCGTTTGCGTCATGCCGAGCAGTTTACTTGGGACCAGATCTTGCGTGAGTACGAGACTCTGCTGACCGAACTGAATCCTTTCGAGGCCTCGACAGCGGATCACGAAGATACGTAATGGCTTTTCTATTGACGTCTTTGCTATTCGCTTAAAAAACCACCTGTGCACAATTTAAAGCAGCCGCCCTCTATTTTTGCAGAGCGTTACCCTGTGGCTCTGGCCGCAGGGCTTTTGGACTTTATTTTTTTATTGGGCGCTGCCTATATCAGTTATTGGTGGCGTTTTGACTCGTGGGTCATGAACGAGGCCTACCTGTTGGCTAGCCTCATGTCAGCGCTGATCGTGATCCTAAGTCAGGTGATTACCCAGTCCTACAGCTCGTGGCGTGGCCAGTCTTTTTGGCAACCCTTTAAACGGGTGTTTATAGCGTGGGCCTTTGCTCTGCTGGTGTTGGCGCTATTAGCCATTGGATCGCAGCTGGCTCATTTTTTCTCTAGGCAGTGGATGTCCACCACCCTAGCGCTTAGCTTTGTGACCATTTTCACCTTTAGACTGATCGTGTATTTCAGTCTTGGTCATATCCGTTCCAAGGGTAGAAACCAGAAAAACGTGCTGGTCATTAGCGATAACGATCAATCCCATCCGATTTTTCAAACGCAAGGGCAACTACCCCGTTCAGGCTATTCCATCCGTCACACCATCACTACCGCTGACAACGCCCGTTTTTTACACGACTTGCAGCAAGCCTTTAAGCAAAGCCCACCTCACGAAATTTGGATCTGCCTGTCGTTTACCGAAGCCGACAAAATTGCCTGTATTTTGCACGAGTGCAGGCACCAAACTGCCGACATTCGCTTTTTTCCCGATCTGTCTAACTTGGCTTTGCTCAATCATCGCATCAGTCATATTGCGGGCTTATACAGCATTGATATTAGCTGTAGCCCCATGGACGGCAGCCAACGCTTTATGAAGCGCTTTTTTGATCTGGTGG
>CANQRK010000084.1 GCA_947626245.1 uncultured Paenalcaligenes sp. | reverse complement strand
GGGAGTACCATTAACCTCACGGCCACATCTCCGTAAAGACATAACTATACCAAGACTAAAAAAAAAAAGCTAGTCCATTTATTCTTGGTTGGCTTCCTGATCTAACTCAAAAACACGGTGCAAGGTGCGTACCGCTAGCTCCATGTATTTATCATCAATAATCACAGAGGTTTTAATCTCACTGGTGCTGATCATTTGGATATTGATGCCTTCCTCGGATAAGGCGCGGAACATCGTGCTGGCTACGCCCGCATGACTACGCATACCAATACCGACAATAGAGACTTTACATACTTTAGAGTCTCCAACAATTTCACCGGCACCAATTTTAGGGCCAATGTCTTTTTCTAAAATTTCCTGTGTACGTTCAGCATCCGCACGATTCACAGTAAAAGAAAAGTCAGTGGTACCTTGCACGGATAGGTTTTGCAGGATCATATCCACATCGATATTCGCCTCTGCAATGGGGCCTAAGATAGAGTAAGCCACACCGGGGGTGTCGGGCACAGCGCGCAAAGTGAATTTGGCCTCATCGCGGCTAAAAGCAATACCAGAAACAACAGCTGCTTCCATTTTTGTATCTTCCTCGAAGGTAATAAGCGTGCCCGAAGAGTCTTCCTCTTCGATGGGCAGATCAGGATCAGTTAAAGATGAAAGGACTCGTACCGGTACACGGTATTTACCAGCAAACTCAACCGAACGGATTTGAAGAATTTTTGAACCCAATGACGCTAGCTCAAGCATTTCCTCGAAGGAAATTACACGCATGCGACGCGCCTCTGGGACCACACGAGGGTCTGTGGTATATACCCCATCCACATCAGTGAAAATCAAGCACTCGTCGGCTTTTAAAGCAGCAGCAATCGCCACCGCAGAGGTATCGGAGCCACCTCGACCTAAGGTTGTAATACTGCCTTTATCATCAATACCTTGAAAGCCGGTGACCACGACTACGCGACCTGCATCGAGGTCAGCCTGAATACGGGTACCATCAATTTCTTTGATACGGGCCTTACTATGGGAGGAGTCGGTTTTAACCGGAACCTGCCAACCGGCATAACTACGAGCAGGCACGCCCATTTCGATTAAAGCCATCGCTAACAACGCGCTACTGGCCTGCTCTCCGGTGGCCGCCAGCATGTCTTGCTCTCGCAAGTTAGGGTGACCGGTAATGTCTTTAGCCAGACCCAATAAGCGATTGGTTTCCCCAGACATGGCTGAAGGAACCACCACCACTTGGTGTCCTGCTTTGTGCCATTTGGCTACGCGGCGTGCAACGTTTTTGATCCGCTCGACTGAGCCCATCGATGTGCCGCCATATTTTTGAACGATCAAGGACATAATAATTACAAACTTAAAAAGTTGGCTCTCGCCACGAAAAAAAATACTATTTGATTATGTGTTTTCTACGCTAGAAACAAATTGTAAAAACACACGTCCTTTACTGCAACAAACCCAAACATTGCCATGCTTAACACGCATTTGGCGATCAAAGCCCAACTGATGGAGCTGACGCAGTTGCTTTAGCATGTCATCTAACCGCGCCTGAGAAGGCATTTTGAGAGCAGATTGAGCCAACCAATAGCGCAACACTAAGGCTTGTCGGGCCGGTTTAAGCCGACGCCAGAGCGCTAGATCAAAGCTGCCATCGGCAGCCAAGTCCAACTGGGCTAAATCATCAGCGGCAACCTCATCCAATAACTGTGCTGTTTCTTGGCTTTGTGCTGCATGACGAGCTAAGACTTTTTGCCAACCTTGCCAACGTTGATTTAAATGGGGCACCAATCGATCACGAATAGCGCCCCGGGTATAGTCATCTTGAAGATTGGTAGGATCCCACACGGGTTGCCACTGCGTTAACTCTGTAAACTGCTGCGCGACATGTAACAGATCGCTGCGAGGAATGCCCAATAAGGGACGTAAAAACTGCACGCCATTACGCTGCGTTGTTGACGCCATCGCGCCCATTCCTGTCGGTCCCGCACCACGAAATAATCGTAATAGAACCGTTTCCGCCTGATCATCTAAATGGTGTCCCAGCAACACGTGCCGGACTCCAGTAAAGGCAGCCAACTGTGCAAAAGCCTGATAGCGTGCTGTGCGGGCGGCTGACTCTAGGCCATCACCCTGACTACAATCCACCTGTACGCGCTGCGTATGACACGGTACATCTAAGTACTGCGCTAGGTCGTGTACCTGTTGCATCCAACCGTCGGCAGGCTGCTGTAACCCATGATGCACATGAAAAAAATGCAGGGTGATTCCCTGCACTCGCGCCCATAACGTCGCATGTACTGCCAACATCGCCGAGTCCACACCACCACTACAGGCCACCGCCACTGCCTCGCTCGGAGGCAGCACTGCACCCAGCTGCTGCAAAGCGCGCACAAGAGGCGCATGAGCGAGTTGTTGCAGCGGCTCGGTAGATAGGGAGTGATACAGGGAACGATTAGCCACGTGCTTCTTGATAGCGTCCGTAAGACAAGAGGCGTTCTAGACGTCGAGCACGCAACTCGTCAGGATCAAGGCCAGCCACCTGTCTGAGCGAATCGGCCAAAGCACGGCTAAGCTGACGCGCCATCAAGGCGGGATCGCGATGAGCACCACCAACGGGTTCATTCACAATGCGATCGACTAGCTCGAATTCTTTAAGGCGATCAGCGGTGATCGCCAAGGCCTCGGCTGCCACAGAAGCTTTGTCAGCACTGCGCCATAAAATGGATGCACAGCCCTCGGGAGAAATCACCGCATAGGTTGCGTATTGCAACATCAAGACCTCATCACCTACCGCAATAGCTAATGCCCCACCCGAACCGCCTTCGCCAATAATGGTGCTAATGATAGGCACTTTGAGTTCGGCCATGGCGTACAGGTTGTAACCGATGGCCTCGGATTGACCTCGTTCCTCGGCACCAATACCTGGATACGCACCGGGTGTGTCCACAAAGGTAAAAATGGGCAATTGAAACTTTTCAGCCAAGCGCATTAAGCGTAATGCTTTGCGGTACCCTTCGGGGCGAGGCATGCCAAAGTTACGCTTGGCGCGTTCTTTGGTATCACGGCCTTTTTGATGACCAATGACCATACATGGCGTGCCATTAAAGCGGGCAAAACCACCCACAATCGCTTTATCGTCCGCATACATGCGGTCGCCATGCAACTCGTGAAAATCAGTAAAAATTTCACGTACGTAGTCTAGGGTATAGGGGCGTTGGGGATGACGCGCCACTAAAGCAGTTTGCCACGGCGTTAGCTTCGCATAAATGCTACGTGCCAAAGCCTGACTTTTTTGCTGTAATCGACTGACTTCCTCTGAGATATCGACCGCGGAGTCCGCTTGTACAAATCGCAGTTCGTCAATTTTTTGTTCGAGTTCGGCAATAGGCTGCTCAAACTCTAAAAATGTATTTCGCATTGTAGTCTTTGTTTGTGTTAATAATGCACAGCCACGGCATTTAAACTACGCCATAGGTGCCATGTAGCTACCGTACACCAAGGTGCCCAGGCTTGTGCCACCTCACGTGCTTCGAATCGCGATACCGGCTCACCACTAAAATAATGTTTAGAAATTGCTTTTAGCAATGCCGCATCATCTAGAGGCAACACGTCGGCACGACGCAAATTAAAGATCAAAAACATTTCGGCCGTCCAACGACCTACTCCACGTATTTCACACAAGGTTTGGATAACGTTTTCATTATCCAAACTTGCCAAATGCGCCATATTGATATGGCCATTCACAAAATGCGTGGAAACCTCAATAATATATTCGGCCTTGCGCTTAGGCAAACCAATTTGTCTTAGGCTAGTAGCCGAAAGTATAGCGATTTTTGCGGGATCTGGCTGATCGCCATAATGAGCCACAAAGCATCGCCATTGAGTTAATGCGGTTTGCCTACTGGCCTGTTGGGCCATAATGGCTCGGATTAGCGTTACAAAGGGTGACTCGGTTACGGTTAAACCCTGATCGCCATGCAAAGGAATAATTTTACGTAGAATCCGATCGCTTTTCATTAGCTGCGCTTGAGCGAGCTTCCAGTAGCTAGGTAAAGCCAGCTCACTCATGGCATTAAGCTCGACGCCACTGCGTCAAACCACCCGCCTTGTCCTCTAGTTCGATGCCTTCGGCACGCAACTGCGCGCGGATTTCGTCGGCACTCGCAAAGTTTTTTTCCAGTTTAGCCTGATTACGCTCGTTGACCAACTGCTCGATGGCCTCGTCAGTTAACGAAGAACCCAAGACCGCATCACGCAAATAGCGCGTACTGGAGCGCAAATACACCTGAGGGTCATACTGCAACAAACCCAACACCCCACCCAAGGCTTTTAGCTCGGCGCTAAGCGCAGCCGATTTTTCACGGTTCGCTTGGGTAGCCACATCAAATAGGACCGCAATGGCACCCGCAGTGTTAAAGTCATCGTTCATGGCTTCGCGAAAGCGCTGCGCATGCTCGGAATCCCAATTAATACCCAAACCTGCTGCCGGAGGTACATTGGCCAAGGTTTGATACAAACGATCTAACGCCTGCTGCGCATCGTACAAGTTGTCGGGTGCGTAGTTTTGTATACTGCGATAATGATTACGAACGATGAAAAAGCGCAACATCTCGGCTTCGCGTGGGTTTACCTGATAGGTAGCCTCGCCGTCAGACGACTGAGAGGAAATGGTTTCACGAATGGTGAAAAAATTGCCCAAGGACTTGGACATCTTGTCGGAATCCACCATTAACGGACCACAGTGCATCCAGACTGATGCCATTTGTCCACCCAATGCGCCTTCGGACTGTGCGATTTCATTTTCATGATGCGGAAATTTTAAATCGGGTCCACCACCATGAATATCTAATGGCATGCCCAACAACGCATGACTCATGGCTGAGCATTCGATATGCCAACCCGGACGTCCCATACCATAAACAGATGGCCACTTGGACTCGGCCGGCTCGTCGTCTTTGGCGGCTTTCCACAACACAAAATCCAGTGGGTCGCGTTTACCCCCTGACACGGCCACACGCTCGCCAGCACGTAAATCGTCTAGCGATTTTCCGGACAGCTTGCCATAACCATCGAATTTGCGCACCGCATAGTTCACATCGCCATCATCGCTTTTATAGGCCAAGCCCTTGTCTTCGAGCAATTTAATCATACCCAACATATCGCCCACATACTGAGTCGCACGGGGCTCAAAGTCAGGTGACTGCACATTTAATGCTTTTTCATCAGCGTGCATGGCATCGATATAAAAGGCCGTGACCTCGTGCATACGTTGATTACGCTCGACAGCACGACGAATAATTTTGTCATCAATATCCGTTATATTACGAACGTAGCTGACTTGATAACCCATCGTGCGTAACCAGCGCTGAATCACATCAAAACCAACTAACATACGCGCATGACCTAAATGACAGAAGTCGTAAACGGTCATGCCACACACATACATACGAACTTTACCGGGCTCTAGAGGCTTAAAAATTTCTTTTGTACGTGACAGAGAACTATAAATACGCAACATAAAGGGTTATGGTCTATAAATAAAAGGCTAAAATAGGTGGCATTCAAGTATAACAAGCCTACACCTGTACGTGTCGCCTTATGTACTTTAACTTACGGATATTATTGCTTCTAAGGGATTTGCCTGTGCTGAAACGACATCCTATTCTTTGCTCATTGGCCGCCATCTTGGGGCTGGCCTCTGGGTTTTTAATGCCTGCATCTGCCCAGCCAGCCGAGCCTATTTTTTCCGAGGCCACCCCTGAAATTCGTGGCTGGCAGCCCTTGGTACGCGTGCTTGATGCTCTCACCCCAAACGTCGATACGTCTTTGGCCTTAACCCCAAAAAACGTCACCGACAAAATTGGCCAGCTGCTTGATAGTGGTCAAAATGAGGCTGCCCTAGACGCCATTAACAAGCGCTTACAGCAGCGTGAAAACAATGCAGAAATCGGGGTAGATGTGCAGCTGCTGTTTTTGCAAGGGCGCGCTTATTCACAACTGGGGCAACACCCTCAAGCCATCGAGTCTTATAAACAACTCACTATTTTTTACCCCGAGCTACCCGAGCCATGGAATAACCTTGCGGCCGAATACATGCGCCTCAATCAACTAGACCTAGCCAAAGAGGCCTTGGACATGGCTTTGCTAGCCAACCCTAATTATCGCTTAGCCTTACAAAACCAAGGCGAGCTACAGCTTATGCTGGCACACCGCTCGTTTGAAAAGGCCAAAGATCCAGCTCGCGCTAAAGACACTCAGTATCTTTTACCTACCAACTAGCAACGGAACCTCTTTACAATGCTGCAATACTTCACTATAAATCAGGTCTTGCGTGTACAACGCATGGCTATTTTTCTACTTGGACTAGTGCTAATGACCACATTCTCACTAGCCCAAGCGACTGAAACATCTACATCACCCAAAGGGAATTCCATGAGTGCTAACCCAAAGGTTTTACTAAAAACCAATAAAGGCGACATTACCTTAGAGCTAGACGCCGAAAAAGCCCCAAAAACCGTTGAAAACTTTTTGAGCTACGTCAATGACGGTTTCTACAACGGCACCGTTTTTCACCGCGTTATCAATAACTTCATGATTCAAGGCGGTGGTTTTGAGCCCGGCCTAAAGCAAAAAGCAACTAAAGACACCATCGAAAATGAAGCAAACAATGGCTTAAAAAACGATGTGTACACCGTTGCAATGGCCCGTACTAACGACCCGCACTCTGCCACGGCTCAGTTCTTCATCAACATCCAAAACAACGATTTCTTGAATCACACCAACCCTACCCCTAATGGTTGGGGCTATGCGGTTTTCGGTAAAGTCGTCGATGGTACAGACGTCGTGGATAGCATCAAAACTGTAAAAACTGGCAGCAAAGGCTTCCACCAAGACGTACCTGTTGAAGATGTCATCATCGAAAGCGCCAGCGTCATCGAATAAGCTGCATCTGCAAGGCAACATTTGGTTAGCCGCAGACATCCATTTGGGGCCTCATAGCCCCAAAACGGCGCAAGCTTTTTATCGCTTCCTTACCCAAGCTAGACAAGATGCCGACGCACTGCTTTTGTGCGGCGACATTTTTCATGCTTGGGTGGGTTCCGATTTAGCCCTAGAGCCTCCCAATTGGTTGGCTCAGGCTATTCACCATTTTCGCCAAACCAGTCAAGATATTCCTCTGTATGTCATGCGTGGCAATCGAGACTTTTTACTCGATCAACGCTTTGCCAGCTACATAGGAGCACAGCTACTGCCCGATCAGGTGCTACTTAGTACCGATCACCATCAACTGGTGTTAACTCATGGCGACGAACTGTGTACTGATGATGTCAACTACCAACGTTTTAGACGTCGAGTACGCGCCCCTCTGATTCAATCCCTGTTTTTGGCTTTACCTTTAAAGTGGCGTTTATCCGTTGCCGGTGGACTACGCCAACGTAGCCGCAAACAACAGCAATACATCGAGCCGTCTATTACTGATGTGAACGAGTCTAGCTGCGTCCAACTGCTTGAACAACACCAACGCACCCTGCTGGTACACGGCCATACGCATCGCCCCGCTTTGCATCGTCTAGCAAATACTAACAAGAGTAATTTAACGCGCATTGTGATCCCCGATTGGGAATACGATCATAGCCAACCCACTCGTGGGGGCTGGCTAGCGCTTAATAAAAATGGTCTGATTGAGCTGCATCGTCACCATCAGCCTACCTTGCGACTACGGCTTAAAAACTAATCCAATACGTCAGGCACTACCGTACGCTGAATGCTGCTATCCAATGACTCATAACCAAAATAATGAATCAAATCGTAGAGCTCGGCACGACTCTGCATGTGCTCGACCTGCCCAGCAGCAGACCCTGTTTGTTTCAGTTCATCATAAAACAGCTGCATGGCTTTGGCGGCTATACGTAAACTAGACACAGGCCATATCGCCATGGCATAGCCCATTTGCTCAAACTGCTGTGCCGAAGTTTGAGGGGTACGGCCAAACTCTGTCATATTGGCTAACAACGGCACGGAAATGGCCTGAGCAAAAGCCTGAAACTGCGCTACATCGGTTAGCGCCTCGGGGAAAATAGCATCAGCCCCTGCCTCGATATAGGCCTTAGCTCGACGAATAGCAGCATCTAACCCTTCGGTCGCCACCGCATCTGTACGCGCAATAATCCGTATATCTCGTCTGGCCTTGGCTGCTGCCGCTATTTTAAACGCCATCTCCTCGCTGGATACCAATTGCTTGCCGTTCAAATGCCCACATTTTTTAGGTAGGATTTGATCCTCAAGCTGCACAGCTGCTACGCCAACGTCTTCGAGCTCTCGTACTAGGCGCATCACATTTAACGCCTCACCATAGCCAGTATCGCCATCGACGACTAACGGCACACGAGTTGCCCGCACAATAGCTCGCGCTCTGTCTACGAGTTCTTCCATCGTCAACAAGCCCAAATCGGGCAAGCCCAAAGAGGCCGTTAAGGCGCCTCCGGACAAATACAAAGCCTCAAATCCCGCCTGGCGCGCTAGTAAAGCGCTGATGGGATCGTAGACGCCCGCAATAGCGATGAACTCTTTATTAGCCCACTTGCGCGCCAAATCAGCCCCTAGCTGCTCTGGTCTAGATTGCTCTAACCACACCGCCATCTGCTCGTCGTGCCCCATGAGTTGTCTCCTTGTGCAATACGCTAAAAAATGAATCAGCGCTACAACAATACCTTGCCTTGATTGAGCGCAGTCTTATATAAGTCTACCTGTTATCTTAATTCCACAACGTGGTTTGTTTTAGTCGTACTTATGCCCATAGCGGCAAATGCACTGCTTTGTTTCTTGTGTTGAAAGGCCGCATTAAAAAAGCACCTTAGAGGTGCTTTAGAGGTGGGGTCATGGCTGTACCTAGAGACAGATCTAGCCATGACAATCAGCCACCTTATGCAACGGCTGCTGGCGTTAAGTCGCTATTTGTCCAAGCGACCTAACCTATAGTCAGCCAAGCAAAAACGACTAACCCTAGCGCAATGCGGTACCAAG
>CANQRK010000083.1 GCA_947626245.1 uncultured Paenalcaligenes sp. | reverse complement strand
AACACTCGACCCCTTGCACCCCATGCAAGTGCGCTACCAGGCTGCGCTACGCCCCGAAAGATGTAACTATAGCACATTATTTTAAATTTTGTCAAACCCCTACATAAAACTGAGATTTGCTTTAAAATTGGCTATAAGCTGCCTTTTGTAAGGCAAAAAAAGATTATATAGGAAAATTTAAAATGTTTCAAATTGGTGACGTGGTGAAGTTAAATAGTGGTGGCCCTGCGATGACAGTAACGCAGTTGGGGTTAACTCATGGTCGTATCGAGTGTGCTTGGTTTGACCTAGACGGCAACTATAAAACTGCGTTTATACACTCTAAGGCCGTGCAAAAGGTCTAGCAGTGAAAAGGTTATCGCCTTTAGCCAAAAGCAAAGCGTTAGCAACAAGTTTTTTTGTTGCGGCGCTTTTTGTTTTTGTAGGGGCTAGCTATTTTGATGATGGGGCTTCTTACTGGGGGTACATCATTGCCTTCAGCGAAGCCGCGATGGTGGGAGCTTTAGCGGACTGGTTTGCAGTGACAGCGTTATTTAGGCATCCGCTGGGGTTACCATTGCCGCATACGGCTATTATTCCGCGTAACAAGGCTCGTATTGCTCGCAATTTGGCTGATTTTATTTGCGAACATTTTTTATCTACTCAGCAAGTCATGCAAAAACTGAATCAATGGCAGTTGCCACGGCAGCTGATGCGTTGGTTGGTGAAACGGGATAACGCTGAGCTCATGGCCGGTTATACGGCTTTAGTGGCGCAGCATAGCTTGACGGCATTGCGTGATGTGCGAGCACAGCAGTTCATTCAGAAAACAGCCATTGCTAATTTAAAAGCTATCGACTTTTCTACGTTGTTAGCTCAGATTCTAGAGTTGTTAACGGCAGATAGCCGCCACCAAGAACTGTTAGATCATGCGCTGCATGGAGTTAGCGATGTCTTACAAAAAGAAGATATACAGGCTTTTATTACTGAAAAGTTATCTGCGGAAATAAAGAAAACGCTGCATGTAAAAACGCTGAGTGATTATGCCGGACAGTGGGGTACACAACGTTTGGTAAAGTTAGTCGCCCAAGAGGTACAAGCCATTTCTGAGGATTCGCATCATCCTTTGCGTTATAGCTTTAGTGCTCAGCTTAAAACCTTTATTGCACGCTTAGAAAAAGATCCTCAGTTCAAACGCAAAGTACAGGTTATTCAAGATCAATTATTGACTGACCCTATTTTGATGCAGTATTTATCGTCGTTGTGGACGGAGATTTTAGATTGGGTCGAGCAAGATTTACAGTCCGATTCTTCTTTGTTTAAGGCTCGTTTATCGACAGGCCTACGTCAAGTGGCACATCATATTCTGCAAGACACGGAAATGGAGCAGTTGTTAAATGAAAAACTACTGCAAATTGCTCCCCCGCTAATTGAAAAATACCGTGTTCGCATTGCGCATTATATTGCGGATCGAGTCAATGCTTGGGAGGAAGACGAATTAGTAGACCAGTTAGAGAATGCCATTGGCAAGGATTTACAATATATCCGTATCAATGGCACTCTGGTCGGAGGTTTTGTGGGGCTAGTGATTCATTTTGTGGCGCAAGTTATGGCATAGCGCGTGCTGCGGCCCGAGCTTTCTGAATGGCTAATTTGATATAAGGATCCATGCTGTCTTGGCGTAGCACCCAGTCTTGGTAGTCTAGGGGTAACTCGGCAATGGGTGTGCCCTTGTGTTTACCAAAGGGCATACTACGTGGCAAACGAGCTAGCTCGGATAGCTCCCACAGTTGTTCCCAGTTTTGGGGTGGTTGTGGTAACAAGGCCAGTAGTTTTTGTAGAACGTAGCGGCAGTTATGTACGTCAGCCAAGGCTGAGTGCGCGGCTTTTAAACGATCGCGTGCATGGGGTCGGAAAAAATAATACATCAGCGCGGATTGTGTGTGGCTGTCTAGCTGAGGCAAAATATAACGACTTAATGCCAAGGTGCAAATACGTTTTATCTCAGGCTGACCGCAGACATTCCAGTCATAATCCACGTTGTGCCCAATCATGTAGTTGGCTTCGGCAGGAAAGTGAAAGCTGGCCGCAGGGGGGCAGGACTCTAACTCTTCATCATAAATATGATGCACGGCCAACGCACCTAAACTAATCGGGTGGTTGGGCTGGTAGCGTTGTTCAAATTCGGTTATTACATTTAGGGTGCTAACATCATCAAGTTGTAGCCAGGCGGCTTCGATAATATCGGGCTGGGTTGTGCCAGTGGTTTCGGTATCAAAAATATAAGCGTTCATAACGATAATTAAGGGTGGGCATTAACCCACTTGAAAATTCATTTCAGGGTAGCGGATACGGCTACGGCGACGTGTGGCTAGGCTATACACCAAGGTCAATGGCCCTAAGCGTCCGGCAAACATTAATACGGCTAGCACACATTGACTGGGGCGGCTCAGTTCAGCCGTGATGCCAAAGCTCATGCCCGTTGTACTAATGGCAGACATCACCTCGAACATAATGCTATCGAGAGGGCGACTCTCGAACAGACTCATTGCCATCAATCCCATAAAAAACAGAGCAAAGGTGATTAACACCAAAGATAAGGCTTTTTGTACGGTATCAGGAGCGACACTGCGCTGCATTAAAACGACTTCTTCGCGGTGACGTAAATAGGACAGAGCTGCTGCTAATAAAATAATAAAGGTTCCTAGCTTGATACCGCTAGCCGTACTTAACGAACCACCGCCAATGAACATATAAAACATCAGCAACAGCACCGAACTGGTTTCCATTAAGGCAGGTTCCATTGTTACAAAACCGGCGGTACGGCTAGAGACGATTTGTAGCCAAGAAGCGGTCGCTTGCTCGTGCAAAGGCAACAGAGCGATGGTGGCTGGATTTTGGAATTCAAATAGCCAAATAGCGGTAAAACCTACCAGATTCAGTACCACTGTACCAATAAGGATCAGCTTGGTATACGGGGACAGCAAAGCCCAACGCTTTTTATGCAGCAGATTCATAATGACGGGAAAGCCGATGCCGCCTAGCGTAATCATTAGCGATAGAGTGATTAAACTAACGGGGTCGCTGACAAAGTCGATTAAGCTGTGTTCGTACAGGGAAATGCCTGCGTTATTAAAGGCCATCGTGACATGAAAGTAGGCCAAATAGGCAGCTTCTTTTAGATCGTAATGACGATTCCACCATAAGGTTAGCCACACCATCGTCACGATTTGTATGACAAAAGAAATTTTCAGTACTGATAGGGCCGTTTGGCGAATTTTAGAGACATTGGTTTGATTAAAAGCCTCTAAGGCCAAGGCTTGATTTTTTAGACTGATTCGTTTGCCTAACGTCAGCATGGCCAACACCCCAAAGGTCACAAAACCGAGGCCCCCAATTTGTACTAATGCCGTCATAATCATTTGACCAGGCACACTGAGTACAGTCGCCGGTTCAATCACCATCAAGCCCGTTACCGTCACGGCAGAGGTAGCAGTAAAAAAAGCATCAAACCAGCTAATTGGGGTTTGGGTCGCAAAGGGCATCTTAAATAAGAGTGTGCCCACGATAATCAAAATCAAAAACCCCAGCGCCAGTACCAAAGGCGGACTGGCTGGCAGGTTGGTATGGGGTTTAGGTGTTAAGCGCAAACGGCGCAATGAATTCACAACACGCGGATTGGGCATGGCTTAGAGCAGCTGAGGGGCGATATGACGTAAGGCATGCAAAGAGCCAAATAAGACAAGAACATCGTTGGCTTGCAAAACAAAATCGTCTGAAGGATAAATAATAATTTGTGTTTTGCGTTTAACTAAAAGTACCGCGACAGAAGGGTCCATTTGCAAAATACGATCTAACATGGTGTCGTCTAGCCGCTGGCTAGCCGTAATTTCTACTACAAACTCGCCATTACCTAAGGAAATGTAGTCATTTACCATAGGGTAGCTAAGCATTTGCGCCACTCGCACCCCCATTTCCTCTTCGGGGTGAATAATACGGCTAACGCCTAGTTTATTTAGAATCAAGTGTTGGGCATGGGAAATGGCTTTGACCCAAATTTTATGGACCCCGATTGCTTTTAAATGCACCACACAGACCAATGAGGCTTGTACATCATCGCCAATGGCAATGAGCACCACATCGTAATTATCTAACCCTAATTCAGCAATGGCAGCTTCATCGGTCACATCGGCAATAATAGCTCTGGAAAGCTGATCGGCATATTTATCCACTATTTTAGCATCGCTATCAATGCCCAAAACAGAGTGCCCCATTCTCATAAGCTCTAGCGCAGCGGCAGAACCAAAACGCCCTAAACCAACAACGGCAAACTCAGCCATAATATGAAATCCTATTGATTTGGGTCTTCGGGCCAAACAAAGACCAACCGATGCCCTAGTTGATTAACCGTGATGTCTTGCCGCAAGGTTTGGCCTTCGTAGGTGCTATACACCTGATACTGACCCGGATCGATGTCCAGCAAGCAGTAGGGCCCATTGCTATTTATGTTTAATACCACTTGGTCTTGATTATCACGCATGACCACTTGGATATCGGCGATAAAAGCGGTGCGGTCGCCATACTGTTGGCCAAAATTTAACGTCAGAGGAAAGTTAGCTTGAGCCGTGCGAAAGGACTCAGCTTCATCACTCCCAATCCCGCCACACATATAGGCCGTATCAAAATAAAAATGAACTGGCGGCAGCTGTTGTGCATGAGTGGGTAAGGCTCCTAACAAGCCTATCGCTAACGCGCACCAAAGACGCATAGAGATTCCTTTATAAAAACGAGGTGGGTAGTTGAATAGGCCAACTGTGTCTTTCTGTTTCTATTCCTTGAGGATTATAACTACACTCGTATAGAATACTGCGTCCATTTTCTGCCACGGTCCAAAGACTAGAGCTACGTGTTCCATAAAGTGAGTTGACAATAAATGGACTGCTGACTAAGCGCTCTCGCTCTAAGTCTAAGCCTGTAGTAGGCAATAAGTGATCAGGAGCCGGGGTGGGATCGCGCAGAATCTGAAATAGCACCTCAGTCTGATGAAATGGATTGGCTTGAAGCTGTGCTGTCAGTTGATCTGCTAAACGCTGACTTTTAGGCCAGGGGGTATTAAGAAAAGCATTGCTTAGCACATAGTAGCCGGGATCAAGGCGTTGGGGCGCGTGGTCTTGCTGATTGCTGTAGTAATAACATTCAAATCGAGCTTCATCGGACCGCCACTCACCCACAATCAAATTAAAACCGGCGTAGTCGTTCGCCTGAGCCTGCACCGACCGTAAATAGTCGAGTGGGCTGTGCTGCCCTTGAAGGAAGTCTTTGCATAGCTCACCGCGGGAACGTGGCTCACTTGGACTAGGAATATGCAAATTACGGTGATTGGTTAATAAGGCAAAACGGCCCTGTTGTTGTACACCGAACCACGTGCCTCCGGCTTCTAAGTCTAAACCACCATAAATAGTAGGTTGTTGAGGCCACGGGGCAGCAGGGCGAGTAGCACGGTCGTGCGCTTCGTCGCGATTGGCAGCAATAAATAAAGGCCACTGGGGGTCAGTGGCCAACGCTAAATAAGCAATGCACATAGCTAGTTGATGAATAGAGTAAATCTATAGCATAGCAAGTTTATTCGAGTTTTCTACTAGGTTGCGTAAACGAATGGCATCGCCAATACGCGAATAGCGTCCTTGGGCATTCATTAGCACAATAGCGACTTCGCGCCCGTCCATTTTAGTCAATAACACTAAGCACTGACCCGCCTCGTTAATGAAACCCGTTTTAGAAATTTGAATGTCCCATTTGGAGTTTTGTACTAAGCGATTGGTATTGCCAAAGACTAATGAACGACCGGGACGAGGGGTAACGGTAATTTGATCGTGGGTACTGTATTGATGGATTAAAGGTTGTTTGGCCGTGGCCTTAAGCAACAGCACTAAATCGTTAGGGCTAGAGATGTTTTCGCTAGAGAGTCCTGTGGGCTCAGCAAAGAGCGTCTGACGCATGCCTAAGCTGCGGGCGCGATCGTTCATAGCCCGGACAAATGCATTAAGCCCGCCTGGGTAATGGCGACCTAATGCGTTTGCAGCTCGATTTTCTGATGACATGAGGGCTAAATGTAACATTTCAGCGCGGGTAAGTTTGGAACCCACTGACAGTCTAGAAGTGGTGTTTTTTAGGTGATCGATGTCATCGCTAGTGATTTCTAAGACTTCGTTTAAGTTTTGGTGGGCCTCGAGCACAATCAGTGCCGTCATCAATTTAGTAATGGATGCAATAGGGCGCACCTGATCACTGTTTTTTTGATAAATAGCGGTGCCTGTTTTTATGTCTTGGACATAGGCAATTTCGGAATGCAACAAAGACGGCTCATGCTGTAGCAGCGCCGGCGGCAAGGTGTTTTGTGAGGGCACATACGACACAGGTTGGAGGTTTGAGCTGAATTGCTCATAAGGCGTATGGTACTGAATAGGGCTTAGATCCACGTTTTGTGCAGCTACAGGCGATAAAACCGTAAACAAAGCAAAGAATGTAGCGGTATTACGGCGTAATAGACGAGAGTAATGGTGGTATAAACGCATAGACGGTATCCGAGACCTGTGTGTAAGCAGAAATCATTCACTGATAATATCAGATATTATCCATAAAATTAACATCTTATAGATTAAAGTTAAAAAACAAATGAAGAGTGGAAGGCAGTCCTTTTTTGTATTATTTTTTGGTTGGGTTGTGGCCTTGCAAGCACCTAACGTATGGGCCCAACAGTCGTGGGCCTTTGAGCAAGTGAGCTCAGCGATTTATCAGTTAGATCAACCTATTACCCAACGTTTTGACACGAGCCGTATTCCTGATGCCCCCACTCAAGATCAAAAAATAACGCAGCTGATGGTGCAGATTATGCCGTCTAGCGCGGCTTTAATCCAAAGTTATGTGTGCGTTAACGATACCTATAATTGTGTGCCCATACAAGGGGGGCGTCTCTATACACAGGTATTTAATGAGTACAGCGCCCAATTACCCATTTTAGTTGTCCATCGAGTACGTGGTTGGAGCGGCACATACCCACCCTTGTTCATTAAAAGCCAAGTCAACCTTTGGTGGGAGTAACTACTCCTTATTTGATTTTGGTTAACATTTATTTACTTTTGTTCACTTATTATCATAATTGTTAGGAAAATAGTTAAACACCTTATGTAAAGGTGTTTTTTTAGGTGTGAAATGAACCCATCAACTCTCATAGGTATAGTCGCCAGCGTTTTGCTCTTAGGCGTAGTTATCTTCTATACCGCTGTCGACCCCTCGTTGTTTTTTGATATTCCTAGTTTGCTCGTTGTGGTGGTTGGTACGATGGCCGCGACGTTTATCAGTTACCCGCTTAGTGAAGTTATCCGAATCTTTGGCTTGATTTGGACTGTTATGCGCAATGAAAAACTCTATGCGCAACACGATATTGACGAATTGGTTGAAATCTCACGACTCTGGGTATCAGGTGATATCCGGGCGGTAGAAAACGCACTGGATCAAATCTCCAATCCTTTTTTAAAAACCGGGGTGCAGTTAGTTATTGATATGACTCCCGAAGAAGAGATCATTGAGTTACTGCAATGGCGTATTGCTAGGTTGCGCGCACGCGAATACGCCGAGGCGCAACTTTTCCGTGTCATGGCGAGCTATGCACCAGCTTTTGGAATGGTAGGAACACTTATCGGTCTAGTGAACTTGATGTTTTTACTGGGTGATGGCGATATGGCGCTGATTGGTCAGCAAATGGCCTTGGCATTAATGACCACGTTTTATGGCATTTTATTTTCGAATTTGCTGTTTAAGCCTGTGGCCGTCAAGCTAGAGCGTCGCACCGAGCAGCGTTTGGTTTTAATGAACATGGTATTGCAAGGGGTGTCTATGATGAGTCAAAAACGAGGCCCTGCCGTTATGCGTGAAACACTCAATTCCTTTATGGCGCAATACCAAGACGAAATCAATGACGACTACAATCGTTACGATAGCTAATAATGAGCGCAGATAATAAACTCATCGGG
Source organism: uncultured Paenalcaligenes sp. (assembly GCA_947626245.1). GTDB lineage: Bacteria > Pseudomonadota > Gammaproteobacteria > Burkholderiales > Burkholderiaceae_B > Paenalcaligenes. The sequence continues at coordinate 1,116 of CANQRK010000083.1, read as the reverse complement.
CAGCTTGCCGCTAAAGCCAAATCGCTAGAAGCCGAGCTACAGCAAGCACGGATGCAAATTCGGTCACGTCGATCCAAAGGTGGTGCGCAAAAATCGTGGTTAGAGTTAGGTGATAGTAGTCTGCAACCTCGTGAAGAGGAAGAAACCTGGTTCACCACTTATCTAGACATGATGACCCTATTATTAGTACTCATGATTGTGATGTTGGCTTTTGCGGGCAAAGAGGTCTATGAAAGTAGTGGCGATCAAGACGTCAATGCTATCGTAATAGGGACTCGTGCCGATGGCACCTTAGCAGGATCGCAATATCAAGCAGATGCAATGGGCGTTTTGTCAGGCGGTAGTGATGCCGAAGGCGAAAGTAATGCGGATCGTTTAAGTGCGTTGGGCCTAGATGGGCTTAGCGAAGATATTGATGTGGTGCTAAATGACGAGACCGTTAGTTTCCGTATTAACAGTGAAATTTTATTTCCTTCGGGGCAAGCTGATTTAAGCTTAGCTGGGGTTGCTGTCTTGCGCTCTTTGACCCACGTATTAAAGCAAAATGATTTCCAAATTGCGGTCGAAGGGCATACGGATTCGATTCCTATTCGTAGCCCACGTTTTCCGTCTAACTGGGAGTTATCTAGCTCCAGAGCAGGTAGTGTCGTGCGTTATTTCGAAGCAAATGGTATTCAAAGCTATCGCTTGCGGGCAGTTGGCTATGCCGATACCCGCTCGTTAGTTAGCAATGACACGGCCGAAGGGCGAGCCCAAAATCGTCGTGTAGAGTTGACTATGGAAATTCCTCAAGGCAAGTAAATGCTACAAAGCCTCTACCCCAGGCCCGAGCAAGCGACTGCGTCCCCCTTGCACGGGCTTGACCTGAATTTGTGTGCTAATGCGTTCTTTTAGAGCGGAAATATGGGAAATTACACCAATCAGTTTTCCTGTTTGCTGTAAAGACATCAAAGTTTCCAATGCCACCTCTAGGGCTTCTTCATCTAATGTCCCAAAGCCCTCATCCAAAAACAAAGAGTCCAACCGTACATTTTGGCTAGCCATCTGCGATAAACCCAGTGCCAAGGCCAAACTAATAATAAAGCTTTCGCCCCCAGACAGGTTTTTGGTCGAACG
>CANQRK010000082.1 GCA_947626245.1 uncultured Paenalcaligenes sp. | reverse complement strand
TAGTACATGGCGGTGCGAGTGGAATTGGGACCACAGCCATTCAGATGGCAGTGGCTCAAGGCCATACCGTGTTTGCTACGGTGGGTTCGGACGAACGAGTGCTCGCTGTGGAAGAACTCGGTGCAATTGGCATTAACTATAAAACCCAAGACTTTGTAGCGGTAGTAAAAGAACATACGGCAGGTAAAGGCGTTAATGTGATTCTCGATATGGTGGCGGGTGATTACATTGATCGTGGGTTGCAGTGTTTGGCTGATGACGGGCGTTTGGTTGTCATTGCCTTGTTGGGTGGTGCGCATAGCACCTTAAATATGGGGCAAATTTTACGTCGTCGTTTGCAGCTGACGGGCTCTACGTTACGCCCTCAAAGCGATGCCCAAAAAGCAGAAATAGCTAAAGGCTTAAAACATGTGATTTGGCCGCTAATCGAAGCCGGATCTATACGTCCTTTGGTACACGCTACTTATCCCCTAGAGCAAGCGGCTCAAGCGCATGCTTTAATGGAAAGTGGTGCGCATATTGGTAAGATTATTCTTACTGTCTAGTGTTGATAGGCTGCTACACGGTACAATGCGTGGTTTAGCTACATTTATTGTGGTGTGAACCACGTTTAGGCTTTTAATTATGACTAGACCCCGATTAGTAATAGGTAATTGGAAAATGAATGGCTCGTTAGAGTCCAATCAGCCATTACTGCAGCAGCTGGTCGCCGGCGCAGGCCATCAGACGCTTAAGAGTGATGTTGTTGTTTGTGTGCCACATCCTTATTTGTCACAAGTCCAACAGGCTTTGCAGGTCTCTGGTATCACTTGGGGAGCTCAAAATATGAGTGCTTTCTCCCATGGAGCCTATACCGGAGAGGTGTCGGCTGATATGTTGTTGGATTTTGGTTGTCAGTGGGTGCTGCTAGGGCATTCAGAGCGTCGCACTTTGTTCTCTGAAAGCGACGTAGATGTGTTGGCTAAAACAAAAGCGGCTTTAGCCGCAGGAATTACGCCTGTTATTTGTATAGGCGAGACAGAACAAGAGTATTCGGATGGACAAACCGAAGCAGTGGTATCGCGTCAGCTGCAACCCATATTAAAATTAGCACCAGAGTTGCTAAAAAAAGTGGTCATTGCCTACGAGCCCGTTTGGGCAATTGGTACTGGCAAAAGTGCTACTCCCGAACAAGCCCAAAAGGTACATGCTTATATTCGAGGCTTATTAGCGCAACATCAAGCAGAAGCAGTGCGTGTGCTTTATGGTGGCAGTGTAAATGCTGACAATGTGCAGGCTTTGTTTTCTATGCCGGATATTGATGGGGCTTTGGTAGGTGGTGCCTCATTAAAAGCAGTCGATTTTTTATCTATAGCAGCCGTTTAAACGGCTCGGAGTCAATTTCATGGAATGGTTATCTCCTTTATTGCAGGCAGTGCAGGTTATTGCTTCGCTTTCTATTATTGGTCTAGTGCTTTTGCAGCAAGGTAAAGGGGCCGAAATGGGCTCTGCCTTTGGTGCGGGCTCGGCGGGCAGCGTGTTCGGTGCGGCGGGTGCGGCTAACTTTTTGTCCCGTATGACCCGCTGGGCTGCCATTGTGTTCTTTGCGGCAACGGGCGGTTTGGCATGGGTGTCACATCAGCCGATTCGTACCGAAGCAGAAAGCAGCATTATGCAGGGCTACGAGTCCGTGGTTCCTGGTGCATCTGTTGTGACTGAGCAACAGGGTAGCGAGGTTCCATCTATCCCAGAGGTCCCTGTAGCTCCGTCTACACCTACCGTTCCAGCGGAATAATCTGAATTATAAATTCGTGGTACGTAATTTGCGCATAATGCAGTAGTGTTGTTTTTTTGTTACTGTTTTTCCCGTTTTATTGCTAGTTTATAGAGTGAATCTGGATTTTTTTGAAAAAAACGTGCTATAATTTATTTTTATTTGCTTAGGGGCAACCCTTGGGCAATGCCGACGTGGTGGAATTGGTAGACACGCTATCTTGAGGTGGTAGTGGCGAAAGCTATGCGAGTTCGATTCTCGCCGTCGGCACCAAAAACATTAAAAAACCGAGCTTGTCTCGGTTTTTTTGTGCTTGCATGTTTTGCGCGTTGCAGGCTTAAATAGAGCTATTCATACATGCCGCAGGCTAGTTGGATGGGCTCATTTAGGGCATCAGGAGCGCCACGAAAGGTAGAACGTGCGCTAACGACACATGCAGAGGATGAAAGGTGTGTGTTGTTGTGACAAAGCAACGAAATAGGGTGAAAACTGCGGTTTTTCACTTTAAAACGTAGCCAGTTGCTCTGATTTTTGCTGCAATAGCATCAACTTCCCATTGCGGAGTTAGAAAGAGCAGTAGCACAAACTTGTTGTTGGGCTGCTCTGATTTACTCAAAAAAATCCACGGAGATTTCACAAATGAAAAAGACTCTGCTCGCTGCTGCTCTGATGGCCGGTTTTGCTGGCATCGCTCAAGCAGAAACTTCTGTTACTTTGTACGGTGTTCTTGATACAGGCATCGGTTACGAGCGTATTAAAGACAACAACACTGGTGAGAAATTTACTAAAACTGGTTTGTTTGATGGTAACCAGTCTGGTAACCGTTGGGGTCTAAAAGGTTCCGAAGATCTAGGCAATGGTCTACGTGCTACTTTCCAACTAGAAAGCGGTTTCAAACTATCTGATGGTGACTCCGCTCAAGGTGGTCGTCTATTCGGTCGTCACGCTACTGTTGGTCTAGCTGGCGATAGCTGGGGTCAAATCGACTTCGGTCGTCAAACAACTGTTGGCTCCCGTTTCTTTGTTGACGTACACGGTCAACACTGGGGCTACACTGGTTCTACTTTGACCTTCAATGCTCAAGATACCAACCGCATCGACAACTCAGTTGTATACGTAACACCTAACTACTCTGGCTTCCAGTTTGGTGCAGGTTACTCCTTCAACGCTAACGGCTCACAATCTTACAAAGAGAGCGGCGTAAAAGATCAGAACCAACGTGCGTTCACAACTGGTCTACGTTACGCAAATGGCCCTGTAGCTGTTGCTTTGACATACGACCAAGTTCGTTTGCGTGATGCTAGCAACTTTAGCAACTTCAAGAACTCCAACACATGGTCCTTGAGCGGTTCTTACGACTTTGAAGTAGTTGCTGTTTCCTTGGCTTTCGGTCAAGACTTTGATGGTCGTGGTAGCAACAGCTACGGCAATCGTTTCTACGAGAAAGACTACGACTACACTAACTACTCTATCTCTGTAGCAGCGCCTGTAGGTGAAGGTACCCTAAGTGCTCAGTACGGTTACAAGCAAGCTCGTAAAGAAGCTAAGCGTGACGTGACTAACGGCAACCAACAGCAATACAGCGTAGCTTACTCCTACCCACTATCCAAGCGTACTAATGTATACGCTTTCGGTGGTTACGCTAAAAACTTTGAGAACGTTAACGATTTGAAACGTACTCACGGTGCAATTGGTATCCGTCACCAGTTCTAATCCAGCGCACAGCTTAGCTGTGTAGTGGATACAGAGAGATCTTTAATTAGGTCTTTCTTAAGAAAAACCCCAAAAATTACTTTTTTGGGGTTTTTTGCATTTGTTGTGAAAAAACAAATAAGCAACGGTGTGGTGGCTGTAAAGCTTCTTTACATGTGACTGCAACATTGCATTATTAAGATAAGACTTTGTCGTTTTGGCTGTTTGGCGTCTGTGCTTTTTTGTGTACGGGGCGGCAGCTAGTATTAAATCTCACGGAGAGGATGTAATGAAAAAGACTCTGCTTGCTGCTGCCTTAATGGCTGGGTTCGCTGGTGTGGCTCAGGCAAACACATCGGTTACTTTGTATGGTGTGTTAGATACAGCGATTGGCTATGAGCGTATCAAGCATGATGCGACAGGCGTGACCAAAAAGCGTACAGGTCTGGTAGACGGTATTCAAAGTGGTAACCGTTGGGGCTTGAAGGGTAGCGAAGATTTAGGTAATGGTTTGCGTGCGACCTTCCAATTGGAGAGCGGCTTCAAGCTATCTGATGGTGAGTCTGCTCAGAGTGGTCGTTTATTTGGTCGTCAAGCGACTGTTGGTCTAGCTGGTGATAGCTGGGGGCAAATTGACTTTGGTCGTCAACAAAATATAGCCTCTCGTTTCTTTGTAGATGTACATGGTCAAGGTTGGGACGACACCGGTTCTGTGACAGCATTTAAAGGCCAAGATGGCTACCGTATGGATAACTCGGTGGTATATGTCAGCCCTAATTTTTCTGGTTTCGAGTTTGGGGCGGGCTATAGTTTCAATATAAATGGTCAGCAAGAGTTTAAAGTTTCAGGTGAAAAAGACCAGAATGCACGTGAGTTCACAACGGGTTTACGCTACAAGAGTGGCCCTGTTGCGGTGGCATTAACGTATGATCAGTTGCGTTTACAAAACGCCGACAATGCAAATAGCTACAAAAACACCAGCAGTTGGACTCTCAGCGGTTCATATGATTTCGAAGTGGTAGCGGTGTCCTTGGCCTTTGGTCAGGATTTAAATGGTAATTTTGGTGAGAATAAAAAATACCAAAAGAATTTTGACTACAACAACTATTCTGTTGCGTTGGCTGTTCCTTTAGGTGGTGGTAAGTTAAGCGGTAGTTACACTATGTCCGAGCCGCGTAAGGCTGCAAAAGATATCGGCGAGAAAAAGCAGCATGCCTATAGTGTTGTGTACAAGCACCCTTTGTCTAAGCGCACCGATGTGTACGTTTTAGGTGCCTATGAAGACAACTATAAACAGAAAAACAATGACACTCGTACAGTGGCTGCGCTAGGTCTACGTCACCGTTTCTAACTCATTTTGCTTTAACTTTAGTTGTCGAAAGCCACTATTTATAGTGGCTTTTTCTTTTTCTATACGATGAGGCTCGGAGATGTTGTTTTAATAGTGGTTTTAGTGGGGGATGATTCTTATATAAGAGTCTGACTTCTGTTAAAATGGTGGCGTTGCAAAATTGTTGCAATAAATCGTACACGCTACGAACGGATTGGCACATAATCTAATTGTCCCAAACTCAATGGTGGTGTACTTTACACGTCCTAATTGCTCATAACGCTTTGTTTTATGGGCATTTTACGTAAACTCAGAATGTAAAATGCTACAATTTATGGGTTTACTTACTGTGAGTGGGTGCTTGCATGAATCTGCAAAATTACTTTCCCGTTTTACTCTTCATCATCGTGGCAACACTGATCGGCTTAGCTTTGTTGGCGGCAGGTCGTATTCTTGGCCCACATCGTCCTTACGACGAAAAACTATCACCTTATGAGTGTGGATTTGAAGCTTTTGGCGACTCGCGCATGAAAGTGGATATCCGTTATTACCTCATTGCTATTCTTTTCATTATGTTCGACTTGGAAATCGCGTTTTTGTTCCCATGGGCAATGGCTCAGGGCACGGTCGGCATTGTGGGCTTCTGGACGGTGATGACGTTCCTGCTGATTTTAACAGTGGGGTTCATCTACGAATGGAAAAAAGGCGCTCTCGATTGGGAGTAATAGCTTAACGCTTTAAAGGCAACACTATGGCTATCGATGGCATTCTTAAAGAAGGTTTTATTACCACCAGTGCAGACAAACTGCTGAACTGGGCGAAAACAGGCTCCATGTGGCCCATGACCTTTGGTTTGGCCTGTTGTGCAGTTGAAATGATGCACGCTGGCGCAGCACGTTATGACTTGGACCAGTTTGGTATTATTTTCCGTCCCAGTCCACGTCAGTCTGACCTAATGATCGTTGCGGGTACTTTGTGTAATAAAATGGCTCCGGCTCTACGCAAGGTGTACGACCAAATGGCAGAACCACGTTGGGTTGTGTCGATGGGGTCCTGTGCGAACGGTGGTGGCTATTATCACTATTCTTACTCGGTGGTGCGCGGTTGTGACCGTATTGTACCCGTCGATATTTATGTGCCAGGCTGCCCCCCAACTGCTGAAGCATTGGTTTATGGCTTATTGCAAATGCAAAACAAAATCCGTTTGACCAATACCATTGCTCGTTAAGGTTCTTAAGGTACAAAAATGACTTGGCTTGAAACCCTACAATCGAATTTGCAAACGGTATTTGGTGAAAATGCAAAAATCACCCAAGCGTGTAACGAGCTCACCCTCGAAGTACCCGCCGAAAAATGGATTGATGTTTGCACGACATTACGCGATAACCCATTACTGCGTTTTGAAACCTGTATTGATTTATGTGGCGTGGACTATTCGGCATGGAAAGCCCCCACATATGAGCAGGCTGCATCGTATTTTCCTCACCGCTTTGCCGTCGTCATTCACTTACTCTCACTGACTCATAACTGGCGTTTGCGTGTTCGCGCTTTTGCTACCGATAATGAGTTTCCTTCTATTCCTACCTTGTATCCTGTTTGGCCTACCGTTAATTGGTTCGAGCGCGAAGCCTTTGACTTGTATGGCATTGTGTTCGAGGGGCACCCAGACTTACGTCGTATTTTGACTGACTATGGATTTATTGGGCATCCTTTCCGCAAGGATTTCCCGATATCAGGCTATGTAGAGATGCGTTACGATCCCGAGCAAAAGCGAGTGGTTTACCAGCCGGTCACCATCGAGCCACGCGAAATTGTGCCACGAGTGGTGCGTACAGATGATTATGGAGTAGGACGCTAAGATGGCTGAAATTCAAAATTACTCACTTAACTTTGGTCCTCAGCACCCGGCTGCTCACGGTGTACTGCGTTTGGTGTTAGAAATGGACGGCGAGGTCATCGAACGCGCTGACCCGCACATTGGTCTGTTGCACCGAGCCACTGAAAAATTGGCCGAGCACCGCACTTACTTGCAAGCGTTGCCTTACATGGATCGTCTTGATTACGTTTCCATGATGTGTAACGAGCACGCCTATTGCATGTCTGTGGAAAAACTCTTAGGTATCGAAGTCCCGCTACGTGCACAATATATTCGTGTCATGTATGACGAGATCACGCGTTTATCTAATCACCTGATGTCAGTGGGCTCGCATGCTCTAGACGTGGGTGCAATGGCGGTGTTCTTGTATGCCTTCCGCGAGCGCGAAGACATCATGGATATGTACGAAGCGGTATCCGGAGCCCGGTTGCACGCGGCGTACTACCGTCCGGGTGGGGTGTATCGCGATTTGCCAGATAGCATGCCTCAATACAAAGGCAACAAATATCGCAGCGAAAAAGAACTACGCCAAATGAATGAGGCGCGTTCGGGTTCTTTACTTGATTTTATCGAAGACTTTACGAATCGTTTCCCCGCTTGTGTGGACGAGTACGAGTCTTTGTTAACGGATAACCGTATTTGGAAACAACGCTTAGTTGATGTGGGTATTGTTAGCCCCGAGCGTGCAATGGCTTTGGGTTTTACCGGCCCGATGTTACGTGGATCAGGCGTTGAGTGGGATGTGCGTAAAAAGCAACCTTATGCGGTGTATGACCGTATGGAGTTTGATATCCCCGTCGGGACGAATGGTGACTGCTACGACCGTTATTTGGTGCGTGTGGCGGAAATGCGTGAAAGTACACGTATTATTCGTCAGTGTATTGAGTGGTTACGTAAAAACCCCGGTCCGGTTATTACAGGCAATCATAAAGTGGCACCTCCTAGCCGTGAGAAAATGAAGTCCGGCATGGAAGAACTCATTCACCACTTTAAGCTGTTTTCTGAAGGTATGCACGTGCCAACTGGCGAGGCTTATGCCAGTATCGAGCACCCCAAAGGGGAGTTCGGTATTTACCTTATCTCCGACGGAGGTAATAAACCGTACCGCATGAAAATCCGTGCGCCGGGTTTTGTGCACTTGCAGTCTTTGGATGAAATGTCCCGTGGTCATATGCTGGCAGATGCGGTGACTATTATCGGTACCCAAGACATTGTTTTTGGCGAGATCGACCGCTAAGGCGGCATTAAATATAACGGAATCGAATTATGCTGCTTTCCGAAAAAGCCTATCAACAGATTGACAGGGAATTAATTAAATTCCCAGCCGAGCAAAAGCGCTCGGCCATTATGGCCTCGTTAACCATAGCCCAAGCAGAAAAAGGTTGGTTGTCTAACGAGCTCATCGAAGACGTAGCCAATTATCTTGGTTTGCCTCCTATTATGGTTCAAGAGGTCGCTACGTTCTACGATATGTACCACCTCGAGCCAGTAGGCAAGTACACCATTTCGGTGTGTACTAACTTGCCCTGTGCTTTGCGCGATGGCGTAAAGTCTGGTGATTACCTACAAAACAAACTCGGTATTGGCTACGGTGAAACCACAAAGGACGGCCTTTTCACACTCGAAGAGTGTGAGTGCATGGGCTCTTGTGGCGATTCCCCGGTCATGTTGGTGAACAACCATTTTATGTGTGTCCGTATGCAGCCCGAGCGTATTGAAGCCATGCTAGATGCTCTTGAAAACGGAGAGTCGGCATGAATTTAGACGTGTTAAATCGCCTAGCCGAAGGCTTGGATCCGAATCCAGGTAGTGATTTATCCACGAGCATGATTTTTCATGGCCGTCACCTTAACCCTCAAATTCTGGCTGACCTAGATGGTACGAATTGGGATCTGGAGGGTTATGTTAAGCGCGGTGGATACGAGGCATTGCGCCGTATTCTTACAGCGGGCTTGACGCCTGATGACGTCATTGCTGAAATTAAAACCTCAGCCTTACGTGGTCGTGGTGGTGCAGGTTTCCCTAGTGGGCTGAAGTGGAGCTTTATGCCGCGCACCATGCCGGGTCAAAAGTACCTAGTCTGTAACTCTGACGAAGGTGAACCTGGCACATTTAAAGACCGTGATATTCTGCGTTTTAACCCCCATGCCGTCATTGAAGGGATGGCTATTGCGGCATATGCGATGGGCATTACCGTGGGTTATAACTACATTCACGGTGAAATCTTCGAGGTATATCAACGTTTCGAAGAAGCCCTAGAGCAAGCCCGTGAGGCTGGTTTTTTGGGTGATAACATTTTGGGTTCTGGTTTTAGCTTCCAATTGCATGCTTTCCATGGTTATGGCGCTTACATTTGTGGCGAGGAAACGGCATTACTCGAATCCCTCGAAGGCAAAAAAGGGCAGCCACGCTTTAAACCGCCATTCCCTGCTAGCTTTGGCCTATATGGCAAACCCACCACCATTAACAACACAGAAACCTTTGCTGCTGTGCCTTGGATTATGCGCAATAGCGGCCAAGAGTACCTCGAAGTCGGTGTGCCTAATGCCGGTGGCACTAAGATTTTCTCTATTTCTGGCGATGTGGAATTGCCGGGCAACTACGAGATTCCCATGGGGACCCCGTTTTCCAAGCTGTTAGAGCTGGCTGGT
>CANQRK010000081.1 GCA_947626245.1 uncultured Paenalcaligenes sp. | reverse complement strand
GCCTCTTGCCACACTGCGTCCAAAGCCTCTAAGTCCTCGGGGTTATCAGTAGGCTGCGCTAACAGCTCTTGGGCCTGTTCGGAGCCTGAGTCCGCTTGAGAAAAATCCACCAATGCCTGCAATACTGCGGCATAGGAACTGTGACGTTTTTCTAAGCGCTCAGCCAAAGCCACTAAAATATGCCCCGCATCCGCTAGCGTTTCTTGCGCTGTTTCAAGAGACTGCGTGGACAAAAACTCTAAGAGCACAGGCAAGTGATCTGGCAGTTCTGAACTGATGAGCTCCACCCCTCCTTGTCTGTAGGTCTCAAGCAGATCAACCATAGCACCGCCTCGATCTCGTCCTTCACCATGGACATGCTCAAACAAATTCAAAGACAAACTACGCGAGCGATCAAACAACAAAACATACTGCTCTTGAAGATCATACAAATCGTGGGATTCGAGCGCCTGCAACAAAGGGGTTAAAGCCGTCACGCTTTCAGGCTTTAATAGCCCGTCTTTTAAGAGTATGGGCTCCATTGCCGGCACCGCTTGCTGTAACTCCTCGCTGGGATAAGTCAATAAGACGGATAAAACGGTAAAGGTTTTCATACCAAAGACTCCTGTCGGCTACGCGGTTTTTTTCCTCCGCCAAACATCGTTCCCCCTGAGCTACCTGTAGAGCATTGGTTGCCATCCGTAAACCCACAACCGCTGCGTATGTCATAGGCATCCTCGACGTGCTCACGGTGAGTCGTTGGAATCACAAATCGATCTTCGTAGTTGGCGATAGCTAACAGTTGATACATATCGTCAATTTGAGCAGGCGTCAGACTGACGCGATTGGCTACGTTATGGTCAATGACCCCATCCACCGTTTTAGCTCGCATATAAGAACGCATGGCCAACATACGCTCTAAAGCCAACACAATGGGAGCGTCATCACCCGCCGTCAGCATATTGGACAAATAACGTACCGGAATACGTAAAGATCTGACGTCGGGCATGCCGTCCACGGCAGCTACCTGCCCGGCCTCTGCGGCATGCTGAATAGGCGATAGGGGGGGGACATACCACACCATGGGCAAAGTTCTGTACTCGGGGTGCAAGGGAAAAGCGATTTTCCACTCCATGGCCATTTTCCAGATAGGTGAATTTTGTGCACCAATGATCCAGTCTTCAGGCACCCCTTCGGCTCGAGCCGCTTTGATGACCTCGGGATCGTTTGGATCTAGAAAGACACCCAACTGAGCATCGTACAGCTCTTGCTCGTTTTCCACGCTGGCCGCCGCTTCGATTTTATCGGCGTCATACAACATGACGCCCAAATAACGAATACGCCCTACACAGGTTTCAGAACACACCGTCGGTTGGCCGCTTTCTAAACGCGGATAGCACATAATGCACTTTTCGGATTTACCCGTTGACCAGTTGTAATAGATTTTTTTGTAAGGACAGCCCGACACACACATGCGCCAACCCCTACATTTTTCTTGGTCAATCAGTACGACCCCATCATTTTCACGCTTGTAAATAGCGCCCGAAGGACAGGACGCCACACAGGTGGGATTTAAGCAGTGCTCGCACAAGCGCGGCAAATACATCATGAAGCTATTTTCGTATTGGCCGTAAATTTCTTTTTGTACGCCCTCAAAATTATAATCCTGAGAGCGCTTTTCAAATTCACCGCCTAGGATTTCCTCCCAGTTTGGCCCCCATTCAATTTTCTCAATACGCTCACCCGTAATCACAGATCGGGGTCTAGCCGTAGGAAAGGCTTTCATCTCTGGCGCTGACTTTAGGTGATCATAGTCATAATCAAAAGGCTCGTAGAAATCATCGATTTCAGGCAAGTTAGGATTAGCAAAAATATTTGCCAAAATACGCCATTTCCCCCCTTGTTTGGGCTGCAAAGCCCCTGAACGGGTACGCGTCCACCCTCCTTTCCAACGTTTTTGGTTTTCCCAGTCTTTGGGGTAACCGATACCCGGCTTGCTTTCTACGTTATTAAACCAAGCGTACTCAACCCCTTCTCGACTGGTCCATACATTTTTACAGGTCACAGAACATGTGTGACAGCCAATACACTTGTCTAAGTTCAACACCATGCCTATCTGGGCTCGGACTTTCATTGTGTCACCTCCGTTGATTGCTCTGCTGGCTGCTCTAGCCAGTCGACCTGTTTCATTTTCCGCACAATGACAAACTCGTCGCGGTTGGAACCGACCGTGCCATAGTAATTAAAGCTATACGACAGTTGGGCATAACCACCAATCATATGCGTGGGTTTTAATACAGTACGAGTCACCGAATTATGAATACCACCGCGTAAGCCAGTGACCTGACTACCTGGCGTATTCACTATTTTTTCTTGGGCATGATACATAAACATGGAGCCGTCTTTGATACGCTGACTGACCACCACACGAGCAGAGATCGCTCCATTAATATTAAATACCTCGACCCAATCGTTATCTTGAATTCCTACACTTTTGGCATCATTTTCAGAAATCCATACCACCGTGCCGCCCCTATTCAGCGTCAGCATTAATAAGTTATCGGAATAGGTAGAGTGAATGCCCCACTTTTGATGAGGAGTCAGAAAATTCAGCACCAAATGCGGTTCGTTATTTTCTAAAGACCGTGTTGCTTCGTGACCCACTGTTTTAAGATCAACTGGTGGACGCCAAGTGACCAAGGCCTCGCCAAAAGCACGCATCCACTCGTGGTCTTGGTAAAGCTGCTGACGACCCGACACAGTGCGCCACGGAATCATTTCGTGAACGTTAATCCAGCCCGCGTTATAGCAAACGGTTTCGCTTTCTATGCCTGACCAAGTCGGTGAGGTAATGATTTTGCGAGGTTGAGCGGCAATATCACGGAAGCGGATCTTTTCATCTTCTTTGACTGCAGCCAAATGATGGTGCTCTCTACCAGTGGTTTTTTCTAAGGATTTCCATGCCTTAACAGCGACCTCTCCATTGGTTTCTGGAGCAAGCATCAAAACGACTTCAGCCGCATCAATGGCTGTATCAATACGAGCTAAACCCTGCGTGACGCCTGACTCGCGTACTGTTCCATTCAGTGCTTTAAGATGCTCTACTTCGTCTTTAGTGTCCCAACTGATCCCTTTACCACCATTCCCTATTTTTTCCATTAAGGGACCTAAAGCAGTAAAGCGCTTGTATACGTTAGGGTAGTCACGTTCTATCGCTATATAAGACGGTGCCGTTTTACCAGGGATCAGATCACACTCACCGCGTTTCCAATCCTTTACCTGACTTTGAGCTAGCTCACCCGGCGAGTCATGTTGCATGGGTAACTGCACCACGTCTGTTTCTACCCCTAATTCTCCTGGCGCTAAGGCAGAAAACTGACGAGCGATTTCCTTAAATATTTCCCAATCAGATTTAGACTCGTAGGCTGGATCCACCGCCGCCTGCAGAGGGTGAATAAAAGGGTGCATATCAGAGGTATTTAAATCATCTTTTTCATACCAACTGGCAGTAGGCAGCACAATATCTGAATACACCGCTGTGGTAGACATGCGGAAATCAATAGTGACTAGCAGATCTAGCTTGCCCTGTGGGGCTTCTTCGTGCCATTTCACCTCTTGGGGCTTCTGATCGGAGCTACCTAAGTCTTTGCCTTGTATTCCATGATCTGTGCCTAAAAGATGCTTCAGAAAATACTCATGGCCTTTACCCGAGGAACCCAACAAATTGGAGCGCCAAATAAACAGATTACGAGGCCAGTTTTCTGGGGCATCTGGATCCTCACAAGACATTTGCAGTTCACCGGACTTAAGTTGTTGCGCCACATAATCCTGAACGTCTATGCCTGCAGCCTTAGCAGCACGCGCGACCTCTAGAGGGTTAGTTTTTAACTGAGGGGCTGAAGGTAACCACCCCATCCGTTCAGCACGCACGTTGTAATCAATGAGGCTGAGCTTATCCCAATCACCGGCAGGAGCAGTAGGCGAAAGGATTTCTTTACTGGTTAGTGTTTCATAGCGCCATTGATCCGTATGGGCATACCATGCTGAAGTCGAATTCATATGACGAGGAGGACGGTTCCAATCCAGAGCAAAAGCCAAGGCGGTCCAACCCGTTTGAGGACGAAGTTTTTCTTGGCCCACATAATGCGACCATCCTCCGCCAGACTGCCCTACGCAACCACACATAACCAATAGATTAATCACGGCGCGGTACGTCATATCCATGTGATACCAGTGGTTAACCCCCGCACCAATAATCACCATGGAGCGTCCTTGCGTTTTGGCTGCATTTTCAGCAAAGTCTCGGGCAACTTGGATAATTTTGTCACGACGCACACCGGTAATGCTTTCGGCCCAAGCCGGCGTAAAGGGGACATCGGCGTTGTAATCAGTTGCGACGTGCTCGCCACCCAAACCACGATCCAAACTGTAATTAGCACACAGCAAATCAAACACAGTGGTTACCAAGGTTTCAGAGCCATCTGCCAAACGGATACGCTTTGCAGGCACATGACGAGTCAAAATATCGCCACGTTGATCCACCACAAAACCATTTGTGGCCTGACCTCCAAAATAAGGAAAATCAACAGTGGCTATTTCTTTGTCGATGTCGTCAATGACGCTGAGTTTTAGGCTAATGTTTTTTTCACCGGCTTTTTGCTCTAGATTCCACTTGCCCTGCTCTCCCCACCTAAAACCAATCGAGCCATTAGGTACTACGATTTCGCCACTGGTTTCATCAATGCCTACGGTTTTCCAATCGGGGTTATTGCTTTCACCCAACGCCTGATCAAAATCAGCCGCCCGTAGCTGACGGCCAGGAATCCAGCGATCGCCCTGTTTTTCTAATTGAACCAACAAAGGCATATCGCTATATTGAGTGCAATACTCTTTAAAATACGGCGTTTGCTGCGCTAAATGGTATTCGCGTAACACCACATGACCAAAGGCCATGCCTAGGGCCGCATCCGTCCCTTGTTTAGGATTTAACCAAATATCGCTAAATTTAGCGGCTTCGGAATAGTCCGGACAAATCACGGCACTTTTTGTGCCCTTGTAGCGAACTTCGGTATAAAAGTGGGCATCTGGTGTGCGTGTTTGCGGCACATTAGAACCCCACAACAACAAATAGCCGGCGTTGTACCAGTCTGCTGACTCGGGCACGTCTGTTTGTTCACCCCACGTCTGTGGACTAGCAGGAGGTAAATCACAGTACCAGTCATAAAAGGACATACAGGTGCCACCAATTAAAGATAGGTAGCGCGTGCCAGCCGCATAGGAAATCATCGACATGGCGGGGATAGGAGAAAAACCAAAAATGCGATCGGGTCCATATTTAGTCGTGGTGTAAATATTGGATGCAGCTACAATTTCTGTGACCTCGTCCCAGCTAGCTCGTACAAAGCCACCTTTACCTCGTATCCGTGTGTAGCTGTCTCGGGCGACAGGGTCGTCTTGGATCGCTTTCCAAGCCTCGACTGCCCCCATGGTTTTACGTTTTTCACGCCATAAACGCATCAGACGACCACGCACTAATGGTGTTTTAACCCGATTAGCACTGTACAAATACCAACTATACGAGGCCCCACGCGCACAACCTCGAGGCTCGTGATCGGGTAAATCAGGGCGAGTACGCGGGTAATCTGTTTGTTGCGTTTCCCACGTCACAATGCCGGATTTGACGTAAATTTTCCACGAACAAGACCCTGTGCAGTTTACGCCGTGAGTAGAGCGCACAATCTTGTCGTGCTGCCAACGGCCTCGGTACACATCCTCCCAGTCACGACTTTCTGTGGTGGTTTGACCATAACCATCAGCAAACGTATCTTTACGCGATGATTTAAAAAAACTCAAACGATCTAATAAATGACTCATAACATTTGACGACCTATCTGGGTCCAACCCATACAGGTCTCCTCCTATCTCTGATTAGTTGCAGTCACGGGTAACAAACCACCTCGACGAGTATAAAAAAACCACGTGATAAATAAACAAATCACATAGAAAACTAAAAACATCCATAAAGCAGTCAAAGGCCCCCCAGTCGCGCTGATGGATGAACCATAGGCTTTGGGAATAAAGAAACCACCGTAGCCCCCGATGGCGCTGGTGAAAGCCACAATAGCAGCCGTTTCACGCTCAGTTTGGCGCTGACGCTCTGTTGCGGTGCTGTTAGGAAATAGGCGCGTTATTTCCTTAGTCATGATGTTGGGAATCATTTGGAACGTGGAAGAGTTTCCTATTCCTGTAAAGAAAAACAGACTCATGAACGCCGCAAAGAATAGGGCAAAAGAGGTTTGCTCTAGGGACCAGATGACGGCTAACAACGATAAAATCATGCCAACAAAGACCCAAAAAGTGACTCTGGCTCCGCCTAAACGATCAGCTAACCACCCACTACCCGCACGACTTAGCGCCCCGACCAAAGGCCCAAGGAAGACAAATGTAATGATGTCGATATCGGGAAACACCAAACTAGAAAGCAATGGAAAGCCTGCCGAGTAGCCAATAAAACTGCCAAAGGTACCGACATACAGCACACACATGATCCAATTGTGCTTGCGTTTAAAAATAACGGCCTGCTCTTGGAAAGAGGCTTTGGCATCGGCAATATCATTCATGCCAAACCATGCTGCGGCAGTAGAAGCCAGAATTAACGGTACCCAAACAAACCCCGCATTTTGCATCCACACCTGCTGACCATCAGACAGTTGTTGTGGAGCACCTCCCAAGACCCCAAAAACGCCAACGGTAATCGCTAGAGGAACAAGAAACTGCATTAGGGAGACACCTAAATTACCTAGGCCTGCATTCAGACCCATGGCATTCCCTTTTTCTGCCCGTGGAAAGAAAAAGCTGATATTGGCCATGGAAGAAGCAAAGTTTGCCCCGCCTAAACCACATAACAACGCCAACACCACGAAAATCAAATACGGCGTGGTGGGGTCTTGAACCGCATAACCAATGCCCACCGCTGGGATTAATAAAGATGCCGTGGATAAGGTTGTCCATAGCCTGCCTCCAAAAATGGGCACCATGAAGCTATAGAAAATACGTAACGTTGCACCAGATAAGGCGGGTAAGGCAGCTAGCCAAAAAAGCTGGTCTTGGCTAAAAGCAAAACCAATAGCTGCCAACTGGGAAATAACAACAGACCACACCATCCAGACAGCAAAGGCTAGTAATAAGGCTGGAATCGAAATCCATAAATTACGCCGAGCAATACGCCGCCCTGTTTTTTCCCAAAAAACAGGGTCCTCTGGATTCCATTCTTCGAGAACTTTTGGAGCGGGCATGCGCTCAGGATCATGTAAATCCTGCAGTTCAGGAAAGCTCGGCAAACGATCTAGTTGACTACCTTGGGCTTGTCTCTCCATTTGGCGGATAGAAAAATGCATCCACACCAAAGAAACCAACGCAATCAAAAACAACAGCATAAAGGCCACAGTCCACAGACCCGTTAGGTCTAGCATGACACCAAAAACAATGGGGAGCACAAAGCCACCTAAGCCCCCTATCATGCCCACTAACCCACCAACTGAACCTACATGGTTAGGGTAATACACAGGAATATGACGGAATACAGCCGCTTTGCCTAAACTCATAAAAAAGCCTAGAGCAAATAGGGTAATAACAAATACACCTAGACTCATGCTAGTGGAAAACTCGATAGGCCCGTCTTTGCCATGAATAACGTAATCCGTTGGAGGATAAGACAACATGAACAATAAAAACAAAGAAAAACCAAAGGTCCAATACATGACTTTGCGAGCCCCAAAGCGATCAGACAGCACACCGCCATAGGCTCTGAAAACACTGGCGGCTATACCAAAAGAGGCCGCCGCTAAGCCCGCTATACGAATATCTACGCCATAAACCTGAACTAAGTAGTACGGCAGCCAGAGCACCAACGCCACAAAACCACCAAATACAAACAGGTAATACAAAGAAAAACGCCATGCTTGTAAGTTTTTTAAAGGCGCAAATTGTTCGGCTAAAGAAGGGGGTTTTATGCCTTGTTCACGACGTCGTTTAAAATCGGGATCGTCTTGGGCAAACAAATAAAACAACACACCTATCGCGACCATAACGGTTGCCCAGATAGTAGCCACGCTATGCCAACCCCAAGCGACTAAAGCCAAAGGAGCCACAAAAGAGGTAATAGCAGAGCCCACATTGCCCATGCCGAAGATCCCTAAGACCGTGCCCTGCTTTTCAGCTGGATACCACTTAGAGACATACGTTACGCCAATAATAAAAGAGCCCCCAGCTAAACCTACTCCGAGAGCTGCTAATAAGAAGGTGCTATAGGTGGTCGCTAACGTTAGGAGATACGTGGCTAAACCCGCCAAGATCATTTGAAGAGAAAACACCAAACGCCCACCATAGCGTTCAGTCCATACCCCTAAAATTAACCTAACTAAAGAACCAGAAAGGACGGGGGTGGCAATCAACAATCCGTATTGTGCCTCAGACAACTGGAGGCTTTCTTTGATGGGTAGACCAATTATTGAAAATAAGGTCCATACAGAAAAACAAAGCGTAAAAGCAATGGTACTAAACCATAACGCTTTGTTTTGCTGAAGAGTGCTTTGTGCCGTTTGACTACTCATTGTTCCTCCTAGTCTTAGCGATGAGCTTAGGATCAGACTATCTGACAATTGAGACAAGCATCATGAGAAAACGCAAATAATGCATTTCTAATTCAACTTATTGCAGAAAAAAACGAGATTGTTGCCAATTTCATGTTTTTCTGGGATTACAAACCTGCTACCTCTGCAACCAATTTCTATTAACACCTAGTTATTACCTGTTCTACTATGCCAGAGTTAAATGAATCATCTATTAAGATTAACCACTAATTTGCTAACCTTGACCACCTTTTGACAACTCGTGATTTTCGCTAAGGAAAGGAGCAAAATGGTAAGCTCATGCTTATTTCCCTCTTCGAACTAGGAGCCTTCATTGATTGATCTACCTACTCACCAGCTCACCATGAGTGTACTCATGACACCAGACACGGCTAATTTTTCAGGTAATGTGCATGGTGGTACGATTTTAAAACTACTGGATCAGGTGGCTTATGCCTGTGCTAGCCGCTATGCCAATCGCTATGTGGTCACACTTAGTGTGGATCAAGTCACGTTTAAACAGCCCATCCATGTAGGAGAGCTAGTGACCTTTTTAGCCAGTGTGAACTACACTGGCAAGACATCAATGGAAATCGGGGTAAAAGTCATCGCCGAAGATATTCGAAACCGTATCGTTCGTCACGTAAACAGCTGTTTTTTCACGATGGTTGCTGTCGATGATGAAGAAAAAAAACC
>CANQRK010000080.1 GCA_947626245.1 uncultured Paenalcaligenes sp. | reverse complement strand
GCATTGAATTATTCATAGATAAAATAAATAACGAATACGAGTTTATTCACTCTATCCCCACTGACTACTCTTTTGCTAATGTCCGTATTTATGCTCGGCACATCAACGATGTTTTATCTTTAACTCAGTGGTTAGAATCCCAGCATATCAATTCAACTAGCCAACAAGCTGCTATTCATAGCACCTTAACCATTAGCTCTGTACTGAACTTTATTTTTATGGTGATTGCAGGCACAGCACTACTAGGCGGTCTTATTTCTCTTGTGGGCTCTTTTTTATCAAGCATAGAAAGAAAAAGACCACACATAGCGGTTCTACAGTTAATAGGCCTGAGCTCAAGACAAATTATTTATTACATTTCCATACAAATAGTTATTATAATTAGCTTTTCTTATTTTATCTCTCTACTTTTTTACTTAGTAGGAAGCTCTGCTTTTAATCAGGTATTGAATACCAACCAAAGTCTTTCTAGCTTTTCCACTTATCTATCTTTTAGTCAGATTTTTTTCGCTTTTTTAATAAGCTGTTTTATTTCCACTTTGGTAGCACTATTAGGTGCTAAGCATGTTATGAAAATTGAACCGGCGGAGAGCTTACGTGAAATTTAACTCTCTATTAACCGCAGCCCCTCTTGTCTTACTTGTCAGCTTGTCCGCACCGTTGGCCGCCACAACGTGGGAGGAACGATTTTACAATCCGGCTCCGCTTGATGACGATATTATCTTACCTATGCCCTGCGATGGCGCCATGGTCTTTAGAAAAATACCCGTCATACAACATGCTTTACTGGATGACCAACGCATCACTTTGGGACAAGACAGCAGCGAATGGGGCTACTTAGAGCAATCACGCGCCGCCTATATTTCCGGCAGTTTTCCCACCTCAGAACAAGAGCGCTATTATTTACTCGCCAAATACGAACTGTCTGAACTGCAATACCAAGCCTTACTGAATAAGGATTGCCCGGCTCCCAGCATGAAGCTGCGCCTACCCGCTGTTTCTTATAGCTGGATGGACGCCATTCATTTTGCCGATCAATACAATTTATGGCTACGTGAACACCACCTTGATCTTCTACCCAAAGACGACGACGAGTACGGCTTTGTCCGTTTACCCCTAGAAGAAGAATGGGAATACGCCGCTAGAGGCGGAGCAACGGTTGATAGTGCCGCTTTCAGAGAAAGTCGCTATCCCATGAGCACCGGGCTGAATGATTACGAATGGTATGCCGGAGCCCAATCTTCGAATAACAAGCTTCAGCTAACCGGCTTACTCAAACCCAATCCGTTGGGCTTACATGACATGCTGGGCAACGCCAATGAAATGATGCTAGAGCCCTTTAGGTTAAACAAACTCAATCGTTTACACGGCCAGGCGGGCGGCATGATTGTACGCGGAGGCAGCTTTCAAACACCGCAAAGTCAAATTCGTACCGCCGAACGCAAAGAGCTCCCCTACTACCACAATACAGCCTATCACCAAGCCCCCACCACAGGCATGCGCTTTGTGGTGGTATCCCCAGCATTAAGCTCACGCGATCGCGTTAATCAAATCGCTGAAGAATGGCAAAGCTTAGGTTCAGGAACTGAGCAAGAAGGCAATGCTGTTGTCGTACAGTCTTTACAAGAAATCAGTACCCACGTTGTCGATGATGCCTTAAAAAATCAGCTCAAAGAGCTAGAAAATCAATTACGTTCCAGTAACGAGATGCAGGCCGAAGCCAGAAATCAAGCTATTTTAGCTAGCTTAAATTTAGGGGCTTTTTTATGCACCAAACTGAAAGACGATGGGCTACTGACCCAAAATCAAGCAAGAGTGCATCACCTCAATTGCGGCTCTGATATGCCAGAAGAAAACGCCACGATGTGTACGCAATATGCCGTACGACTCCAAGAGCAACAACAACGTCTCGAAGGTATAAAACGCTATTACGCTAGCAGTCTAGTTGAGTCAGCCTCGTTATATGGCCATGACCTAATTAATCAACAAGTGCCCGTTATGTATCAAAAATTAGCCATGAACAAACAAATTAGTGCCCTCACTCCTTACGTAAAAGCCTATTGGGGCCATCAAAAAAACTACTTTGAGACTCAGCAAATTAATACTGATCAATGGTTAGAAAGCTGCATACACGTTAATTAATACACTTGGAGAATTGTGATGTCTGTATTTAAGTCGACGCGACTTCTGTCCGTCTTGGCCCTAAGCACTAGTTTAATTCTGACGGGGTGTGCAACCACAGGAAGTCAACTTTTGGGCGGCAGCTCTGCTGATGAGCGCCTCACCCGAGGCGAAGATGCTAGTTTTTTTAATCGTTCAGGCTTACAGGCTTGCGCTGCTGGTGCAGCCATTTCTATTGCAGCATGTATGTTGACTAACTCTAGCAATAAAGCCGCTTGTATGGTTGTAGCTGGTATTGCGGCATGCGGCGTAGCATTAGGCGCCAATTACTATCTTGACCAACGTCGCTCTGAGTTTGCCGACACCAATGAACGTCTACAAGCCATTACTGGCGACGTACAAGCCGACACCCAGCGCATCATGACCCGCACAGAGGCAGCCAAAGCGGTAATTAGTGATGACAAAAAAGCCATTGCCTTATTGCAAAAAAATATCAAAAGCAATGAATTAGATATTGATAAAGCCGAACAAGAACTCAGCCAAATTGATAGCAACCTAAAAATTCTAAATAACGATTTAAAAAATATGAATTCTCGTTTAACAAACTTTGAAGAGGTTGCGGCCAAGGAACGTGCCGATGGCGCCAGTGGTCGGTCTTTACAGACGTTAGATAAAGAAATCAGTCAAATGCGCTCTCAAATCGCCTTTTTACAAATGGAAGTCGATGTGCTCTATAACGCACGCAGTGCAATTACCTTAGGCTAAAAAAATGAAGAAAATCGGGCTCATTCTATGTAGTTTAGTTTTGACGGGTTGCGCTACCACCGCTCAAGACTGCGATCCTAGCCAAGCACAAACAGGTTTTTTAACCAAGCTTAATTGTGACCTAGGTGGAGGTTATGCGGATAGCGTACGTCAAAACGAAAACCGTTTGTTAAGCGCTCGCGATGAAAACCAACGTTTTCAAGCCATTTATGAGCAAATAGAAGCGCAACGTCAAGACACGAATGCTTCGCTGGCAGAACAAAAACGTCGCAATACCCAGCTTAATCAAAGCCTAGCCAATTTACTCGGTCAATTACGTCAACAACATGGTACAAAGAAACAAGTCGAGCAACAAATTACTCAGGTAGAAAAACAGCTACAAACAGCACAGACTCCTGCAACAGGCCAATCCTCTGCAGAGGAAGCGCTCAAGCAAGAACAACTACAGCAATTACAACGACAACTCCAACGCTTACAGCTCAGCTTAGGCTATGAGTAACTCACAGTAAGCTTTTTAAATCGACCTGCTCTACTGACTCCATAGAGCAGGTTTTTTCTGTTTCTTTTATGCTTCGTTTATTACGCACCCATCGTACTTTATCTGACACAGACTGGCTGGCTTTTCAACAAGCCCAAGCCGTCATTAATGCCTATTTACTATCAGACACCCGGCTCTTTTTTGCTCTACCCACAAAGGTGTCCGACACACAACTAGACTGGTTAAGTCAACGAACGGGTGCGGCTCAAGCCGTCACACGCCTGCCGGCAGAGCAACAAAAACACATTGTTTCTTTAGCTGAAGAGCAACTCAAGCAAATAGCGATACTCCGTCACTCTCTAGAGCAACAAGGCGATCCGCAGGCCGCTTTCCTACGCGCTATTCCCTCTCAGGTTGAACTCAATGATCTATATATCATTGACAACCACCCCGTCCTAATTAACTGGATCAGCGCAACCCCTGCTGCACCTGCGGCTGCCAGTATTCCACCAGCAGCAGTCGCTACGGCACCCATTGTCACTACTGTATCCACCACATCAAAGCGCTCTTGGTGGTGGTTACTGCTGCTATTACTTGCTTTGCTAATCGGTGCTTTAGTGGCTTGGTGGCTATGGAAACAAAAAAATACTCCAATAAAAGAGCCCCTTACCGCCTCACCGACCATCAGCTCGTATGCGTGTGCAGCTGACCATACGCCTCCGCCTGATTTCAGTTTGATTTTAGATACCTCTGGCTCGATGGCTTTAAACCTAGCCACTACACCAGCAGAAGAAGACTGGTACTTTTCCACTCCCTTTTTTCTTACCCCAGCAGATAAAACCTTGGCCCAAGCACTCACTCAAAGCCCAACACGGCTTGAAACGGCCCAAACCACCATTAACAGCACCCTAAATGATTTGCATCCTGATATTCCTGTGAGGCTTATTAGTCTTAACTCGTGTGAAAGCATTACAGACCATGGTGTTTTCCCGTCCGCACAACGCCCCTTGCTCCAGCAAATCATTAATGATTTAGAACCGCAAACAGGCACGCCCTCTGCTCGAGCCCTCGCTCACGCCGCACAGCACATGGACGGCGTCAATAAAGATGGCATTATTTTGCTTGTAATAGACGGAGCAGACGGGTGCGAACAAAACATTTGTCACGTCGCTGAGTCCATTGCTCAACAGCAACCACGCTTACAAATTAATGTCGTCGACATGAGCGGCTTAGGACTGTCTAACTGCGTCGCTGAAAAAACCAATGGCCGTGTTTATCAAGCCACTGAAGTAGAAAATATTCAAAAAAGCCTACGACAATCAACTCAAGAGCTTGCCGCTCAACAAGACTGTTAACTATTAGGTATAACAACACACTCAAGGAGCCCCTCCCGTGGACAGTTTGGATCTACAAGTACTTCAACAAACTAAGTCATGGCGACTTGCTGGCCATCAAGTCACGTTAATTACAGTACTTGAAACCTGGGGGTCTGCTCCCAGAGCGCCTGGTGCGTTATTGGCTTTGTGTGGTAACGGTTTAGTCGTGGGTTCGGTGTCGGGAGGGTGCGTAGAAGACGATCTCATTCGACGGGTTAAACAGGGTGAAATTATCACCCAACCTACGTTGGTGACCTACGGCGTCACCAACGAAGAAGCCGCACGTTTTGGTTTACCGTGTGGTGGCAGCCTACGCTTAGTGCTAGAACCGGTGGACTCGATTGAATGGATAGATGAGGTGTTAACCCGCACAGCACATCATGAATTAGTTGCTCGCAACTTAAACCTAAAAACCGGCGAATTCACGCTTCAAGCGGCGACACGCGCCGAACAGTTCAGTTTTACTAACTCGACGCTAAAGGTATTGTTTGGACCACGCTGGCGTTTATTAATTATTGGGGCGGGCCAACTGTCCCGAGCGATTGCTCAATTAGCGCTCATGCTTGATTTCGACGTGATTTGCTGTGATCCTCGTAAAGAATACTTTTTAACGTGGGATCTCCCTCAAACCACCTTTAGCACGATGATGCCCGACGATGTCATTGTAGATTTAGCCTTAGACGCACACAGTGCCGTCGTTGCGGTCACTCATGATCCCAAGCTAGATGATATGGCATTACTAGAGGCCCTTAAATCCCCTGCTTTTTATGTAGGTGCTTTGGGCTCACGCACAACCACTCAGGCCAGAAAACAGCGATTGACCCTCTTTGATTTATCTGCAGAGGAAATCAACCGCCTTCATGGCCCAACTGGTTTACATTTAGGAAGTCAAAGTCCAGCAGAAATGGCTTTAGAAATTATGGCTGAAGTGGTCGCAGTCAAAAACCAAATTCCCATTCAGCAAAAAAAATCGGGCTCGGCTCTGCCTCATGCTGTACTCTCTACACAAGTATGAACTCCCTACATGTACCTGTCGTGGGGATCCTATTGGCAGGTGGCCGTGGTTCACGGTATAGCCAACACGCCCCACACACCTATAAGCTCCTAGCCCAACTGCCTTCTGGTCAGGCTGTAGTCGAAGCCAGTGCCAATGCGCTTGCCACAGCAGTGGACCACGTTGTCATTGTGGTCCACCCTGAACGCAATCCCTTTACCCTTGTATGTCCTCCGGCCAATGCTCAGATTCTCATCACAGAGTCAGCAAAAGACGGTATGGGTTCAAGTTTGGCCGCCGCCGCACACTCTATACAAACTCACTATGAACCCAGTCATGTGATAGTTGCCTTGGCTGACATGCCCTGGATTCAACGTGACACCTACTCCTCGTTGTGTCTCGCCCTGCAGCAGCAACCTGTTGTCACCCCCATCTTTGAGGGACAACGTGGGCATCCAGTGGGCTTTCAAGCCTCTTTGGTGCCAGAGCTTGCTCAACTCAAAGGTGATCAAGGCGCTAAATCACTGGTAAAAAAGTACGGGGCCTATCCCGTGATGGTGACAGACCCCGCTGTATTATGGGATGTGGATTATCCCTCTGATCTAGCGCATTATTCGATGGCGCGTGATACCTGACTGACCTGATCCACAGAAACTGCGGTGGCTTGGCCACCCCACTCGGCTCGTAACCAAGTGGTTAAATCAGCAACCTCTTCGTCGCTAAGGCGATGAGAAAACGGCGGCATCGCATACATACGCTGATAGCCCGTAAAGGTTTGTGTAGGCAACCCATTTAAAATCACACTGATGGTGTCATGTGGACTGTCTAGAGACAAGATCGCATTGCCATGCATAGCAGGTGCGACATTAGGAATTCCTTCACCTTGCATCCCATGACAACCGGCACACGCTGCCATATAGGTACGCTGCCCAATTTGCAATGGGCTATCAGGTTCTGGGTTCTGGGCCTCAGCGATGGGTTGTGGAGCTGCCTGAGGCGTAACCAATTTTCCATCTACATCGGTTAACAAGTAGGTCGCCATGGCGTTCACATCATCGATTTCCATCGCACTGGTAGAGAAATGTGTGACGGTATTCATGCCGGCAAACGAGGTACCTTGAGGTGCTATACCCGTATGTAAATACTGGCTTAGTGTATTCACATCAAAACCATACTTAGCCAAAGCCTGAGGCGTAATGGGTGGGATATCTAAACCATCGACCATACCGCCCTCAAAATGACGAGAAAAATCCACTCCCATCATGACGTTACGCGGCGTATGACAGGCCGCGCAATGCGCTAAACCTTCGACCAAATAAGCCCCTCGAAGCCACTGATCTGACATCGCAGGGTCTTGGGGAATAGGACGATCAGGGAAGTTAAGCAAGGTCCAGAAGTTCATAAAAGAACGCACTGGTAAACGAAACACTCCTGTATTTTCTTTATTAGGCACGGCAATGGGAGGCATGCTCATCATATACGCATAGATCGCATCAATGTCCTCTGGACGCGTCATATGTGTAAAGACAAACGGCATGGCAGGGTAAAGGTTACGATTTCCTGGCGCAATCCCATCACGTAAAACGCGATGAAAATCAGCTCGGGTGTACTGCCCAATACCGTACTCGTTGTCAGGGGTAATATTAGTAGAGTGAATAACGCCAAAAGGAGTACTCATCGCCACCCCACCTGCGGCTTGAGGACCTTGTGATTGAGAGTGACAGCCCAAACAATCTCCAGCCAATACCAGCTCTCGTCCTTTAGGAGCCAGTTCTAGCATTTGCTCATCAGTGAGCGGCTTATGGGCAGTGGGACCTACCGTGTCTTGCCTAAACAACCCTAACAGCACCGCAACGGCAAATACCAACACTAAAGCCACGAGCAATAGCAGCGCATGGCGTAGTTTATGACTTTTCATGTGGCTCACCTTTAATCCATCACGCAGCCGGGTGTAGCCAAAGCTACCTCTCGCACTGCTTCGTAATAGCGCACATAGCCTGTACAACGACAAATGTGATCATTGAGCGCCGTTTCAATAGCACTTTCTAGCTCAGCACGCTTTACCGGTTGGCGTTTAAGCTGATCAATAAAGACCGTAGCACCTGCCACAAAACCCGGTGTGCAATAACCACACTGAAAAGAAAAATGCTCGATGAAAGCCTGCTGAATAGGAGTTAGGGCTTTGAGCTGACCGTGGGCATCGCGCTCAGCCTGCCCTTCGATAGTGACAATGGATTTACCGTCGAATAAATGTGCGCCATAAATACAGGTGCGACTTTCTTTTTTCGTTCCATCCGGCTCAATTTCCACAATAGTGCATGCATGACACACCCCCTGACCACATCCAAACCGCGTCCCCGTCAAGTTTACATAATCATGCAAAAAGTCCACCATAGGCATGCCCACCGGCACATCGATAGGACCCACTTTCTCACCATTAATGGTCAGCGTTAAAGGCTGCTTTTCTATTTTCATGCTAGGGCCTTTTTAATTTTGTCGGCAGTAAAGGGGAATTCATAAAAACGTTTACCAATCGCGTGGTGTAGCGCACTACCTGTAGCAGCCAAAATAGGAATAGACACCACCTCGGCTAACCCTTTAGGCGGCGAACTATCAGATAAAGGCGGCAAGTAGTCGACTGTTTGATTCCAGACGGCTACATGCTGAGCACGCGGCAAGGTATAACGATTAAAGTTCCATGTACCATTACCGGGTCCGTCTTCGTACAAGGGAAACTCCTCGAGCAACGCATGACCAATCCCCATGGCAATCCCGCCTTGTTGCTGACCCGACACCAACTCCGGCACGATGACCTTGCCAGGATCTAACAAACTATGGTGTCCCATAATTTGTACCCCACCGCTAAAGGTGTTGACGTTTAGCTCGACAATACACGCCGCTGGTGTATATGTCGTCACCCCAGCATTATTACGCTGCGTAGAGGGGTAATGCACCTGAGTACGTTTCAGGTAATCGTAACCAGCCGTATTCATCCGTTGCTTAAGCTCGGGCGCTGCTCCATCACCATATTTGACAGCCAACGCATCCACCCACAAGGTACGTGCCCCGACACCTGGAATATCAAACTCTGCCTTGGCCCACTCCCAACGACTAAAACAATGCACGGCCAACCCGGTAATGAGCCCCATTTCATGGGCCTTTTGCGCAATCTGCTCGAAAGACAACGTGGACATACCACCGCCGCCAATTCCCCCGGGCACCACACGCAAATCGGTCAATTCTACTGCACCGCTAGCACTTTGCCCCCCTGCACTACCCTCAGCCCACAAGGCTTGAGCCGCAGGCCAGATAGTCAACTCCCACAAAATACGCGCTGCTTGTCGAGTACCAAACCCCAAGAAATACACACTATTTGATGCACTCATTGCAGGCAAAATAGTGGGAACCCAATAAGGATTTTGCGATAATTTGTCTTGGTCTTGTTGAGAGATGCTAAAGGGCTCCCAGTTACTAACCAATGGCAGTTGCGGGAAATCGGTAACCCCAAACTCAGCCACATCAGGGGCTTTGCCTAATAACTCTTGCAGCATCACCTGCTGAGCCGTGGTCGCACCTGTGCCTATTTCTTGCACACAATGTCGTAAAGTCAGCTTGCCTTGTGCATCAAACTCGATCAGTAACGCTGAAGTGTCCGCCCCGGTACCGTAGTCTTTTTGTACTTGAGCAAAGCCCACCCCGTACTTATGTCCTGGATTGGCTGC
>CANQRK010000079.1 GCA_947626245.1 uncultured Paenalcaligenes sp. | reverse complement strand
TAGCCAGCCAAAAAATTGTCACTAGCGGTCAACTCGAACAGCTACTGCAACAACTGTCACCTGCTGCCATTCAAGTCTTGGGCTGGTGTTGGGAAAACCGTCGTTTTCCTATTACAGTCGGCGTTTTGCAACAAACTCAACAACAGTTAGCCGCAAACCGTTACTCCTTGATTTGCTTAGCAAAAGAACAAGAAAACCAACTAAATCAAAGCCGACCCGCCCCGACCGACAAGGCAGAGATCTTGCATCATCTTTGATTTTGTGGTTTATTAACACTCATGTCTACTGTACGCACGCACTCTCTTTGCCATACTTTCCGCTTCGGCTCCAGCCGCGGTCTGTCGGCGCGTGCTTACGCTACAACCCTATCTTTACTGCCACTCCTACTAGCGCCCGGTTGCCGGGCCTAGAGTCTAGTGGCAGTCCGGCAGCCATATACCCAGCCACCTATTTGAACGCCGTCACCGGCTCTTCAATGATTAACGTGGTTTAGGTGGCGGCGGAAAGTCTTACTTTTCTGTCCCACAGGTGTATACAATGATTTCGAACCCAGCCTCAAAATACGTTCCCTTTAGTCCATTTACTAAAGACTTCTCTGAGCGCACTTGGCCATCCAAACGCATTACTCACCCTCCTATCTGGATGAGCACTGACTTGCGTGATGGCAACCAATCCCTTATCGAGCCCATGAGCGTTACCAGCAAGTTGCGCTTTTTTGATTTGCTCATAAAAGTTGGCTTTAAAGAAATTGAAGTGGGTTTCCCTTCCGCCTCTCAGACCGATTTTGATTTTGTGCGTACATTGATCGAGGAAAAACGTATTCCTGATGATGTCACCATTATTGGTTTAACTCAGGCACGCCAAGACCTAATTGAACGCACCGTAGAGGCCATGGCAGGCGCCAAAACCTCAATGATCCACCTCTATAATGCGTGTGCCCCTTCATTCCGTCGCATTGTGTTTAATATGGACCAAGATCAGGTCAAACACATTGCTGTCACCGGCACCCGTCTTATTAAAGAAGCCATCAAGACCCACCCTGAAACCAAATGGCGTTTCGAGTACTCTCCCGAGGTCTTTAGTACCACCGAGCCAGAGTTTGCTCTAGAGGTCTGCAATGCGGTAACAGCCGAGTGGCAACCTACCCCCGAAGACCCCATTGTGTTCAACTTGCCCGCTACCATCGAGGCCACCACTCCTAACTTGTACGCCGATCAAATCGAGTGGATGTGCAAAAACCTAGATCAGCGTGATAGCATTATTGTTAGCTTGCATCCTCACAACGACCGCGGTACAGGCGTAGCAGCAGCTGAGCTAGGGTTAATGGCGGGCGCAGACCGTGTCGAAGGGTGTTTGTTTGGTAACGGTGAACGCACGGGTAACGTTTGTTTGGTGACCTTAGCCCTCAACTTGTACACCCAGGGTATTCACCCTGATTTGGACTTTTCTGATATTGACATGGTTCGCCAAATCGTCGAGGAGTGCAATCAACTACCGGTACACCCGCGCCATCCTTATGCTGGCGACTTGGTCTTTACCGCTTTCTCTGGCTCTCACCAAGACGCCATCAAAAAAGGCTTTTCACAACAAAAAGCCGATGCCGTATGGGAAGTCCCTTACTTGCCTATTGACCCTGCCGATGTGGGTCGTAGCTACGATGCGGTAATCCGCGTTAATAGCCAATCGGGTAAAGGCGGCGTGTCGTACTTACTCGAACAAGAGCACGGCTTGGTATTACCACGTCGCATGCAAATTGAATTCAGCCGCGCCATTCAACGTGTGACCGATTCCACCGGTAAAGAAGTCAACCCCGAACAGGTCTACCACATCTTCACCAAAGAATACTTGCAAACCGATGGTCCTTGGAAGCTCGTTAGCCACCAAATCACCAGTCAGCCCAAAGACGGTGATAACGCTCAGCAGTTTGCAATCCGCATCAACATGACCAACAACAACGAGGCGATCACCCTCGAGGGCAAAGGCGAAGGTGCCTTGGCTGCCTTTGTTAATGCGTTGGATATGCCCATTCGCATCATGGACTACACCGAGCACTCCATTGGTGGTGGTACCGATACTCGCGCAGCGACTTATGTAGAAATGCGTATTGGCGAAGGCCAAAGTGGCTTTGGCGTCGGTGTACACCAAGACATCTTGACCTCCTCCTTTAAAGCCATTCTTAGCGCATTAAACCGCCACGCTTTACAGCAAAACGGCTAATACTGACTAAGCATAAAAAAGACTGGGCATGCCCAGTCTTTTTTTATTGTTTTACTTTTACCTACCAAGGAGTATCAGCGGGCTCCCACATCACTTCTACCCCCTCTTTTTCTGCCTCGCAGAGCATTTCGTACAATGGGAATGCGCGCTGCTTAAAGCCAACGGCCTGCACAATATTTAACTTGTAACCGGCCTCATCTTCGGCATCTTTTTCTTCAGGCTCAACCGCATTTTGCATGGCTGTTTTCAAATTCAAAATAGCCTGAGAGACTTGCTCAACCGTAAATATTCCCCTTGGAGGAACAGTCTCTGAATCAAACTGCTTTCCTGCTTCCTGCAAAATTGGTAACGCATCTTTACCTAACATCAATATTGAGCCTGATGCTTTGGAAACAAATTTAATCAACATCTGGTTTCCCCTCTTTGATAATTAAAGCACGGTTGTAAATCAACGCTGTTTTTCACTGGCACTATCACTATAAATGAATAGTTTGCTAGGAAAATGTCATGCGTCGCCTAATTTTACTGTTTTGGTTTTTAACCCTAAGCCTTGATACCAAGGCCCAGCCCCTTAGTTGTAGTCCCATGACTATACAAACGAGTTGCTCGGCCCAAGAGTTACGCCCAGCTCAGACCTCAAATGAACTAAGCCTACCCCTACACGCTTTTAATCCTATTCACCTGCAAACGGGTAACAAGCACCTGAAAGAGATCGACTATTTACCTCATCCCAAAGCGCCAGACCTAGAGATCGTTCGCTACTATCATTCCATGAACTCTAGTTATAACCTGTTTGGCCTCCATTGGCTGCTATCTTATGACATAAAGCTAGTAAAAACAGCCAATCATCATGTATTACGTTTACCTCAAGGCAGCGAACTAGTACTTAATTCAGCGATGGGGCAACTGCAACAATCCAATCAACACAGCCTCTGGCAAACCACCCAAGGTGAGCAATGGATTTTTGATGAGCAAGGCTGGCTACAAAGCCTTTATCATCCTCAACGGCCACCACTACACATCCATCGTCACCCAAGCGGGACGTTAAAACACCGCATTGACTATATAGAGCAAAATCAACAGCGCCTACAGCTGCATTACAACTCGGCCCAACCTGCCCTAGTCAGGGCCATTGAAACCCCTGTAGGCACGATTCATTATCACTATGAATCGAGTCCTAACTCTAGCTTATACCAACTTGAGCGTTTAGGATTCCCTGATCAACGCCAATTGCACTACCATTACGAACCGATCTACCAAGCTAACAACTCAGGGCTGATTACTGGCAAGAGTATTCAACTCAACGCGCACTCACCACTGCAACGTGTACGCAGCTGGGTCTATAACGCACAAAAACAAGCTATTTTCATGATGGCGGAACATCCATCCCATTGGATACGCCTACACTACCCCAACCCCTTACACCCTCAACAAACACATCTGATTAGCCCACAGGGGCTGACTTCGATTGAATTCACAGCCCAATCACCTATTGCCATCAAACAAGTTCAAGGCGCACTGTGCTGGGCTTGCCCCCCATTGCTCACACAAACAGCCCAACACATTCAACTTCAACACGCCACCATTAGCCGTCAACTTGACTGGTTAGAGGGTGATTTTCTTGGGTGGCCACAACTGCGTTTACAGTACGATACACAACAACGCCTTAGTGCTTGGTCCACTCAACACATACAACCCACGACCCTTCAGTACGATGATCAAGGGCGGGCTCAACACATGCGCTTTGCCAATGGTGATACCCAAAGCGTTCACTACACCGACCCGCATGAGGTCAGTCACATCAACTATTACTCAGCCCAACAGGCTTGGCAAACACGTCTACAGCGCCCCCACCCCCAACAATTACATATTCAACACCCTACCGAAGACGAAACACTGCACTACACACCCACAGGACAATTGCGCTCCAGACAGATTCAGCGTCGCTTTCAGCCTCCTCAGCACAACACCACGCATCAGTGGCATTATCAGGAGCACTTTGAGTACGATGCTCAACATCGTTTAATTCATCACCGACTTCCCGAGGGCGGCAGCCTACATTACCACTGGAAGCAGCAACAACTAGACAGCATTACATGGACTAATGAGGCAGGATTGACTCAGCCAGTCGCACAGCACATCTCTGGTGGGCTACGCTTTGGCAATGGCCTAGTGCGCCTTGAGTACGCGACCCCAGCCCTACATTGGTTAGCATGGGGGCAGACCGAGCGTCTTTGGGGCCAACAGCTTTTACTCAAAAACCCACAGGGTTTAATCGGATTACAGCGCCAACAATCACACCATGCCCACGACAGTGCTCCTTTGCAGCACCACCTTAGTTACAACAAAAACCAACAAATTGAAGCCATCTATGCCCCCACAACGACTCAACAATTTGCTTGGGAAAATGACGGCAATTTACGGTCCTTTAACCAGTTAACTGGGCCACACATAGAACGAGATGCCTCCGGTTTAGCACGTAGTTATAAAAACGCGGCTCAACACTACATACTGCGCTATAACCCATTACGTAGACTAGATGTTGTGCTTGACGGTCAAAAAATACGCCAAAAAAACCAACATAATTCAGCGGGTTTTCGGGTTTATGCACAACATTATCCACAGGCTACTCAACAACTATTTTTGTACCATGATAAAAAACTGGTCGCCGAGTTTAGCGCCCCCTTTGAGGCCAAACTCCCTATTCATGCGGCTCACCCCGTCTCTAGACGTTATATCTACTGGCATGACCACCCTATCGCACTGATTGATTATCAAAATCAATCACAGGGTGAGCTCTTAGTTATACACAGCGACCATTTAGGCGCAGCACATGCCATCAGCGATGCTCAACAACGCTTACGCTGGCAAGCCTCCTACGATGTATTTGGTGCCGCACACCACATTGTTGGGGATATCGATTTTCATTTACGACGTAGTGGACAGTATTATGATTTGGCCACTGGCTGGCACGATAATTTGCTACGTACCTACTTGCCTGAGTCGGGCCAATACCTAGAGCCCGATCCGCTAGGACCAAACCCTAGCAGCCAACTATACGGCTACGCTAGACAACAACCACTGAATCACACCGACCCATGGGGGCTACTGCTGTTTGCTTTTGATGGCACGCGTTACGATGAGCGCAGCGGTGGTGTGGTACACCAACTGCATCAACTCAGTGCAGACCACAGCTTTTATCAAGCCGGTCCCGGTCAAGCCGACGAGCTTACGTGGGATGCCATGGTGGCGTACTCTGCTGACCGCATTGTGCAACACCATTGGCACAATCTTCTGAACTACCTACAAAATCAACCTCAGACCACCACCCCTATTCCCATTGATATTATTGGTTTTTCTCGTGGAGCAGCGCTAGCTCGCCATTTTGCCAACCAAATTATTCAACATACCCATAACGGTTTATTTAGTACTACGGATTCTTATGGTCAACATATTCAAGCCTGTATCCAACCCCGTTTTATGGGGCTGTTAGATAGTGTGGCGCAAATCGGTATTTTGGGCAGTCGCAACCACCTTTATGATTTCAGCGTCGCCCCTCTATGGCAATGGGTAGGCCATGCCGTTGCGCTGCATGAATACCGTTCGTTGTTTCCTGCATTGTTAATAGGCTCGGGCACTAACCGGGAGGAAATTGGCTTGGTAGGTGCGCATGGTGATCTAGGTGGCGGTTATGCGTCTATGAACGAATCCACACAACCACTTAGCCACGTCAGTCTGCACTGGTTACTGTGGCAAGCCAAAGCACAAGGACTGAGTTTTCACACACCTACTCTTGCCCCTAGCACCACCTCCTATCTACACGATGAGAGCTCACCCCTAGCACAAGATAGGACCATAGAGCACCTAGATCCGCCCTTTTTCTCGGGTATCGGGATCAGTCAAAGTGCCCACCCCACCTTAGGACGGCAGGCGCGTCAGCAAGTACAGGCTTTTTTATCCTTCGAGCTTAACGAGGCCGAACGTATTCACAACCAAAAAGCCAAGGTGGATTTAAATGCCTATTACCGTTGGTTAGATCAAACTTTAAATTGGTCTCCACACTAACAAAAGCACCAAAAGAGGAATTTCAACGCAATTCACGTTATTATGTAAGCCTTATTGTGTGGGTTTGAGCTGGTACTCCTTTCACCTTGCTCGCCCTTATTTTCGCTTATCTTCACTCAAAATACCTATGCTTGCTCAGCAACAACAACAGCTCAGCGCCCTCTTAACGGCAGCCGTCCAATCCTTAGTTCCCGATGCGACTCCTACTATCACCCTAGAGCGCCCTAAAGTCGCTGCTCATGGTGATGTAGCAACGAACGTCGCCATGCAGTTGGCCAAACCCGCCAAGCGCAATCCGCGCGAACTCGCCCAAGGCATTGTGGACTATGTCTTGGCCCACTCAGACGCCCAAGACCTGATTGAATCTGCTGAAATTGCTGGCCCAGGTTTTATTAACTTTCGCTTGACCCAAGCCGCTCACCAAGCCGTACTCGCCCCTATTTTTGATCAGGGTGCGCTGTTTGGTGATGCCACTGCCACCGACAACAAACTGATGGTCGAATTTGTCTCAGCCAACCCAACCGGTCCGTTGCACGTAGGTCATGCACGTCAAGCTGCCCTAGGCGATGCGCTTTGCCGCCTATTTAGCAGCCAAGGCTACGATGTCAGCCGCGAGTTCTACTACAACGACGCCGGTAATCAAATTGAAAACCTTGCCATTAGCGTCCAAGCACGCGCCAAAGGCATCGAGCCCGATAGCGCTGACTTCCCCGCCGATGGCTACAAAGGCGATTACATTATGGAAATCGCCAAAGACTACTTAGCCAACAAAACCGTTGCTGCCGCCGATGGCGAGCCCGTAGTAGGTAGTGGCGACCTAGACAACCTAGACGATATCCGTCGCTTTGCCGTCACCTATCTACGTAACGAGCAAGACTTAGACCTCAAAGCCTTTAACCTAGTCTTTGATAATTACTACCTAGAAAGCTCGCTTTACACCGATGGTGGTGTTGATGCCGTCGTCAAAGCCCTTACTGATGCCGGTCACACCTACGAGTCAGAAGGCGCTCTCTGGCTACGTACCACCGAGCTCAACACCGGTGACGACAAAGACCGCGTTATGCGCAAGCGCGAGGGCGGCTACACCTACTTTGTACCGGATGTGGCCTATCATGTCTCCAAATGGGAACGTGGTTTTAAACATGCCATTAATATCCAAGGTACTGATCACCACGGCACCATTGCACGAGTGCGCGCCGGCCTCCAAGGGCTAAACCTAGGCATTCCCGCCGACTACCCTGCTTATGTGCTGCACAGCATGGTCAAAGTCATGCGAGGTGGTGAGGAAGTCAAAATTTCCAAACGCGCTGGCAGCTATGTCACGCTGCGTGAACTCGTTGACTGGGTGGGCCTAGATGCAGTGCGCTTTTTCCTAGTCAGCCGTCGTGCTGACTCCGAATTTGTGTTCGATATTGATCTGGCCTTATCAAAAAGCGAAGAAAACCCGGTGTATTACATTCAATACGCCCACGCCCGTACCCACTCGGTACTACGTCAAGTCGGCGCTCAACACGACCAACTGGCACAAGCCGATTTCAGCCTGCTCACCGCCCCTAGCGAACTCAAACTGTTACAACGCTTGGCCGAATACCCCGCTATGCTTAGCCAAGCTGCCAAAGACCTCGCCCCCCATCAAGTGGCCTTCTGGTTACGCGACTGCGCAGCTGACTTCCACACGTGGTACAACAGCGAGCGCGTCATGGTAGAAAATGAGCCGCTCAAATTTGCTCGTGCCGCCTTGGCCGCTGCTACGGCTCAGGTTATTGCCAATGGTTTAGCCAAGTTGGGCGTCAGCGCTCCTGAAAAAATGTAGTTTAGGTACCCTATGGCCACCCAACGTAAATCATCCACCCAAACTAAATCCGGAGGCCTGTTCTCTGGCATTGTTATCGGTTTAGTTATAGGGTTAGCCGCTGCAGTGGCTGTAGCACTGTATATTAATCAGGCGCCCATGCCCTTTATGGACAAGGCCGGCTACAGTTCCGAGCAAATTTTGCTGCCGGATGTACGCCATGCGCCTGATCCCAATGCTGGCTTGTACGGCAACTTGCCTGCCTTAGATGGCTCACTGTTTTCTGGCAAAGAGACCCAAATAGCGGAGCAGCTCGAAGAGCTGCGCTCGCTTCCTAGCCCCATCACGGGGACTAGACCGCCTGCCCTGCCTACTCCTGTCACGCCTGCTCCTAGTGCACCAGACAGTCTAGGTAATCTCATTGCCCAATTGCCTAATCCCCATAACACGACTCGCTCTGCACCAACCGCCAGTGCGCCAGCACGTGCAGCGGCTCCTGCTACCTATTACTTGCAAGCCGGTGCGTTTAGATCAGTTACCGATGCCGAAGCGATGCGGGCACGTATTTTGCTCTTAGGTCTAGATGTTGCTGTCCAACCGGCGCCTTACGAAAATGGCACAATTAATCGTGTGCGTGTCGGCCCCTTTGCAGGTCTAGACCAAATGAATCAAGCTCGTTCTGTACTGGGACGAGAAAAAATTGAAACTTCTGTGGTACGTCCCTAGTCTAAGACAGACTATTAGCAAGACTGGAATCCTACTTATGTCCTATTTATCTCTTTTTAGTCGTTTAGCTGCAAGCGCCACTTTGGCTGCTAGCGTATTGATTAGCCCTTTGGCGATGGCCCAAGCACCTAGCCCTAACTCCTATGTCACTCTAGGCCAAGCCGTGCCCAGTGATAGCGTAGGCAAAGTAGAAGTGCTCGAGTTTTTTGCTTATAGCTGCCCACACTGTGCCGTCATGGAACCCATGGTAGCCAGCTGGTCAGAAAGCCTAGACGATAATGTGGTTCTGAAACGCGTACCCGTTGCCTTTAATGCCGGCATGGGTGATTTGCAGCGCTCTTATTTTGTATTTGAATCATTAGATCGCCTCGATCTACACCCCAAGCTTTTTAACGCAATTCACCAAGAAAAGCGCGCATTATTCGATAAAAATGCCTTACGTAAATGGGCCGAAGAACAAGGGATTAGTGCCGAGAAATTTGACAGCACTTTTGACTCCTTTGGTGTAAAAACCAAAGCCAATCGCGCCAATGACTTAGTGCGCCTCTATCAGATCCAAGGCACACCTAGTTTGGCTGTAGACGGAAAATACGTTACCTCTCCGTCCTACACCAACAGCTACCAAGACACCATTACCGTCGCTGATGCGTTAGTCAAACAAGCCAGCAACAACTAATGTGCGAGGGGGCATGGCCCCCTCGTACA
>CANQRK010000078.1 GCA_947626245.1 uncultured Paenalcaligenes sp. | reverse complement strand
ACGGTGGGGAAATCCTCGATGTCTTCATCAATTAAGAGCTCTTCATGTTCCTCGATGTCTACCCAAACAAATAGATGTTGAGGGTAGCGTTGCTCAAGCTCGATTAACTGGGGCTCAAAACTCGTACAGGTTTTACACCAAGCAGCGCAATAGCAAACGATAACTAACTGATTGTCAGACAGCGCAGCGAGTTGCTGTATCAGTTCTGAATGATTTTTTTCTGGATAAAGCACGGTTTCACCTTAAAATCAAAACAAGTGCTTTGATTATGCCAAATTAATACTTAAACGTATGTATTCTATTACTCAACCCTCTTTCTCTTCAACGCCGTGGCAGCGGGTACGGGTGGCTTTTAGCCGCGCCGTGGTTTCTCAGTTGCATCCTCGTATGCTAGCCGCTTTGGTCATGCCTTTTTTCGTCGCTATTTTGGGAGCCATCTTATTACTTTGGTTTTTTTGGACTCCCTTAAAAGAGCAGATTGCTCTGTGGTTAACGCAGTGGGGTGTGCTTAGCGAGCAACCGGACTTTTGGGTGTTGGCGGCAGGGTTGTTTGCGCTACAGTTTGTGATTGTGCCCTTACTTGCCGCCGCGGCTCTGTTACCTTTAGCCGGTATTGCGGGCTTGATTGTATCTGCTGTGTTGGTTATGCCTATTGTGTTGGCCTTTGTGCAGAACAAGCAGGTGCAACCTCTGCATAAACAGGGTAAATTTGCATTTAGTTATAGCGTGTGGAATGCGGTTTGGGTGGGTGTGTTGTTTGTGGTGGGGTGGCTGTTGACCTTGCCGCTCTGGCTCATTGCTCCTTTGGCTTTGGTTTTGCCTATTTTTTGGTGGGCATTTGCTTTTACGCGTTTATTGCGGGTGGATTCGGTGGTAGAGCATGCCAGCCCCTCTGAACGTAAAATTCTATTGGCACGTCATAACAAAGAATACTGGCTGATGGGTGGGGTGCTGGCCTTGCTAAATTTATTGCCGCCAGCATGGATTGTATTGCCCGTGTTTTCAGCGTTGGTGTTTGCCCATTTTAATTTGGCGGCCTTGGCCGAGTTACGTGCCGAGGTATCGTCTCAAACTAACGAGTTAACCCCCTTATAAGGATGCTGTAATGAGTCAACCCCGGATTCGTTTGATTATTATTGGTGATGAAATTTTATCAGGCCGACGTGAGGACAAACATTTTTCTCATTTGGTCGGTTTATTAAAAGCACGGGGATTGCCTTTGCATAGTGCTCAAATTATCTCGGATGATCCTGCCGATATTGAGTATGTGCTTACGCAAAGCTTTGCTACGGATGACATTGTATTTAGCTGTGGCGGTATAGGAGCGACCCCTGATGATCAAACGCGACAGGCAGCAGCACGAGCATTGGGTATAGAGCTTGCCTTGCACCCCGAGGCCGCAGCCCTAATTACAGAGCGGACGCAGGATCAAGCCAAAGGTCAGGCGGTAGATATGTCCACGACAGAAAATCAGCAACGCCTACAGATGGGTGTATTTCCAGTGGGGGCCGATATTGTGCCCAATCCTTATAATAAAATTCCTGGCTTCTTCATTCGTAACCATACTTTTATGCCGGGTTTTCCTGTGATGGCTTGGCCGATGATGGAGTGGACATTAGATAATCGTTATGCACATTTGCATCACCAAGAGGTACAAACAGAATACTCTTTTTTGGCTTTTTCTCTACCGGAGTCCCGAATTACGCCTGCTTTAGAACAATTAGAGCAACAGTGGCAGGGGGTTAAAGCTTTTAGTTTACCTAGTGTGGGCGATAACCAGCAACGCTCCCATATCGAGCTAGGCGTCAAGGGTGAGCCCCAAGCCTGCGCCGAGGCTTTGGCCTTTTTGCGTGCCGAAGTACAGCGTTTAGGTGGCAAGTTAACGGCATTAGACTAAAGCAGCTCTTGTCATGTAGTGGGAAGTTTCATAACATGGAAATGTTGCAATGCGCCATACGGTGCTGTCTATAGACTTTTTTTCGTGTGATACGGTTATGCCCACTACAAGTTTGAATTCCGGTTTAATCACCATTCAGGTGTTAGAGCGTGCGATGCGTCTGTTAGACGAGTTAGCACGTCAGTCTGAGCCCGTGGCACTGAAAGATCTAGCCAAAGCGACGGGCTTGCATACTTCTACTGCTCATCGAATTTTAAATGATTTGGTCGTAGGGCGGTATGTAGAGCGAGTGGATAGTGGAGTCTACCGCTTGGGGATGCGTCTGTTAGAGCTGGGCTCATTGGTGAAAGGGCGCCTTAATGTGCGTACCGTTGCCATCGAAGCCATGCGCGAATTACATAAAACAACGGGGCAGACGGTTAACTTGGCCTTGCGCCAAGGCGACGAAATTGTGTATGTAGAGCGTGCATGGAGTGAAACGTCGGGTATGCAAGTAGTGCGTGCCATAGGCGGACATGCACCCCTGCATTTGACCTCTAGTGGCAAGTTGTTTTTATCCGAATTAGATGCACGTCAAGTCCGAGCCTATGTGATGCGTACTGGTTTAGCGGGCAATACACGTAATAGCATCACCCAAATGACAGAATTAGAAAATGAATTGGCTTTGGTACGTCGTCATGGCTACGCCCGTGACAACGAGGAATTAGAGTTAGGGGTGCGTTGTATTGCTGCGGGCATCTATGACGATACGGGAACTTTGGTTGCAGGTTTGTCTTTGTCAGCGCCAGCTGAGCGTTTGAGGGACTCATGGATACCTGCCTTGCAGGACACGGCCCAACACATCTCGTTGGGATTAGGCTTTGAACCCTAGTTTCAAAAAAACAGCAGGAAGTGTTCTAGGCACCTCCTGCTATTTTTTTACCTTGAGGTAGATCTACTACGAATAAATAATCAATGAAGTCAATTACTTGCTATTCACTAGAGAATCAGTAAAATGAAATTGTTGCACTGCAACATGAAGGTGAACCT
This sequence comes from uncultured Paenalcaligenes sp., assembly GCA_947626245.1. GTDB lineage: Bacteria > Pseudomonadota > Gammaproteobacteria > Burkholderiales > Burkholderiaceae_B > Paenalcaligenes. Next base: position 6,596 of record CANQRK010000078.1, on the reverse strand, counting down.
AAAGGTGTAGTAGGCAGGTCAAACCTTCATAGTCGTTTTTCTTTTAGAAACCAACGTTAAGGACGTACCATGAGTGTATCTACCCAACAGTTCATCGAGAAGCAACAGCGTAATTTGGAAAATGTGATCACTGCGCAAAATCACTTATTTTCAGGTTTTGAAAAGCTAGTTAATTTAAATATTGATCTTTTCAAAAGCTCGCTAGATGATATTTCCGCTAAGTCCCAACAGATCTCTGGTGTGCAAGATGTCCAGCAGGCGGCCACTTTGGTCAATGACGTCGCAAAACCTTCAGCAGAAAAAGCACTGAACTACAGCAAGAGTGTGTACGGCATTTTTAGCGATATGCAGAAGCAAATTAGCCAGTTAGCAGAGAAACAAATCGCAGACAATCAGCAGCAAGCGGTCGAGTTAGTAGAGCAAATTGCTAAATATTCACCTACAGGTAGTGAGGGTGGTGTTGCATTATTAAAGGCCGGACTAGTTGCAAGTAGCAATGTAACTGATACAATTTTAAAAGCGTCACGTCAGGCGGCTGATTTGCACGAAGCGAACGTCAGTGCCGCAGCGGGTGCCGCATTTAAAACGGCAGAACAAGCTGCTGAAGTCGTAGACAAGAATATTGCTAGAGCCCGTAAACAATAGGCTTTAGTGTCGAATTACTTTGATGTACTAGGGGTAGTACCATCAAAGTAATACTTGGTATAGGTCACAACGTATCTATACCATTCCTGTGTGGTGTGTTGTTTTTTATAGCCCTTAGCGTCATGCTAAGGGCTTTTTTGATAGGCTTAGACTGAGAAATTACGAATCGCGTCTACGCAGTCGCGTATAAGCAAAGGGCCTTTGTAAATGAGACCGGTGTAAAGCTGAATGGCATTAGCACCCGCCTGAATTTTTTCTACGGCTTGGATACCAGAATGAATGCCACCCACGCCAATTAACGGGTAGTCAGGACCCAGTTGTTCGCGTAAACGACGTAAGACTAGCAGAGACAGTTCGTGTACCGGAGGGCCGGATAAACCGCCTTGTTCTTGGGCATGAGGCTGACCCATGACGGCATCGCGTGTTAGCGTGGTGTTAGTCGAAATAATGCCATCTATCTGACAGTGCTGTACGGCATGGGCAATGCTATCTATTTGTGCCTGGTCTAAATCGGGAGCGATTTTAACTGCAATGGGCACATAGCGTTGGTGTTGCTCTTGGAGCGCAATGCGACGTTCATTAAGAGAGCTAAGTAATTGAATTAGCTCGTCTTCTGCTTGAAGAGCTCGCAGGTTTTGGGTGTTGGGTGAAGAGATATTGATGGTGACATAATCGGCATGTGCATAAACCCCATCAAGTCCTTTGATGTAGTCGCTAGTGGCCTCTTCGATAGGCGTTGCTGCATTTTTACCAATATTGAGCCCTAAAATCCCCCCTTGTCGGTGCCACTGGCTTTGTTTAACGTTATGAATAAACTGATCCAGGCCCTCGTTGTTAAACCCAAACCGATTGATTAGGCTTTGTTTGGCAGGGATGCGAAACAAACGGGGTTTTGGGTTGCCAGCCTGTGCTAATGGAGTCACCGTACCGACCTCGACAAAACCAAAGCCCAGCGTACCCAGAGCATCGATATGAGCACCATTTTTATCTAAACCTGCGGCCAAACCCACGGGGTTTTTCAGGTTTAGCCCCATGAGCTGAGTGGGGAGTTGTAGGTCTTGCTTGAGTAAAGGCGCTGCCAATTGGTGGACGCGGTCCAAGTACTTTAAGGTGAGCTCGTGAGTGTGTTCGGCATCCAGTTTGAACAACAAAGGACGTATTAAGCCGTAGGTATGAAGAAGTAAGGACATATTAGGCAGGCGGCACAATCCATTGGCCATGGGAAAAGAGTTGATAAGGGGCAAATTGGGTTTTATAGGACATTTTACGACTTTGTTCGATCCAATAGCCTAAATAAAGCCAATCCAGTTGATTTTGTTGGCAATAGTGGATTTGCCACAGAATGCTATAGGTTCCTAGGCCAGAAATGGCAGGATCAAAAAACGTATAGACCGCCGATAAACCAGTGGGAAGCTCATCCACCAAGGCTACCATTACGAGCTGTTTTTTATCACGAAACTCAATCAGGTAGGAGCTCACCTGACTGGTTAGTAAAAAATCCATGTATTGTGATTTATCGTCACTGTCCATTTCAGAGCCGGAATGACGTACGGCTTGATATTGCCTATATAACGCATAGTGCTCATCATTCCAGGCTAAGGGTTTTTTATAGGTGCTCAAGTGAGCAAAGCGTTTGAGCGAACGACGTTGGCCACGGCTGGGATGAAAGTGTGCTATATCGACCCGAATGGGCATACACGCCTGACATTGATCACAATGAGGTCGGTAGGTAAAGGTGCCACTACGTCTAAACCCCGATTCAATTAAAGAGGGGTAGGTTTGTTGGGTGATCAAATGGGATGGGGCAGCAACCAAAGAGCGCGCACGCTGTCCCGGCAAGTAGCTACAGGGATAGCTAGCGGTTAGATAAAGCTGAATAGAGGTGGGTAAGTTTGGTTTGATAAAACCCATACGACCTCCTTAATGAGCCGCTAGAGGATGTAGTTTTCCTTGTGCACACAATTGGCCTTGGCCCCACGCCGTTGTGTCAGCACTGGTTAACTTTTTCAGTAATTGAGTAAAGTCGGTGCGCGCTATGGTTCGTGCTCCTAGGCTTAGCAAATGGGGAGTGTCTTGTTGGCAGTCTATGTAATGAATGTGATGCTCTGCCATTAAATAGCGCGTAAGGTAGTACAAGGCAATTTTACTCGCATTACTGACTAGACTAAACATGGACTCGCCATAAAAAAAACGCCCCAGTTGTACACCGTATAGCCCCCCCACCAAGGTGTTACCCTGCCAGACTTCGATGCTATGGGCATGCTGAATTAAATGCAGGTTGTAATAGGCATGAATGATGTCGGGGGAAATCCATGTGCCTTCTTTGTGCTGGCGAGTTTGGGCGCACAGCTGAATCACCTGTAAAAAGGCCACGTTTGTGGTGATACGAAATGTGGGGGTAGGGCTAAATTCAGCTCTTGCTATTTGACGGCAGAGTTTGGCAAAGGATGAAGACTGCTTGAATTGATCGCAGGATAGAACGGTACGGGGGTCGGGAGACCACCATAAAATCGGCTCGCCTTGGTTGTACCAAGGAAAGAGTCCATGCTCATAAGCCGTTAGGAGGCGGGAAATAGAGAGATCCCCGCCGGCGGCAACCAATCCATTACTCAGAGCCATTTCTACCGGAGGAAAGGGCGTGTCGTGCTCAAGCCAAGGAATAGAAATCAAAGGCATGGTTTTGAAACAAGAGCATTAGGAATTGTGACTAAGACTGTATTGGTGAATACCAAACTGGCCATTTTCACGGTCTTTGAGGTAGTGTTCGATAGTGGTGCTGACTGTACGGAAAGACAGATTATCCCAAGGGATGTCATTGAACTCAAAATAGGCCGCCTCTAGAGACTCAGGACCAGGGTTTAAGGCTGGGTCCGTTACCTGAGCTAAGTAATAAATATGGACTTGGTTGGCTTCAGGAACATCAATCACGGTAAAAAGAGGACCTAGCTCTAGACCGGCAATACCGGCTTCTTCATCGGCTTCGCGCAAGGCGCCTTCGCTAGTACTTTCTTTTAGTTCCATAAAGCCTGCAGGCAGGGTCCATGTGTCAAAGCGGGGCTCGATAGCACGACGACAAAGCAGAATTTTATTTTCCCAGATAGGCACAATACCAACTACGTTACGTGGGTTTTGATAATGCACGGCCCCGCATTGCAAACATACGTCGCGCACGCGGTTGTCGTCTGGGGGAATAATGCGAGCTAATGGGTTCGCACATTGGGTGCAGTAGCTAATGGTGCGTGGGCACGGGAAATAGAATTCAGATGGCTTGGTCATAAAGTGCTGAAAAGAGTCAAATAACTCCTTTGATTGTAGAACACTTATAGCTGGATAAACAGACCACCTTGTATGAGGAGGACCATACCCTCGATGTTCGCTCCTGTACGAGGAGGCTATGTCTCCGATAACGGTTGCTTCTGTTGGTCGTGCGTTGTTCACGGTCTCACTAAGCAGTGCTCACTCACTTCGTTCGCTCCGCGCTGAATCGTTCGTCCGTGTACAACGCCCGGCTCAGGAGCTCTCCCTGTATTAGAGGTATGGCTGCTGTAGACGCAAAAAAGGCCTAGGTAAAAATACCTAAGCCTTTGAAATCTTTGGAGGCGCAAACCGGAATCGAACCGATCTACACGGATTTGCAATCCGGTGCATAACCTCTCTGCCATTGCGCCACAAAAAATGATTATAACAATAAGAAACTTCTAAGGCAAGGACTAAGAAAAAGGCTACAGTAGTTTAATCAGAGAGCCAGGGAAAAGAGGAGGTCGTCGATGCTTTTACGTGATTTTTATGCAGATCCGGATTGTGCGCAGGTCGCGCGGCGTTTATTGGGTAAAACCTTGGTGGTGGCCAAACCAGGATATCCCAAGCGCATGGGACGTATTGTAGAAACGGAGGCCTATTTAGGAGCCCATGATTTAGCGGCGCACTCCTCTAAGGGAATCACCCCACGGACTCAAATTATGTTTGGTGAACCGGGCTATGCGTATGTGTATTTAATTTATGGCATGCACCACTGTTTAAACGTAGTGACTGGACCAGTAGGTAATGGGTCTGCCGTGTTGTTGCGTGCAGTAGAGCCAGTTGAAGGTATTGATTTGCCTACTCATGGACCCGGTCGTTTAACGAAAGCCTTGGCCATAGATCGCACCGATAATGGGCAGGATATGTGTGGCTCACAGTTATATCTATTAGATACCCCTTTAAAATCAGAAGAGTGCATAGAGAGTAGTGCGCGTATCGGTGTGGATTATGCCAAGGAGTGGGCGCAGGCTCCGTTGCGTTTTTATATTAAAAACAATCCCTTTGTCTCTCAGCCTCCCAAGAAAAAAGCCACCGTGTAGGTGGCTTGGGACGTATTAGAAATTAACCGTTAAACCGGCAATGATTTTACGGCCATCTAAGACCACACCGTATGAATCGTTGGTGATTTTCTTGTTACCTACGTTATAGAGGTTGGCTTTGAGCTTAACTTGTTTGTTGAGCTGATAGGACACACCCATATCATATAAGGTGTAGCCAGGTGTACCCGAAGACATCGAGGTACGCCCCATGTAATCGGAAGTACGACCACGTAGTGTCCCTTGAGCCCAGAGTTTAACCTTGTCGGTCGCATCCCAATCCACTTGCATATTCACCATGTGTTTAGGGATTTTATTTAAGGGTTGGCCTTTGAACTCACCCGATTGTTGCTCTGAGTGTGTAAACGTATAGCTAGCGCTTAGACCCACGGTGGGGGTTAGGTCGTAGTCTAACGTCGCCTCTACCCCTTGCATCATGGCTTTGTTGATGTTTCTGTACGTTCCTACAAAAAAGTAGGTGTTACCACCAAAGGGGCAATTCCAAGTGGAAGCATCTTGGCGGTCGCCATTGGGGCTTTCACATAATCTGTCTTCGGCAATTTTATCTTTGAATTGGGTGTGGAACAGCATGACGCTAGAGTTCAAGCCTAAATCCACATCATTGAAAACCATACCTAGCTCGTAGTTGGTACTGGTTTCTGGTTTCAAATTGGGGTTACCAATATTGATAGCACGAGAGTGCGGTGCGGGAGAACCTCCACCACCTGTGGTTGCACCAAAGCCTTCGGTTGCTTGGCTTAATGACGGTTGCATATAGCCCGTCGAAATCCCGCCCTTAAATGAAAGGGTGGGGGTGTAGTGATAGACACCATAAATTCGTGGTGAGAGGTGTCCGCCAAATAGCTCGTCGCGGTTATAACGCAAGCCGGTGGTTAGCGTGAAGTCATCGTGCAATGCCCATTCAGCTTCGGCAAAGATCGCGCCAATCCAGCGATTTACATTACTAACAGCACCAGGTAAACCGGCGGAAATTAAACCGTTGGTTTCGTTGGTGTAGTCTTCGTATTTGTACTGAGCGCCGAAGGTCAGCATGTGTTTACTACCCAACAAGTAATTGGCTTGGGAATTTAACACCGAAATTTTTTCTTTTTTCTTTAAGTCTTGGACTTTTTCAGAGACATCGTGCTGGAAGTAGGTATTTGTCCAGAGATCACCATAGTGACCTTCGTGGCTCAAGGTATAGACGTTCTTTTTGAAGTCGTAAGTGCTGCCGGTGTTTGGGCGGCCTTGGCTATCTAATAAAGGAACACTTTTACCTGGGGTAGAGGTGGTTTCTTGTTTAGCCGCTTGTACCCCTAGAGTAATTGTATTGTCACTGTTGGGGGTAAAGACTAATTCCGCTCCGCCATTTCTGCGTTTGGTTTCAGGCCAGCTAGCAGCGCTGTCGCTACCGCCTTGGAAATCACTTTCATCGTTACCAATGTAAGAGCCGTTGACGCGTAGGCCCAATCGGTCTTGGATAATGGGGCCCGTAATGAAGAAGTTTGCATTTTGCCCATCGCTGCTGATGTCATTAACCGATTTGGTGTAGTCAACGGAAACGGTACCGGTCCACTCTTCGGTAACTTTGCGCGTAATGATATTAATGACGCC
>CANQRK010000077.1 GCA_947626245.1 uncultured Paenalcaligenes sp. | reverse complement strand
CCTTTTACCAAACGACGACTCAACCCCAACCACAATTGACTAATGCCTAATCCTGAACGTACATCTCGACGGGGCAGCACCAAAGTCACCAACCACAAAAGCAAGCTGAGTGAAGGCACGGCTAACAACGTTAACAACGCCCACAGCACATTGACGCGCCCATCAGTAGTGGTCAATGCACCTAAGGCTGCCCCAACCCCCAACAGCACAAAGGCGACGCAAATACCGAATAGGCTCCAACGCATCCAACGCCACATGGATTGCAGCTGCGCATCCCAACCTTGGCGAGCACTAAGTAACTGAGCCCGCATTAACAAACGCTGCTCTAGACTGCCATCGGCGGCCACAGCACGTCGGACTTCGACCGCATCCTCGATAGGGCCCCACTGACTTTCTTTTAAACGTATGGCCTCTAGCAACCAATACGGTGCTAAGTCCGCTGTTTTTTTCCACATAGTTAAATAATGACGGGTTCGTTAGGCAAAACATCGGCCTGAATATCTCCGACCGGAGCATGTATTTGTAGAATGCGCTCTATCTCATCAACGGCATCAAACAGACCTTCTATATAGTCAGCCCGTTTAAAATATTGTTGCAAACGTGTACATACCTGCTGCCATTGCTCGTTTTCAGCCGTAATACCACGATCTGCAATGATTTCTATGGCCCGTTGGTCGAGGGCAATATACAACAGCACGCCACTATTCAGTGGCGTATCCCAAATACGCAGCCGGCCAAAAACCTCTAAGGCTCGCAGCGTAGGGTCTGGCTCGTGACTAGGCATCACGGCCTCGACAACTAATACCAGCTCACCTGTATGGGATTGCTCTGATTTTTTAATTCGCTCTGCCACATGCGCCAACAGTTCCTCATCAAAATGACGACGACGTAACCAATGCCCGTGCAAAGCGGTATAGCCTGTAATTTTTTTCCATGAGCTGTTCATGCTGTCTCCTGTTACCAACTACCCGATGCGCCACCGCCGCCACTACCACCGCCGCCGCCACCGCCAAATCCACCGCCACCAAAGCCGCCACCGCCAAACCCACCACCGCCGCGATGACGTCCTCCGGCAAAACCACCTAGTCCGCCTAAGGCGCCACCTCGTTTAGAGGCTTGGCTAAGATTACCTCGCGCTCGCGGTCCCAAAAAGCGTCCAATAAAGGAAATCACCACCGCGGCAATCACGCAAAATAGGGAAATAACGACACTACCAAAGGCAAAAAACGTGAAGATAGCCGTGACCAAGGCAGCAGCTACTGGCGGTAAAATCCACGAGAAAAAGATCAGCGGCAATAACATAGCGATGGGTGGCTCGTCGCTCCCCCATGCCTCTGTGCCCTCTGCCGGTGGGGGTAATTCCTCGCCTTGAACCAAAGCAATCAGTTGCGTCACCCCCGAATCAATACCCGCCACGTACTCATCCTGAGCAAAATACGGGGTAATAAATTCGCGAATAATACGCCCAGCCTGTAAATCGGTAACGGCTCCTTCTAGGCCATAACCCACCTCGATACGCAAACGCCTGTCGTCTTTAGCTACCACCAATAAAATGCCATCATCCACCTTTTCTCTACCCAACTGCCACGCGTCATACACACGACGGGTGTACTCATCAATGGACTCGGGCTGGGTCGTTGGCACCAACAGCACAAAAATCTGAGCCCCTTTGCTTTGCTCTAATTGTTGCAAACGCTGCTCTAGCGCCTGTTTTTGTGCAGGTGAAAAGGTCTGTGTTGTATCCACCACCCAGCTATCCAACGTGGGAATAGGAGGAGTTTGAGCCCACACGCTTAGGCTCCAACACGCACTCAACAGCGCCAAGCACAACACGTATATTCCTACTAAACGCCCTTGAAGACGTGGCCTAATGGTACTCATACCCCTTCCTTGTATTAGTTACTGTGCGCCTTGGCTAGTAGTCGGTAAATCAAAGCGAACCTCTGGGTTACGCGTAATCTCGTCTTGACGCTCTACACCATAATTATCCTTCACCCCGTAACCCAAAACCTTAGCGGTAATCACCGTCGGGAATTGACGTATAAACGAGTTGTACGCTTGCACCGCCTGCACAAATCGACCTCGCTCGGTAGCAATTCGGTTTTCTGTTCCCTCTAGCTGCGTCATCAGGTCACGAAACAACCCATCACTTTTTAACTGTGGATAGTTTTCCGATACGGCTAATAAACGCGACAAGGACGATGACAATTCGCCTTGCGCTTGAGAAAAACGACGCATCAACTCGGGATTATCCAAATCCTCGACATTGATATTGATTTGGCCAACTTTGGCACGGGCCTCGGTCACATCGGTTAATAAGGTACGTTCATTGACCATATACGCATTCACCGAACTGACTAGTTTGGGTACCAAGTCAGCGCGGCGCTCGTACTGATTCAACGTTTGCGACCAAGTGGCTTTAACCTGCTCATCCAAGCGTTGGATTTCGTTATAACCACAACCACTTAAGAACAGCGCCACCAGACTTAGGCCTAGCCAACGCAAATAAATCTTCATAATCACTTCCTGTAAAATTAAGCGTTTAACGCTATAATATCTGATTTGCGTAACACACCAATCATTACGTTTCTCTTACGGGTCTTCTTACCCTGTATGGCATCTTCGCCTTCAACCTCATTCTGTCAGCCTAGATTGGTATTACCTTAGTAATAGGCTAGTCGCTGGAAATACCTTGAACAACAACATTACTTTTGCCTCATTAGCATTGGCAGAACCCCTATTGCGTGCTATTAACGACAGCGGTTATACCTCCCCGACACCGATCCAAGCCCAAGCCATTCCACATGTGCTCAATGGTGGCGATGTCTTAGCTGCAGCCCAAACAGGTACAGGAAAAACCGCTGGATTCACCCTACCCATCTTGCATCAAATTTTGACGCAACCCCTAAAAAAACTAACGGCTGGTCGTCCACGTGCATTGATTTTGACTCCAACTCGCGAGCTAGCGGCTCAGGTTGAAGAGTCCGTGCGTTTATACAGCCAGCACACCAAAGTGCGTTCGTTAGTGCTATTTGGTGGCGTGAACATCAACCCCCAAATCAATGCCTTACGTCAGCCCGTTGATATTGTAGTGGCCACACCCGGTCGCTTGTTGGATCACGTGGGTCAGAAAAACATTGACCTCAGTGGCGTAGAAACCATCGTACTGGACGAAGCCGACCGCATGCTGGACATGGGTTTTATCCGCGATATTCGTCGTATTTTGAAACTATTGCCCGAACAACGCCAAAGCCTGCTGTTCTCTGCTACCTTTTCCGATGAAATTCGCGATCTAGCACGCAGCTCGTTACGTAATCCTGTTGAAATTTCTGTTGCTCCTCGCAATACCACCTCCGAGCTCATCACTCAAGAGCTAGTGCAAACCGAACAACGCCACAAACGCGATTTGGTGAGCCACATTATTCGTCAAAGCGGTTGGCACCAAGTGCTGGTTTTCTGTCGTACCAAACACGGTGCAAACCGTCTGGCAGAGAAACTCAGCAAAGACGGTCTTAGCGCCGCAGCATTGCATGGCAACAAAAGCCAAGCTGCTCGTACTCGTGCCTTAGCTGGCTTTAAAAGCGGTAAAATTGCGGTGTTGGTCGCAACTGACATTGCTGCCCGCGGCCTAGACATCGATCAACTACCGTATGTGATTAACTTCGAATTACCTCAGGTTGCCGAAGACTACGTTCACCGCATTGGTCGTACCGGTCGCGCGGGTAGCGAAGGTCGAGCCTTATCCTTGGTCGACTCCACAGAAACCAAGTTACTCAAGGCCATCGAACGCTTAATTAAGCGTCCTATTTCGCCCATAGAAATTACCGATTTCATCCCTCCCGACCCTTCCACCCAGCCTGCAGAAAAACCTGCACCGGCCTCTAGACCACGTCGCGATGGCTCCGCTGCTCGTAAAAACAGCACTCGTCGCCCTCGTTCTACTCAAAACGCACGCCCCCGTCGTAGCTCAGGAACAGCACCTAGCAACCTCAGCTAACCTCCCGCTATAAAACAATTAGCACCTAAAGAGACTGATTCTCTTTAGGTGCTAATTTGTATCTAATTGTATTATTTAAGATACAAAATCTAAACAATTGTTAAATACGACCGTTACTGTGTCTTTGATGCATTAAAGCTTTTAAAAGTATTTAAGAATGAAGAACCTCTCCATACGTACCAAGCTGGTTTTTGCTGCCACGTGTACCGTACTTATTGCAATGCTAACCCTAGCTTTTGCAAACTACCAATCTGCACGTAGCGCATTTATCACCGAGGCCATGGATAAAACCACCTTAGTTATTAATGGTACTGCTGGCGAAATCGACGGCTGGCTACAAAACAAAAAGAGCATTGTGAAAGCTCTAGCGCCCGCCGCCTCTAGTTACTACCCCTTAGCCGTTTTAGATCAAGCCCGCCAATCGGGTGATTTTACTTCTTCCTATTTAGGCTGGGCTAACAAGCGCTTTGTGAACTCACCTGTAGTACGCATGGCACCCGACTTTGATCCCACCACGCGTCCTTGGTTTATACAAGCAGCGTCGGCGACTGTCCCCATACTGACCGACCCGTACCGTAGTACCGATACCAATCAAATGATTGTGACCATTGCCTCTGGCATTAAAGACGATAAAGATCAATTAGTTGCAGTGGCGGCCTCCGATATCAGCATCGAGGACGTTTCTGCCATGATTCAGGCTACACAGCCGACTCCCAACAGCTATGCCATGCTGATAGACAGTCGCGGCCAAATCATTGCCCATCATCACAAAGACATAGTCTTCAAAGACTTTGCCACCCACTATCCCGCCACGCATGAAATCGGTTTACATACCTTAGCTCAAAGTCGCTCTGCCTTTGATGCGAGTGTGAATAATGAAGATTTCTGGATGAACGTGCGTCAAGTACCCAATACCAATTGGTATTTAGTCATTGCCACTCACCAAGGCGATGCCCTCAGCGCCCTCAACAAAATGGCTGCTCAAGCCTTGATGACCAGCCTCATCATGATCATTTTGGCAGTAATTGTCCTCTCTCTAACGGTACGCCGCACACTACAACGCCTGGTAGGGTTACAAAATGCCCTAGAAGACATTGCCTCTGGCGAGGGCGACCTCACACGCCGTCTAGATGAGTCTGGTAACGATGAGCTATCCAAAGTCGGGCATTCCTTTAATACGTTCGTCAGCAAAATCAGCGACACCATCAGTCGCATTCGATCTACCGCCGAATCCGTCAAAGTGGCCTCAGCCCAAATTGCTGCCGGCAATTCAGATTTAGCCTCTAGGACCGAACAAGCGGCTGCCGCTATTCAAGAAACAGCCAGCTCAATGGAAGAGCTAGCTAGCACAGTACGTCAAACAGCCGACGCGGGTAATGTAGCAGACCAAATTGCTAGCACTTCCCGTGCAGCCGCCATCGAGGGCGGTCAGCTCATGATGGAAGTGGTCGATACCATGCAAGACATCAACAGCAGCTCACAACGTATGAGCGATATTGTGGGTGTCATTGACTCCATTGCCTTCCAAACTAACATTTTGGCCTTGAATGCAGCCGTTGAAGCCGCTCGTGCCAATGAACATGGTCATGGTTTTGCCGTCGTCGCGGGCGAGGTGCGATCCTTAGCCCAACGCAGCGCGCAATCTGCCCGTGAAATTCGTGAATTGATTTTGGCTAACGTAGATCGTGTCAATACGGGGGGCGAATTAGTACGCACCGCAGGTAATGCCATGGATAAGATTGTGACCGAGGTCCAACACCTCTCTGACATTATTGGTGAAATCAAAGTCGCTGCTAATGAACAAAACACCGGTATTAACCAAGTTGGCGTAGCCATTACTCAGCTAGAGGCCACAACCCAACAGAACTCGTCGCTGGTGTCTGAATCTGCTGCAGCCTCTGCTAGCCTTAGCGGTCAAGCCAACAGCTTGTCACAAGCGGTCTCTGGTTTTAGAACTGAGTCCTAAACGAATCTATCGTTAGAGACTCCGTTCACCCAGTTTCTTCCCCCGAGGAAACTGGGTTTTTTTCTAAATTTTCTCATCCGGTATAAAGAGCGTGCATTGTCACCTTGGGCAATATCAGCGAAAATAGGTAGATTCAACTATTTTTAGCGCTTATCCCGCTTACTTCTTCTTTTTCACCTATCCATGTCGAACGCCCTCATCACCAAAGAGGTGGCGAAACGCCGCACTTTTGCCATTATTTCTCACCCTGACGCGGGTAAAACCACGCTCACAGAAAAACTGTTGTTATTTGCCGGGGCTATTCAAATTGCCGGTAGTGTTAAATCTCGCAAAGCCGAACGTCATGCCTCATCCGACTGGATGGATATTGAAAAACAACGTGGTATTTCAGTGGCCTCCTCAGTGATGCAAATGGAATACCGTGATTGCGTCATCAATCTACTCGACACGCCCGGTCACCAGGACTTCTCCGAGGACACCTACCGCGTACTCACTGCCGTCGATGCGGCATTGATGGTCATTGATGCGGCTAATGGGGTAGAGCCCCAGACCATTCGTTTGCTACAGGTCTGTCGTGCGCGCAACACCCCCATCATTACCTTCATCAACAAACTCGACCGCGAGGTCCAAGAGCCTCTAGACCTACTCGCTGAAATCGAGTCCCATTTGGGCATGGAAGCCATTCCATTTTCTTGGCCTGTCGGTATGGCTCGCCGCTTTGCTGGGGTATTTAATATCCCCAAAGACCAAATGCACGTGTTTGATGCCTCTGCCAAAGACCATCGCGCTGAAAACGAAGAGCTCATCCCCGGTTTACACAACCCTGAAAACGAGCAACGCTTTGGCGAGGAATTCAAAAAATCCCAAGAGGAAATCGAGCTTATCCAAGCCGCTACCTCAGACTTCGACTTAGACGCCTTTTTAGCGGGTAAACAAACTCCCGTCTTTTTCGGCTCGGCCCTTAATAACTTTGGTGTCCAAGAAGTCCTTGATGCATTAGTTGATATGGCTCCGGCTCCTGGTCCTCGCGAATCCGTACAACGTCAGGTCCAACCTACTGAACCTAAGTTCACCGGCATGGTGTTTAAAGTTCAAGCCAACATGGATCCCGCCCACCGTGACCGCGTTGCCTTTGTACGCGTTAGCTCGGGCCACTTTACCCGAGGCATGCGTTTACGCGTAGCCCGCACCAACAAAGAAATCCGCCCTAATAACGTGGTGTCTTTTTTATCGCAACGTCGTGACTTGGTCGATGAGGCCTTTGCCGGTGACATCATTGGTATTCCCAACCATGGGGTCTTGCAACTAGGCGATGTACTCACCGAAGGCGAAGTGCTCCAATTTACGGGCCTACCTTTCTTTGCACCCGAACTATTCCAAACAGTAGAGGTCAAAGATCCTTTACGTACTAAACAACTGCGCACCGGTCTAACACAACTGGGCGAAGAAGGCGCCATTCAAGTCTTCAGACCTTACCTAACCAGCGGCAGTCTACTGTTGGGTGCGGTTGGACAACTGCAGTTCGAGGTCGTAGCAGACCGTCTCAAGCACGAATACGGTGTCGAGGCACGCATGTCTCCCTCGCGCTATAACTTGGCTCGTTGGGTTACCTCCGATAACCCAACCGCCATGAAAAAATTTATCGATACCAACGCTGCCAATATTGCTTATGATGTGGTTGATGCCGTGGCCTTTTTAGCCAGCTCTCCCGCTCAGTTACGCGTGGCTCAGGAACTTAACCCCGATGTGCAGTTCCACGATATGCGCGAGCACAGTGGTCAGCTCTTTAGCTAAAACACACCCTACAGCACGTGACAGTTGTTGGATTCTGTCACATGCTTTAGTACCCAATTCAGTACAATAGACTTATTCACTTAATTTTCAGCATAAATCCATATATGTCTTGGCGTATTCTTCTTGCTTCCTTACTACTAGGTATCGCCGCCTCGGTATGGGGAGGGCTTCAACTGGGAAACTGGCTCATCGAGCACGGCCCCTTGAAATCTGATGTCTTTGACGCCTACAAAGACCTCTACACTCTGCCCACCCTAGACGCAGAGGGTAGGCCCTATGTGCCTGCTCCACCCCAACCTCTAGTCAATGGTCGTCTCGCTGTGCCCGACGACGTAGAAAGCCTAGAATGGGCCATAGACCAAGACACCAACCTCTTAGCTGAACGCCCCCCTATTGCTTTAGCCACCGCTACAGCAGGCTTTACGGCAGGCTCCAGTACGCACCGCACTACGGTTAGCCCCAGTGGTCTCCAAGGGCTAGCCCACATTAGCCGCGACAGCCTCCAAGCTGGCATGGCCGTACCCGCCAATACCGATGTCATTCAACCCATTGATATTGCACAGCCACCACCGCCTCCCACCCAAGAGGTTCAAGTCGACAACCTGCCCATCCAACAAGATCCAAACTGGCAGATGAACTTCCAACGCGAACTGACATCATGCGATAGCCTCGGCTTTTTCCAATCGCCTAGCTGCAAATGGGAGGCTCGCAACAAATACTGCGCCCCAAACAATGCATGGGGTCGTGTTCCCGACTGCCCAGCCAAACAGTTTTAATCGCTGCAGACACAAAAAAACCCAAATCATGATTTGGGTTTTTTTGTAACGATGAATACTCTTATTCGGCTGGTGTGCTGCTTTGACTTTGTAAGTAATTAGGCAGACCGAGGTGTTTGACTAGATCTTGCTGAGTTTCAAGCCAATCAATATGCTCTTCGGTGTCTTTTAAAATCAACAACAATAAATCACGGGAAACAAAATCACCCACACTTTCACAGTGTTTGATACCTTCGACCACGGTAGAGTGTGCCGCTGTTTCTAGGGACAAATCGCACTCTAGGATCTCGGGAACAGTTTCACCAATGCGTATTTTGTGCAGGTCTTGGAGATTAGGTAAGCCATCTATCATCAAAATACGATCAATAAGCAAATCGGCGTGTTTCATTTCGCCAATAGACTCGTCGTATTCAACTTTGCCTAGTTTATCGAAACCCCAGTGGTTCAGCATGCGTGCATGCAAAAAATACTGATTGATTGCAGTAAGCTCGTTTTTAAGCTGCTGGTTTAGGTACGCAATAACTTGTTTATCGCCTTTCATGACTTTCTCCCATTAATTAGAATGGGTTTATTATAAAGCAATCAAAATCACTATAAGCTAATGCGAACCAATATCAAACTAATCTAGGAGTAGGCAACACGAGCGCGCTGAGCTTGGCGGTCGTTGGCGGCTGGCTGCTGAACACGAGAAACCTCGATAGCATGTAGCGTGCAATCGGAAACCAATGCGGGCAGAAGCTCTAGGGCACTTTCCGTACAGCGACCACACCCGGTAGCCACACCGAGCTCGAACTGTAAATCAGCCAAAGTCGTAGCGCCATCGGCGACGGCTTGTTTAATTTGACTGTCAGTAATAGCGTTGCAGATACAAATATACATGAGAATCATTATCATTAATTCATCGACATTCCACCATATCATGTAATCAAAGCTTTTTCAAGTAGAAAAACAAATACTTAGCGCCTTGTTCTAAAGTCGCTAAACTCGCACTAGAGAGTTTTGAAAAGATTACTGCTAACCGTCGCCATTACCCTACAATAATGGCTTCACTCACTC
>CANQRK010000076.1 GCA_947626245.1 uncultured Paenalcaligenes sp. | reverse complement strand
GTGATGTAAATAGCAGACACGGCGGCGTCAGCGCGTCCAGACAAGACCGCGGGTACAAGGCCTTTAAAGTCAATGTCAATCCATTCGATTTTTTTGCCCATGTCTGCAACTAAGGCTTCGGTAAGTTCAATATCAAAACCAGTACGTTGCCCATTTTGTACAAATTCCATGGGTGGGAAAGTGGGGTCTGTCACGATACGGATGGTGTCAGAGGCATGAGCGCTTAAAGAAGCAAAGCTAAGCACTAAGCCAAATTGAATAAGGTGTTTTTTTAAACGCATGGTAAGTCTCCGGTGGAATTCGTTATAACGACGATAAGCGTGCAGTAATGCGCTGTGCGGCTCGTCGGGTAGCATCAATAAGGTACTGCTCACGACCTGAAATACGTGAGCTAGGAGCCATAAGAGTAATCACCGCACAGTTTTTGGCTAGTGATCCAGATAAGGGGCAGCTCACGCCCCAAATACCGTTATCTACTTCACCATTAGAGGTGGCAAAGCCTTGATGTTGAATTTGTTGTAGTTGTTCAGTTAGGCACTGAGCGTTTGATTCGGTGAGGTGTGATTCAAGCAGTAAGTGCTCGATCACCGTGTTTTGTTCGTGGGGAATTAGCCCTGCTAATAGTGCTTTTGCAGTAGCGCCTTTGACTAGGGGAAAAGAGCGCGCTTTGGAAAAAGAGCAGCGCAAACTTTGCACGCTTTCCACCATATCTAAACAAACGCCGTAGTGATTTGCGACAACAAATAAACCGACGGACTCACCGCTAGTTTTGGAGAGTTCGAGTAGTGTTGGGTGTGCATGCTCGATGAGATAAGAGGAGCGGTCAAAGCCCCAGGCCAACGGTAAGCACATGGGCCCTGGGGTATAGAGCCCATCGTTTTCCACTACGAATCCCCATTTTTTTAACAAAGCCAATTGACGGTACAGCGTACTTTGAGCCAAATTGGTTTCAGCAATGAGGTCTTGGATGCGTACCGCTTTTTCGAGCTTTGCAAGAGTGGCTAATAAATAGATTGTTCTTTCTGAGCCACTTTTTATAGGAAGGGCCTGCGTCTCCATCTTTTACTCTCCTGTGTAACTACTAATAAGCTTACGGCTAGATTCCCAAAATTAGATAAACGCATTCCCATTTTATGAGAAATTAGGGAAATCCATAGTTGGGATCTGTAGGAACAGGATGGGTCGTAGCAAGCCCTCTCGCACAGGGAATCATCCTTACGCGGCGTAAGGATGTGAGAGGTGGCGAAGGAGCGAGGAAGAGGGGGCAGGACGCCCCCTGGATTAAACGCCTAGGTAGGCTTGTTGCACACTAGGATCTTGCACTAAGTCTTCGGTACGACCTGTTGTGATGATTTTGCCTTCGCTAAGAATATAGGCGCGTTGAGCGACTTTAAAGGCCATGCGTGCATTTTGTTCGGCAAGCAAAATAGTGATGCCTTGTTGGCCTAATTGCTGCAAGGTATCAAAAATTTCACTGACAATTTTAGGAGCCAGTCCCAAAGAGGGTTCGTCCAATAACAACACACGTGGGTGGCTCATTAAAGCGCGGCCAATGGCGAGCATTTGTTGTTCACCACCGGATAAGGTTCCGGCTTGTTGTTGTTCACGTTCCTTAAGCTTGGGGAATAGCTCGAACACCCACTCTAGGTCTTTTTTGACAGCGTGACGCTCACTACGTGGTCGCGCATAGGCACCTAACGTTAGGTTTTCATAGACGCTAAGGGGGGCGAACACTTGGCGTCCTTCGGGGGACAGCGCCATACCATGTCGCACCAACTGGTCGGCACGTAGGTGGGTGATGGGTTTTTCTTCGAGTAGGATCGTGCCTGTTTTTTGAGAAAGGCGTCCGATAATGGCATTCATCATGGTGGATTTACCTGCCCCATTGGGGCCGAGTAAACACACGATTTCGCCTTTATCTACGTGTAGATCAATGTCGAATAGAATCTGAGCCGTATCACGCCAGACTGAGACGTTTTGTACTTTAAGCATGTGAATCCTCGCCAAGATACGCCTCTAAAACGGCGGGGTTATGACGGACTTCTTCGGGGGTGCCAGTAGTTAACAGGCAGCCATTATTCAAAACGCTGATTTGGTGGGACAGACGCATGACTACCCGTACATTGTGTTCTACCAACACAATGGTGACACCGAGATCATTCAATTTCAGAATGGCTTGTTCCGCAAAATCAATGGCACTGGCGGGTAAGCCAGCTAAGGGCTCGTCTAATAGCAGCAAACTGGGTTCCGAGGCCATCGCTCGGGCGATCTCCATTAGCTTGGCCTGGCCATAGCTGAGTTGCCCAGCGAGTTGTAGCGCTTGATCTTGAAGCCCTAGTTGACCCAGCAGCTCATAAGCGATTTGTTCGCTTTCCTGGTTTTCTTTGCGGTTGCGGCGGGTATTGAGCAGGCCATCCAGAAAACGGCTGTGGGTACGACAATGACGTCCTACCATGACGTTTTCTAGTACCGATAGTTCAGGAAAGATCTGTAGGTTTTGAAAGGTACGGGCCATGCCGAGTTCTACGCGGCGGTGTGAGGGCAGGGAAGTTATATCCTGACCTTTGAAATACAACGAGCCGGTATCTACGGGGGTCACGCCGGTGATTAGGTTAAATAGGGTGGATTTACCCGCGCCATTGGGGCCGATGAGGGCATGAATGGCGCCTTGTTCTACGTCTAAGCTCACATCATTAACGGCTTGTAAGCCGCCAAAAGCTTTGCTGAAATGCTGAACTTGAAAAATAGGAGTTGCACTCATGATTTTTTTCTACCTAGACGTAGCTGCTCGAACAGGTAGGCCAAGCCACCGGGCATAAAGCCCACGACTGCGATCATTGCGGCCCCTAAAATGAGGAGCTCAATGTCATGAAATTGGCGCACGAGTTCTGGCAAGGCCGTGTACAACAGGGCACCATAAAACGGACCCCAGTAACGCCCAAAACCACCAATGGCCACCATCACTAGCAATAACACCGAGATAGAAAACGTAAAGGAGTCGGGCGAAATATAAAAGTTTTGGTGGGCATAGAGCGCACCGGCCAGGCCAGCAATAGCGGAGGCCAATGCAAAAATAGCAACCTTGTAGCGCAAAATAGGGATACCCATGCACGCGGCTCCAATATCACTGGAGCGAATGGCTTGCAGAGCACGGCCGTTACGCGAACGCAGGAAAAAGAGCAGGCTAAGCATGACTAAAGCACTAACGACCCAAGCCAGATAGAAAAACAGGGTGGGGTCGGCAAAGTCTAGGCTGCCTAAGGTATAGGTAGGGATGCCAATCAAGCCGTTAGGCCCACCAGTCCAGTCCACTTGGGCAATAAGAATCACGGACACAATGGCATTGAAGCCCAGTGTCGCCATGGCTAAGTAGTGCCCGCTTAAGCGTAGGGTAGAGAGCCCAATCAGCGCAGCAACCAAGGCGCACGCTAACATAGCTAATAGTGTGCCTATCCAAGGGGAAAAACCGGTTTGAATGGCAAAAATACCGCTGACATAGGCTCCTACGCCCCAAAAGGCGGCATGAGCCAAAGAGGTTAAGCCGGTATAGCCTACCAGTAGATTTAGGCTGGCAATCAGCAATAAATTAATAAAAAACGTGGAGCCTAAGCTGACTAAATAGCTATTGGGCACAATCAGTGGCCATAGCGCAAAGAGAAGCCAAAGGACTCCCAGCGCACGAACTGGGCGCGGTTTAGCAGGAGCTAGGCCTGTTTTAGAGGAGGAGAAAGAGGAGGAACTCATACTTTATGGATATCTGCTTTGCCGAACAAACCTTGTGGTCGGCTGATGAGTACGATGAGCAAAATTAAGAAGGCGACGGCGTCTTTGTACTGAGAAGACAGGTAACCACCGACTACGGACTCAATAATACCTAGTAGCAAACCACCAATGGTAGCGCCTACCATACTGCCTAAACCACCTAGCATAGCGGCACTGAAGCCTTTAAAGCCCAGCATAGCACCACTGTCATAAGACATGAGCGTGAGGGGGGTAATAATGGTGCCCGCTAAGCCACCTACACCGGCAGCAATACAAAAAGAGGTCAAGACTACGCGACTATGGCGAATCCCAACTAACGAAGCGGCTGCAGGATTGGCTGCCGAAGCACGCATGGCACAGCCCCAACGCGTATGGTTGAAAAACAGATGGGCCAGCACCATTAAGACTAGCGTAATAAAGACAATCCAAAGCGTTTGTGTGGGGACACTGGCTCCCAAAATGTCTTGATAGGTATTACCGCTTAGGCCTTCGTAGCCTGCTGGGTTTTTACCCAAGGTCAGCATCACTAGACTTTTTGATAGTAACGAGATCCCAACGGTGACCAAGGTAATAGCAAAAGGTGTGGCGTGATGTAAGGGCTGAATGAGCAAGCGTTCGGTGACTGCACCGATTAATGCCACAACCAAGCCTGCGAGAATGCAGGCTTGCCAAACGGGTAGACTATGATCATTGATTGCAAACGCAGCGAGCAGGCCGCCCATGACGGCCCATTCGCCCTGAGCAAAGTTCAGGGCGCCAGTGCTTTTGAAAATGATAGTAAAGCCAACGGCAATCAGAGCATAAATACTGCCCGTGCCTATACCCGCAAATAGAATTTGCAGTGTAGAACTATCCAACATGGTTTTCTGCGCTATTTATTGGTAATCGGCTAGACGGAAACGACCATCTTGCCATTGAATCAATACAATATCGTCGGACGATAAACCAGAGTGTTGCTCTTCAGAGAAGTTAAATGTACCGCCTACACCATGGTAGTTTTGGATATTTTCCAAGGCATCACGTACTTTTGCTTTGTCATTTTGACCCTCGCTAAGCGCTTGCTGGGCCAACATGACGGCATCGTAAGTTTGTGCTACGTATTGGTTAGGTGCACGACCGTAACGCTCTTCAAACTTTTCTGTCAGTTCGGCGATAACGGCTTTTTGAGGATCGCTATCCGGTAGATCTGCACCCACAGGGAATTTCACGGAAACTAGCAATACGTTGCTAGCCGCATCGCCGGCTAATTCCATGTATTGCTGTGAAACAAAGCCGTAGCTGTGAATAAGGGTACGATCAGTTAAACCTAGCTGGGTGGCTTGGGTGTTAAAGATCACGCCTGTTGGAGTCACTGTCCAGCAGAGCACGGCCTCGGCGTCGCTGTTACGGATGCGAGTTAGCTGAGACGTTAGGTCGGTGTCGGTAGGAGCAAAGGCTTCGTAGGTGACTTCTAGGCCCAATTCGTCTTGCATGCTACGCAAGGTGTCAGCGGCCGCTTGGCCAAACCCACTGGTATCGTGCAACAGGGCAATTTTTGTGATGCCTTTTTTGTCAAAATAACGCTTTAGGCGCTCAAACACTTGCTGATCATCAACGGTGCTTTTAAAGACCCATTCGCGTTTATCTACAGGAGCCACAATAGCGCGTGCCCCTTCGGTAGAGATAAATGGTGTTTTGGATTGGGTGCTAAGCGGTACCATGGCTAGTGCAATACCGCTCATGTTGCCACCGCCCACCAAAATATCGACTTTGTCTTGGGCCAATAGGCGTCGGGTTGCACCTAGCGCTTTGTTGGTTTGGCTTTCTGCATCGTAAAAAACCCATTCTACCGGTGCGCCGTTGATGCCACCGTTAGCATTGATTTCGTCAATGGCAAGTTCCATACCGGCTTTCATGTCTTCGCCTAAAAAGGCGGCAGGACCGGTGGTGGACAAAATAGTACCGATTTTAAGGCTGTCAGCCTGTGCGCCTACGGCAGCAAACAAACCGAGGCTTAAGCCTAAAAGGCTACGGCTTAAGAAATGTGAAAATGTCATGATGTAGGTGTTGCGTAAAGAATTAGGGTTGGGTGCGAACCGTGATCTGCACAGGGGCGCCACGAGACAGGGAGCCATAAATAGGGC
This sequence comes from uncultured Paenalcaligenes sp., assembly GCA_947626245.1. Lineage (GTDB taxonomy): Bacteria > Pseudomonadota > Gammaproteobacteria > Burkholderiales > Burkholderiaceae_B > Paenalcaligenes. Next base: position 3,800 of record CANQRK010000076.1, on the reverse strand, counting down.
AAATGCTGGTGAAGGCATCGATCCATTGTTGGGCTGTGCTAAGTTCCACACCACTAAATAGGTAATCTAGGCGGATGTATAAATAATGACCAGGATTGTCTTTGTCGGCTTCGCAGCTGGCTGTGATTTGCAGGTCAGGCAGGGCCTGCTCTGTGCTGCGGGCTTGTTCAGTAATCACGGCATTCGAGCAGGTGACCAACGCGCCTAACAGGAGTTCAGCAGCTTGCCATGCTTCGCCTGCGCCACCACGCTCAGCCGAGGAGTCCACGACTAAGTGTTGTTGGCGCGCTTGCAATAAAAATCGACCGGGCGCTGAGGTCAGTTGGCTAGTGACGGTAAAGCTCATAGTGTGCCTTGTTGCGTAGTAGGACGAGATAAACCAAGGTGGTCGCGCAAGGTATCACCCTCGTATTCTTTACGGAATAGACCTTTATCTTGTAAACGAGGAACCACTAGACGAGTAAAGTTTTCTAGGCCGCCAGGTAAGTAAGGCACTTGGATCATAAAGCCATCGCAGGCTTTGGCTTCGTACCAACGCTCTAGGCTTTCTGCAACGTGATCGGCTGATCCAACGAAATCGCGCAAAGGACCAATGCCATAACGGTGTCCTAGTTCACGTAAACCCATTTTGGTTTTTCGTGTGAGCTCGGCAACTTCTTTGTAATGGCCTTGTACACCTGGTACGTCTAGGTCTGGTAGGACCTCGTCTTGAGGGAATTCGGCGAGGTCGATGTCTAAGTGGTAAGACAAGGTGGACAAGCCGGCTTCTGGATCGGTCAGTTCGCTAAGAATGCGTTCTTGTTCTAGTGCAATGGCTTCGGTTTCGCCCACAATAGGCACGATACCTGGCAAGATTTTCAGTTGATCGGGATCACGTCCGTAATGAGCGGCACGCTCTTTCATTTCTGCATAAAAGGCTTGGGCGGACTCGATAGAGGAGTGAGTCACAAAGACCACATCGGCCCAGCGTGCAGCAAAGTCTTTACCTGTACCAGAGGCACCCGCTTGAATGAAAACAGGGCGGCCTTGGGGAGGGCGGCTAACGTTTAGTGGACCTTGTACCGAAAACCATTTGCCTTGATGGTCAATGCTATTGACCTTAGAGGGATCAGCAAACTCAGGCGTGATTTTATCTAAACGTAGGGCGTCGTCTTCCCAGCTGTTCCATAGTTTGCAAGCGACTTGAACGAACTCTTCGGCGCGCTCGTAGCGCTCTTCGCGACTGAGTTGATCCGTTAAACCAAAGTTAGCGGCTTCGGCTTGTTGGAAAGAGGTCACAATGTTCCATGCGGCTCGACCTGCACTGAGGTGATCTAGGGTAGCTAATGAACGAGCAACCGGATAAGGATCAAAGTAGGAGGTAGAGATAGTACTGGCTAGACCTAAATGACGGGTGGCTCCAGCAATAAGGGACAAGACCACCATGGGGTCTAAACGCAAGGCCCCGAGTGCTCCCAGACTCAGCTGACTATCGTGGCTATTACCGTAACGACGTGGAATAGCGAGAATATCTGCCAAAAACAGCATATCAAATCGGGCTTCTTCGAGGAGCTGACCAATTTGAGTGTAATAGGAGGCAGAAAGTAAATCGGTGTTGGCTGCGGGGTGACGCCAACCGCCGTGACAACCAGACACTGGGCCAGCCACAACAAAGGCGGCTAAATGCATCGGGTTTTCACGGGTGGGAGAGGTGTTGCTGGAGCGATGAGTCATGGTGTGATACTTGAGTTACTAATAGATGGGCGCGCTTTGTAACTTTAGTCAAAGCTATCTAAAATTTTATCAAGTGAAGGTCACGCTATAGCGATGATTGGGCTATATCTATATAGCTAATTTGTGGGTTGCTCTCTGGCTCTTAGATTAAAGCCCCATAATTTTTTGAATCATAGTTCAGTTTTTGTGGTAAAAAAGCGGCCTTAAAGCCGCTTGCTTATACCTTAACCTTTGGGAAAGGTTTCTTGCATAGATGGACGATCAGAGACGTCGCTAAACCATTGACTCAGTTTAGGGTGAGCACTGCGCCAATCTTTGGTGGGGAAGCGGAAGTCTAAATAGCCTAAGAAGCAAGCAGTGGCAATGGCTCCTGCATGAAAATGATCGGAGGCAACCAAGTCGAACCAATCGGTTTCTAAGTCATCTAGACCTGAGTCAATCTTTTCCATTTGGCCGTTGTACCAGTCTTCCCAGTATTTATCGGCGGGGCGTGTGACCTCTTCGTAGCGACATAACAAGCACGCATCTAACAAGGAATCAGCCAACGCCTCAAGCGTCAAAATATCAAAACGGTTTTGTCCTGGGTAAATAGATGTACCGGTAGCGGTGAGTTGATCTACATATTGGGTGATGACGCGGCTATCAAAAAGAGGGCGATTGGAGGGAGTAATAGCACATGGGACTTTACCGGTGGAGTTAATCGCCACAATGGTGGCATCACGTTGAATAGGACCGGCAGCAGAAGCCAAGATTTCAATTTGATCTTGGACGCCTCGTTCCCACGCTGCCACCATGACTTTGCGGACGTAGGGGGAAGCGGGTGAGTGAAATAATTTCATGGATGTCTCTTCGGGAATAGTGATAAGCCAACGTGGCTGAGATTCATGTTGTCTAGATCGGATGACTGCTCAAGCACATTAAGTATGTACTCGATAGAAAAAGTAACGTATTCGTGCATTCACGATTTGACTTTTTTTGCCGCTTCTCGCTTACTCCCTCACATCACCAGCGAAAAAAAACAAAAATGCTCCGAGATGCTTTTTCTGCCTAAAATAGGCCGCTTGGCGATTATCGGTGGATGATGGCTGTGGGGTAATTGGCCTGTGCTTCGGTGTTAGACTGCGTAAAGCGTTGTACCAGCATAAAAAAAATTACGGTGTGTTTTTTCTAAAGGGGGCTTCCATGAGTGGATTCGATAAGATTCAGTCGCGTGAAACCGGATTGCATAGGAAATTAACCGATAGGCAAATGGGTATGATTGCCATTGGTGGTGCGATTGGTACGGGGTTATTTTTGGGCAGTAAATTTGCCATTAGTTTTGCTGGGCCTGGGGTCATTGTTAGCTATGTGATTGGTGGGTTAATTGCGTTGTTGCTAATGGGCTGTCTAGCAGAAATGACGGTGCAACATCCGACTTCTGGGTCGTTTGGTGCTTATGCCGAGCACTACATTCACCCCTTAGCTGGCTTCTTGGTGCGTTATAGCTATTGGGCTTGTATTGTCTTAGCGGTAGGAACCGAGGTGACGGCTATCGCCGAGTACATGAAGTTTTGGTTTCCCGATGTCCCGCCTTGGATTTGGCTAGTGGTTTTTTCCGCTACCCTCATAGGGGTTAATGCTTTTAGCGTAAAAGCCTTTGGCTCGGTGGAATATTGGCTAGCCTTAATCAAAGTGTTTGCTATTGTGGCCTTTATTATTTTGGGCGTGGGGGTGTTGTTTGATCAGTACCGTCCGGCTGAGGTCATGCATAATCTAAAGGGTGATGGCGGCTTTTTCCCCAACGGATTTACTGGGGTATGGATCGGCGTCATTATTTCTATTTTTAGTTATCTGGGCATCGAAATGATTGCGGTGGCTGCCGGAGAAGCTGAAGATCCAGAAAAGGCGGTACGTAAAGCCTTTAAAGCGACGTTGGCACGCTTGGTTATTTTTTATCTGTTGTCGTTATCGCTGATCATTATGATTGTGCCGTGGAAGCAGTTGGTTGCTCCTGATACGAGCAGTCCTTTTATTACGGTGATGCAAACGGTAGGCATTCCCTATGCCGACAGTATTTTGAACTTCATTGTGATTGTGGCAGCGTTATC
>CANQRK010000075.1 GCA_947626245.1 uncultured Paenalcaligenes sp. | reverse complement strand
ACCTTTTTAACGACGTTGCATTCGGTGATGAATGATCAGCCAATGATTGATGGCTATCACCATAGCGATTTACGTCGGACTCGTTCGGCCATGCAGTCCATGGTTCCAGTGGCTACGGGTTTAGCCCGGGGGGTAGAGCGCTTGTTGCCACAGCTACAAGGCAAGGTGCAAGCCAAAGCCATTCGCGTTCCTATTTTAAATGTCTCCGCGATAGATCTCATGGTGCAGCTGCGTCGGCCTACCACTACGAACGAGGTCAATAACTTGTTTATTCAGGCGGCACAACGGCAGCCAGATAGTTTGGCTTATTCCGACCGCCCCCATGCTTCTATTGATTTTAATCACGATGCCCATTCCGCCATTATTGATGGTAGCCAAACGAGCACTAATGAGGCCGGATTACTGAATTTATTCATTTGGTTTGATAATGAGTGGGGTTTTGCAAATCGAATGGTCGATATCAGTCTATTATGGGCACAACGTTTTAACGCTGCATAACTTTCATCGCTGATGCAGATCTTGCGTGACTAACTACAGGAGATATCATGCAAACTATTCGTATTGAAACAGATTCAATGGGCTCTATTGAGGTTCCTGCAAACCATTATTGGGGGGCTCAAACTCAACGCTCTATACAAAATTTCCCCATAGGGGTAGCGCGTTTTCAGTTAACTCCAGTATTAATTGAGTCCCTGGGTATTTTGAAACAAGCCGCAGCCAAGGCTAACCGTGACTTAGGAGAAATTCCTACCGACGTAGCCGAGCTGATTATTCAAGCCGCCGACGAGGTCATTACAGGTCAGCTCAATGATGAGTTTCCTTTGGTTGTGTTTCAAACTGGCTCAGGCACCCAAAGCAATATGAACAGCAACGAGGTTATTTCTAACCGTGCTATTGAATTAGCAGGGGGGGAGATGGGCTCTAAACACCCTGTGCATCCTAATGATCACGTAAACCGTGGCCAATCATCGAATGATACTTTTCCTACCGCCATGCATATTGCGGTGGCCTTAGCAGCGCACAGACATTTGTTTCCTTTGGTCGAGGAACTACGCGACACGCTTGCTCATTTAGCCAAAAAATACAGCGGTATTGTTAAAACAGGGCGTACTCATCTACAAGATGCTACCCCTATTACGCTAGGTCAAGAAATCGGTAGCTGGGTAGCTCAAATTGATTTTGGCCTACAAAATGCTCGCGCCCAATTGTCTGGTATTTATGATTTGGCTATTGGTGGCACCGCAGTAGGGACTGGTTTAAACGCACACTCAGAGTTTGGTGATTTAACGGCCTCGTATATTGCTCAACAGACAGGCATGCCGTTTAAAAGTGCAGATAACAAGTTTTTTGCACTAGCCGCTCATGATGCTTTAGTGAATTTTTCAGCTTCGCTGCGTACGCTGGCAGGTGCTTTATTCAAAATGGCGAACGATGTGCGCTGGTTAGCCAGTGGTCCACGTTGCGGTATTGGCGAAATCCAGATTCCTGAAAACGAGCCGGGTTCATCGATTATGCCTGGTAAAGTCAATCCGACTCAGGCCGAAGCCCTAACCATGGTATGCGTGCAGGTGTTTGGTAATGACACCACCGTAGCGTTTGCGGGTAGCCAAGGTAATTTCCAACTTAACGTGTACAAGCCCGTTATGGTACACAATGTGCTGGAAAGCATTCAGTTACTCGGCGATGCTTGCTCTGCTTTTAATGCTCATTGCGCGGTAGGTATTGTGCCGGATCTAGAAAAAATTGATTATTACTTAGAGCAGAATTTGATGCTAGTAACGGCCTTGAATCGTCATATTGGCTATGATAAGGCCGCTGCTATTGCCAAACATGCACATAAAAACAAGCAGAACCTAAAAGAAGCAGCCATCGAGTTAGGTCACCTAACTGAAGATCAATACGATGCATGGATTGATCCTTTAGCGATGACAGCTCCTTCTAAAAACTAATGTTACTTAATCAAGGTGACGGGGATATCCACTGCTTGAATGATTTTAGTAGCAGCAGACCCTAGCAGTAAACCGGGCACGGGGCTAAGGCCTCGTGTACCCATCACAATATGATCACAGCGGTGCTCGGCCACAAAATCTTTGACTACATCGCTGATATGGCCAACTTTGACCTGACTTTGATAGTTCACACCCGCTTGTTCTAATCGTGCTGCCACAGGCTCAAGCACCGATTTTCCTTCGTCCTCATAATAGTCTTGCAGCATGTCGGCGCTAAAAAAGCGATTCACATTGTGCGAGGTAATAGGGCTTTGAATATTGAGCACATACAGTGTGCTCTCATCAGGGTGTTGTTTTGCTAGAAGAATAGCGTGTTCTAGGGCGCGAAGAGCTGGCTTTGAGCCATCGGTTGGGACTAAAATATTTTTCATAGGTCTCTCTATATTGGCAAAGTCGCTTTATCAAGAAAACAAAGATGGTACAGCTGGGTATGCAGATATGGTTTGATAGTACGATATGCTATAGAATTAACATATATTTATGGAGTTTTGTATGAAAATTAAACATTTGGCGTTGTGTCTGCCTTTAGTATTTGGTGCTAGCGTAGCAAACGCAGAAGCCCCTAACTTTGCAAAAGTACAAGAAATTTTGCAAAAAAATGCCTGTTTGGCCTGTCACCAAGTGGATAACAAGGTTGTTGGACCTTCTTACCGCGAAGTTTCAGAAAAATACAAAGGCGACCCTGCCAATGCCGAGTTACTAGCCAGACACATCAAGGGCGGTAGCCAAGGTGTCTGGGGTCCTATCCCTATGCCACCTAATGCAGCTATTTCCGACGACGATCTAACTGTTGTTGTTGATTGGCTCATGGCGGGTGTGCCCAACTAGTTCTGATGCTTTATCAGATTAGCGCTACTTATAAAGTAGCGCTTTTTTTATGCCAACTCGTTGGTTGAGTAGGGGCAATTAAGCAAGTCGAAACGACCTAAAGTTGTTCTACCATTTAAGTTTATGTTTATCGGCAGTCGCATCATGCCGGGCATCATCGGCAGTATGTAAATACCGGTTTGTTGTATTAATAGAGGAATGCCCCAAGGTATCGCGCACATGAAGCAGATCAATGTCTTGTTCAATCATGTGTGTGCCCGCTGTGTGGCGTAACCAGTGGGTAGAAGCTTGTTCTACATGCAGTGCATCGCCTTCGTATTCTGGCCCCAAAGTACGTAAATACGTCGCTGTTTCTACAAAAATACGTTTAACTATGTTGTGTATAGCTGCTCGAGTTAGGGGCTTGAACTGTTTGTGACCAATAGGTAAAACCAGTGGGTATTCTTCGTTAGCTAGCGGATAGGGGGGTAACCCTTTAAAGCTGCGGTACGTAATCAGCTCATTCATAAGCTCTTCGGTTACAGGCACGGTGCGATTTTTTTGCCCTTTACCGATGATATCAATCCACCAACGCAAGACACCGTGGCGATCGCGTCGAGAAAAAATCGATCCCATCCGGTTTTGGCTCAGCTCAGACACCCGCAAGCCACACAAGTACAACAAAGAAAAAAGCCAACGATAACGATAATAGTGCTCTTTTTCTCGGTCCGTTTCTTGGGGTAAGTGCGCTATACATTGTTTGACTTGATCCCACAGCTCTTGATCTAAATACCGTTGCAAACGTTTAGGTGGGGCACTGCGCGCACCACGCAAGACAGCTAAGGGATTAGCCGCCAAATATCCCGCTGAAACCAACCAGCTATACATGCTATTCAAAATGGTTAACGCTTGACGAATACTGCTGGCAGATAAAGGCCCAGCAAAAGGGCGCCAGTCTTCATGTGAACGAGCTACCTTAGAGCCGTTTTTTAATACCCAGCGTGATTGAGGCGCTGGGTTTTGCAGAAAGTGTTGATATAGCAAGAGATCTTCGTGGGTTAACGAGGAAATGGCTTTGTTTTGCTCTAAGTTTGCCCAAAGCAATAAGCGTTCAGATTCTTTGCGATAGCTATTAAAGGTATTGGGGCTATCTATGTATTGAGCTAGCCAAGCTTGCAAGGCATCAATGTCGGTATTGGCTTGCAGCAAGGTAGATGGTGTGTGTGCACGGTTTGTGCCTTCAGAGCCATCAATGGCAACAGAATACGGCGCATAGAATTCAAGTGCAGCGAGTGTGGGTAACGACATAACCGATTTCTTATTAGTAATAGTGCTGTGTGATGACGGATTGAGTCAATTTAGACGACGTGTACGTGATTTATTCACGTTCTGCTTCATTATACATGAAGTTGACATTATGTCAGTAATGTCAAATCCAGTGTATGGAATTACGGTATTTTTACGTAATACGTAAAATATCCAACTAATTCGTTTTGTTTTGTCTTTATCGCCTATTTCTAGCCCTAACCACGTATAGACTTTCGGTTATAGTTAGTTATTCGTATTTTTCCTCTTTATTTCTTTGATCGATCATCTATGAGTCAATCCGTTCTCACTGAAGCCCAGCTCTACCAAGCGGTAGAACAATTACGTACTCAACACAGCAATACGCTGGATTTGTACAAAGCGGTGGCAGCTTTATTGTTTTTTCAATACGACAGCACACCCACTACAAATCGTATGTACCAGTTAGTACGCAAAGGCAGCATGAGCGCCCCAGCGGAAGCCTTACGGTTATTTTGGAAAGAATTACGAGAACGCAGCCACGTACGTATGGAGCAAGAAGATATCCCTACGGCGTTAACGCAAAGCGCTGGCGCTTGGGTGGCTCAGCTTTGGGAGGAAAGCGTTAAACAAGCTCAAGAACTAACAGAAGAAAAAAATCAGGCGATTTACCAGCAAATGGCGGTTAACGAGGAAGCACGCGCCCTCGCCTTGCAACATGCTGAGCACGCCGAGCAAGAAACAGCAAAGACGCAGCAGCGCCTAGTGGAATGGGAACAAAAATACGCAGCGCTATTTGATGAGCACCAAGACGCTAAACTACAAATTGCCACCCAAAAGCATCAAATTGAGCAACTACAAATACAGAAAAAGGAATTACACGCTGATCAGCTTGTTTTGCAATCGCAACACCAACAGCAATTGGCTCTTAGCGAGCAACGAGCGGCTGATATGGAAAAATACGCCCGTTTAGAAATAGAGCGAGCGCGCCAAGACGCCCAAAAAGCGATTCAGGCCGAGCAACAACAAAAACAGCAGCTGCAAAAGCAATACGCTGCCTTGGCACAAAGCCACCAAGAGCATCAAAAAGAATACGTTGAGCTACAGCAACATCACCGTTATCAAAGCGAGCTATTGCAAACACTAAAAGCACAACACGAGCAACTAGAGCTAAAAAATCAGGATCTGCATGTATTTTTACAAAAACTACAACAGCAATTAGCACAAAGCGATATGGCGCAAACGGCAGCACGCCCTTCTCGCTTGGCACAGCGTCGTGCCAAGCAAAACCGCTAGCACTTATTATCGGGTCATTAATCGCGCAGTAAGTAGTCGGGCAGCTCGGTAGCTAGAAACTCAACCAATAAGCGCACACGTTCGGGGATGTAGCTATTACTGGGTAAAGCCACATAAATCCCAACGGGTGGTTGTGGGTCTAGGTGTTTAAGCACTACCAGCGTTCCTTGCCGTAAATAATCTTTGGCGATAAAGTCGGGCATTAAACTAATGCCCATGCCTGCGGCAGAGGCTTTGGCTAAGGCGTCGCCATTATTGGCCTTGATGCGCCCTTTTATGTTGAAGCTAATATTTTTGCCTTCTTCGGAGAACATCCAACGGCTTTGGTGTGAATACTGCAAGCAGTCATGTTCAGACAAATCATCAATGGATTTCGGTTCGCCAAAACGCTGTATATAACTGGGTGAAGCCACAAACAGCAATTGGCATTCGCCAACTTTACGCACAATATCGCTTAAGGCTAGCTCTTTAGCAATGCGCACGGCCAAATCAAAACCATCGGCCGCCACATCGACTAAATGATCGCTATATTCTAAATCTAAGTGAACGTCAGGATAACGTTGGGCGAACTGCATCAATAAATCAGATAAATGACGCAGACCAAAGCTAAGAGGCAAACTAATACGTAAGTTACCTGTAGGGTTAATTTGTTCTTCAATGAGTTCAGCCTCGCTGCGCTGCACTAAATCCAAGATCACTTTACTGTGTTCTAGATATTTTTTCCCTGCCGAGGTTAAGGCTTGGCGCCTCGTGCTGCGCGCAATCAGCTGCACACCCAAATGCTCTTCTAGGGCTGCTATCTGGCGGGTCACAACGGATCGAGCCACGCCACGCTGGTTGGCTGCGGCAGCAAAACTACCTAATTCGGCCACTAAAACAAACAGTGACATCATTTCAAATTGATTCATTGTTCTTTTTTTAACAATAGTAAATTGCTCATTTTTAGCTATTTTGCACCATTAAAAAAGGGTACAGTAATAACTACTCTTACATTCTCAGATAAAAAGATTATGTCACAACGCTATACTATCACTGCAATTTCCTTACATTGGTTAATGGCCTTAGCTTTTTTTGCCATGTTAGGACTTGGCTTTTACATGACAAGCTTGTCCTTGTCTCCGACAAAGTTGCAATTGTATTCGTGGCATAAATGGGTTGGTGTCAGTGTGTTTCTTTTGGCTGTATTGCGACTTGTGTGGCGTGCATCCCATCGCCCACCGGCTTTGCCTCAGTCCATGAGCCCAGCAGCAAAAGCGTTAGCGCATCTGGGACACTGGGCACTGTACTTTTTTATGTTTGCTATTCCCCTATCGGGTTGGTTAATGAGCTCCGCGATGGGTTTTCAAACGGTCTGGTTTGGCGTACTGCCCCTACCTGACTTGATTGATAAAAACAAAGAATTAGCTAGCTTTTTTGCAGCCGCACATTTGTATTTAAACGTGGCTTTTATTGCAACCATTGCAGGCCATATTATCGCTGCCTTAAAGCACCAATTTATAAACAAAGACAACCTGTTAGCTCGAATGAAATAATTCAAGGATACATGATGAAATTACGTGTTTTACTTGCTACGCTATTAGCTACCCCTTTATTGGCTTCTGCTGCGACTTATACCACTATTGACTCCGATGCCAGTCAGGTCGAGTTTTACTATGGCCAAATGGGCGTAAACATGGAGGGAATTTTTCAGGCAATCGGAGGTCAAATTCATTTTGACTCTACCCAACCTGAAAATGCTCAAGTGACCTTACAGATCAAATTAGACAGTGTTGATACTGGCTCTAGCGAGGCAGACGAGGAAGTACAGAAAAAAACGTGGTTTAATGTGGCCGAGTACCCTGATGCCGTCTTTAGTTCTCAGTCCATCCAGAAAACAGAAGACAATCAATTTTTAGTGTCAGGTGTACTTAACATCAAGGGACACGAGCAAACCATTGAGTTCCCGGCTACGTTTACCGAGGAAAACAATCAGGCCTTATTTCAAGGTAGTTTTGAAATGCAACGCGGCGACTTTGCCATTGGCGAAGGTGCCTGGTCCAGTTTTGATATTGTGGCTAACGAAGTCCGTATCGATTTTGCCATTGTTGCAGCAGAATAACGAGTTATTAACTATTTAACTAAGTGGAGTTTGATATTATGAAAATCAATTTAAAGCGTGTATTGGCTGCTGGTGTTGTGGCTTCTTTGTTTAGCGTACCTGTGGTTGCTGAAACCGTTACCTACAAAGTCGATCCTTCCCATACGTTTGCTAATTTCTCTTACAACCACATGGGTCTAAGCCAACAAGTCAGCCGTTTTAACGATACAAACGGTACAATTGCTTTAGATTTGGATGCTAAAACAGGTGAAGTGGCTATTGAAATTGACACTACTTCTGTCAACACAGGTTTCCCTGCATTTAACGAACACATCCAAGGCGAAGACTTCTTGGATACCGGCAGCTTCCCTACTGCTACCTTTAAATCCAGCAAAATCGTTTTCGAGGGTGATACCCCTACCGCTCTTGAAGGTGAGTTGACCATCAAAGGCGTGACCAAACCAGTGACCTTCACAATCACTCAATTTGCAGCTAAACCTCATCCAATGCTGAAAAAACCAGCATTGGGCGCAAATGCTCAAGCTGAGATCAAACGCTCCGAGTTTAATGCGGGTCAGTTTGCTCCAGCAGTTGGTGACGAAGTCACTTTGAATATTTCTCTAGAAGCTATTGCCGAATAAGCCATTAGCTAGCTAAAACAAAACCCCAAAATCCTAACAGGCATTTTGGGGTTTTGTTGTTTTAGCATACACTCAATGTACATTACAAAATGTCTTCGATAGCCTCGAGGGGACGACCCAAACGCACCCCTTTTGCTGTTTCAACCAACGGTCGGTTTAACAAAATAGGATGAGCCGCTACGGCTTCGTATAAATCCTGCTCCGAGGCATTTGCTAGATGTAATTCGCTATATGGGCTTTCATTGGTGCGCACTAGCTCTAGCAGGCTAACACCAGATTTAGCCACCAATTGCTGCAGCTCGCGTACACTGAGCGGGCTATCTAGATACAAAACCACATCGGGATTCAACCCCCGCTCGGTTAATAGCTCTAAGGCAGCACGTGATTTACTACAACGCGGATTATGGTAGATTTTAGTCATTATCAAACAAAGGTTAAAAAAGATGATTGATTTATATTACTGGCCTACGCCAAATGGTCATAAGATCGCCCTTTTTCTTGAGGAAGCCGGGCTGGATTACACCATTCATCCCATTAATATTGGTAAAGGCGAGCAATTTACGCCTGAGTTTTTGAGTATTGCCCCAAATAACCGTATTCCCGCTATTGTAGACCATGCTCCCAACGATGGGGGGCCAGCGATTTCCGTGTTCGAATCGGGCGCTATTTTGCAGTATTTGGCTGAAAAGACTGGGCAATTTTTAGCTACTGAACTACGTCAACGTGTGGCCACATTAGAGTGGCTTAATTGGCAAATGGGTGGTTTAGGTCCTATGGCTGGCCAAAACCATCATTTTACTATTTATGCCCCTGAAAAAATTGAATACGCCCAACAGCGTTATATTAAAGAAACCAGTCGTTTATATGGGGTATTAAACAAGCAGTTGGCTGATAAGGAATTCATTGTGGGTGATTACAGCATTGCCGATATGGCGTGTTACCCATGGATCGTCCCCCACAAAAATCAAGGTCAAGACTTAAATGATTTCCCGCACCTAAAAGCTTGGTTTGAACGCATTGCTGCGCGCCCGGCTACTCAGCGTGCTTATGAAAAAGGCAAAGCCATTAGCACCACCTCAGCAGCCTCTGACAAAGAAGCGCACAAGCATTTATTTGGTCAGGACGCCTCTACGGTCAAATAAGGGAAAGACTATGCAGACTTCACTTGTACGTTTAGGTTTGTTGTGCAGTACAGCCGCTTTGTTAGCCGCTTGTGCCAGTGCGCCCAAAGACATTTCTTTGATTCCTACCCAAACAGATAGCATTACCTCTAAAGACGGTGTGTTTACTCAACCGTTGAAATACACCCTAAACAAACCCGATTGCAAAGGAACGTGTCCGCAGATTGAGGTCGATTCGCTGATTTTTCCGGGTAATAGGGTGTTAACTAGCTATGTGGACCAAGAGTTAGCACACATGGCTGGCTTTGATTCTAGAGTAGCCCCACGCGATACGATTCAATCGTTTACTGACTACTATTGGGCTCAGGCCGGAGACAGAGATCAACTGATTTTGTCTGCTAAAACACGGTATCGCAACAAAAACCTAACGGTATTAGAGCTTGGGGCGTGGCAGTACTTGACGGGCGCGGCGCACGGCATGAGTGAAATACGCTTTGTGAA
>CANQRK010000074.1 GCA_947626245.1 uncultured Paenalcaligenes sp. | reverse complement strand
TTAAGAATCTTGAACACAAGTCAAAATATAACAAATTTGTGTCTATTTTATGTATTTACGTGCGAGAGCCACAAATTATAACACTTGTTACGTACTGATACATGATTGGCGGTTTGATTACAAGGCCTTCAGGGAGGCATGTTTTACACGATAAATATCAAGGTATTAAGCCTAAGAAAAAGAATACTGCTGACACAAGCTGACAAAATCAGACAGCCCAGGCTGTTCTATGCCTTCTTCTTGTAGTATTTGCGCGACACGTTCTGAGGCTTGTTGTGCTGCGAATGTATCCAAAAACAACCAACGCGACCGCCTAGCCAAGACATCTTCGACGGTACGAGCGTATTCGTATCGGACGGCAAAGCGGACCATGGCCTCGGTTAAGCCCGGTAGTAATTCGGTTTCAGCACCCTCGAGGCTTTGCACCCACGCAGACTCTGAGCCATAGGTGTTTAGATCGGCATGTACATGTAGGTTTCGTGAGCGATTATCTTTAGGCGCACCGACCAAACGTAAGTTTTTTGTTACGGAATGGGCTGTGCCAGAGATAAGACCTTGGGCTAAACACTGCTGAACCACGTCCTCGGCCATAGAACGATAGGTGGTCCACTTGCCACCCGTAACCGTAACCAAACCCGATTCACTGGTTAAAATAGTGTGTTCGCGGCTGAGCTTTTTGGTGCTGCCCTGAGAGCTACTGGCTTTGACCAAAGGACGTAACCCTACCCAAATACTTTTCACATCGGAACGAGTCGGCTTTTTCGCCAGATACTTGCCGGCTTCGCTTAAAATAAAATCGACTTCGCTATCAAAAGGCGTGGGCTCTAGAGCTAAATCGTGACGTGGCGTATCGGTAGTACCTAAAATGACTTTACCCAACCACGGTACAGCAAACAACACCCGACCATCCGCCGTTTTGGGGATAAGCAAGGCATGATTGCTAGGTAAAAAGTCACGATCCACCACCAAATGCACCCCTTGACTGGGGCTAACTAAGCTTTCACTGGCTTGACCTTGGTGATTGGCGTCTTGGTTACGTAGGTCATCCACCCACACACCGGTCGCATTGACTACACATTGACTACGAATGGTAAAGGTTTGACCCGTCTCGCTATCTATACATTGCACACCGGCGATTTTATTATTTTCGTATAGTAACTGCGTAACGGGACAGTAGTTGGCGACCAACGCCGACTGACGAGCCGCCGTGCGAGCCAAGGCTAACGCCAAGCGGGCATCATCAAATTGCCCATCCCAATACATAACGCCGCCCTTTAGACCATTATCACTGACCCCAGGCAAGAGCTCTTTGACCTGACGTGTACCTAAAAACCGTGTCGCCCCCAAGCCGTCTTTGCCAGCCAGTGCATCGTAGGCTTTCAGCCCCACGCCATAAAAAGGTGTTTCCCAACACTTGTAGGAAGGCATCACAAAGGCCAACGGCGCCGCTAAATGAGGCGCATTGCGTAATAACGCACTGCGCTCGTGTAAAGCCTCGCGCACCAGTGAGATATTGCCTTGTGCTAAATAACGCACACCACCATGCACTAATTTGGTGGCACGCGAAGACGTACCCTTGGCAAAGTCTTTGGCCTCGAGCAGCACCACAGATAAACCACGCGCAGCGGCGTCTAGTGCCACACCTAATCCAGTAGCCCCACCTCCTATCACAACCATATCCGCTTGATCAGTACGACCTAGAGCAGCTAAAAGTTGTTTTCTATCTGTTAAAAGGGGGGAAATTCTTGAAGTCATTGAAGATAAACCGATATAAAAAACCAACGTAGCCTATAGTTTAATTCAAGCTACGGGTAAACTTAGGCATTCAGTAAAAATTTATGTGATATGAACTACATACTCGCACTAGACCAAGGCACCTCTAGCTCACGTGCTATTGTGTTTGACCAACAGGGTCAGCTGATCAGCTCAGCCCAACAGGAATTGACTCAAATCTATCCCCAATCAGGGTGGGTCGAGCACGATCCGATGGAAATCTGGCGCACCCAATTGTATACCGCACAACAGGCTCTAAAAAAAGCCCAGCTCGATGCCAAACACATTCGAGCCATTGGTATTACGAATCAACGTGAAACCACGGTGTTATGGGATAAACGCACGGGGCAACCCGTACACAATGCTATTGTGTGGCAAGACCGCCGCTCAGAGGATTTATGCGCTCAGCTACGTGCCCAAGGCCATGAATCCTTAGTGTTTCAAAAAACCGGACTGCGCTTGGATGCGTACTTTTCCGCGACTAAAATTGCATGGCTATTTAACCACAACCCTAGCCTACGTCAGCTAGCAGAGGCCGGCCATTTAGCCTTTGGCACGGTGGATTCGTGGCTATTGTGGCAACTGTCTAATGGGACAACCCACGGCACCGACAGCACCAACGCCTCTAGAACCCTGCTTTATAACATCCATACCCAACAATGGGACGATGAGCTTTTAGCACTTTTTAACATCCCTGCCTCTATTTTACCGACAGTTCAGCCCTCTAGCAGCCTGTTTACTCACTGCGCACCTCAACATTTAGGGGATGTGATCCCTGTCTATGGTGTAGCAGGAGACCAACAAAGCGCGCTGTTCGGTCAGGCCTGCTTCAAAGCAGGCATGGCAAAAAATACCTATGGCACAGGCTGCTTTATGCTGATGCACACGGGCAATTCGATTACACAGTCTCACAATGGGCTCATTAGCACCTGCGCTGCTCAAATCCATGACCAGCCCGCTTATGCCCTTGAGGGCAGTGTCTTTGTAGGCGGTGCAGTCGTGCAATGGCTACGCGACGGTCTGGGCGCGGTGAAACAAAGTGCTGAAATAGAGCAACTTGCCCTCAGTGTGCCTGATGCGGGCGGCGTCATGTTTGTGCCAGCGTTTACCGGATTGGGCGCCCCCTACTGGAAGGCGAACGCCCGCGGCAGCATCACGGGTCTAAGTCGCGGCACGACCATGGCCCATATTGCACGTGCCGCCCTAGAAAGCATTGCCTTTCAAAGCAGCGCCCTATTAGATGCCATGAGCAAAGACGCCGCCGATACCGGCGCACCCACCTTGACGGAACTGCGCGTCGATGGCGGAGCCAGCAACAACAATTTATTGATGCAGTTCCAATCCGATTTACTGGGCCTGCCCGTGGTGCGTCCCACCATGACTGAAACCACGGCCTTAGGCGCTGCTTTTTTAGCAGGTCTGGGCTGCGGCATTTACGCCCACTCCGATGAGCTGCATGCCTTATGGCGCATCGACCGTGTCTTCGAGCCCCAACTCTCACGCGAGCAAGCTCATGATCGGTTAGCCCAATGGCAAAAAGCCATCCGTCAAACCTGTACGGAATAATATATGAAACACATTGCCCTAGGCATCGCTGTCTTTTTGATCTTATTGATCAGTCTCAGTTTTGGTGAACGCATTGGCCTAGAGGTTGTCAGCTGGCTAGGTGTTTTATTCAGCTGGTTCAGCGAGCACTTCTACGAGATCACACAAACCACCCAAGCCTACCTGTATAAAAACTGGGGTAAAGTTGTTTTGGCTCTACTCTTGACCCTACCCATTAGCTACTGGATCAGCCGCAAAAACCGGTCCGCAGAACCCAGCACCAACAAAACCTCTAGACGCAAGATGGCTATATTTTTAGCTATATTTTTAGGTTGGCTAGGGATTCATCGCTTTTATATAGGTCAATTGGGCTGGGGACTAGGCTATTTAGCGTTGTTTTATTTATTTACCCCGCTTAGCCTACTACTCAGCTGGATTGATGCCGTGCGCTATGCACTAATGAGCGACGAAGAATTTGCGTTGCTTACATGAGCCGCCCCTTTACCGTCCAGACCTGGCTTGAAACCAACTGGCCCAACACCTGCGACGAGGCCCTATTTAGTCTAGTCCCAGAGCAAGGGCCTCAAGCTCTGATTTGGCAAGGGTCACCAGGCCTAGTCGTACCTCGATCCTATGGGCGCAACCCTAGATTTGAGTACTGCAACCAACAACTTAGCGCTGCAGGCTGGCCCATCAGCATTCGTCAGTCAGGAGGTGGGCTGGTACCCCAAGGCAAAGGCATATGGAACCTAAGCCTGTGTTGGCGTCAGCATGGCAAACCACTGGACCTAGCCCAAAATGCCTATATATTGATTTGCCAAATCATAGAGCAAGCCCTAGCCGACTGCGGCATTGCTAGTTCGGCCCAAGCAGTACAAGGTTCATTTTGTGATGGTCGTTTTAATTTAGCGGTCTGGCAGGATCACTATAGAAAAATCGTCGGCACCGCCCAAGTATGGCGCTTAGGGCCTGCACCTGAGCACAACCCACTACCACGCCAAGCCGGTAGCAGCACCGGTTGGCACCTTGGATTAGTGCATGCTGTGATCTTGCTACAGGTTGATGAAGACACCCTAACCCAACGCACCAATCAGGTCGAGCAACTATTGCAAACCCCTATTCGCTATCAGCCACATAAAATATGCAGTCTGCATCGACTAGGGCTAGAGCCTAGACGTTTTCTGCGGGCTTTGCAGCATCAGCTGGAGCAGACTCTGCCGCCTCACGATCAAGCATTGCCATCACCGTAGGTACATTGTCACACACTCGTTTTATACCCAATCGCTGCACCAAACCCATACGGGATAGCTTTTTCTGAATCCCCGGATTCACTTCGGACAAGAACACCTTGATTTTTTTCGCTTGAGCGTCTTGCACAAATCGCTCTAGAGCCGTTAATCCGGTACCGTCAGCAAAAGGCACATGATTTAAACGCAACACCACGACCTTTACCGAAGGCTTTAACTCGTCTAGGGCTTTTTCCAGTGCATCGAGTGCGGCAAAGAAAAAAGGCCCTGTCACACTCAGTACCGCCACCTCGTCATTAAACTGAATGCCATCCGAGGCGAACTCTTTGTTGAGCTGACTGGTGCTTTGACGCTGCACCTGTACGCTATCGGCCATGCGTTTAAGAAAATGCAGCATCGCCAACACCACCCCAATATTGACAGCCACCACCAAATCCGCAAACACCGTCAGTGTAAAGGTCACCAATAAAATAAACACATCGGCGCGCGGAGCTGTTTTCAGCTGACGCCAAACCACCCGCGGTTGGCTCATATTCCATGCTACGACAAACAGAATAGCAGCCAGCGTCGCTAACGGTATATTGGCTGCTAACGGCGCCAGTAACAGCAACACGAGTACCAGCACCAACACATGCACGATGCCCGCAATCGGACTATTGCCCCCATTACGGATGTTAGTCGCCGTGCGCGCAATCGCCCCCGTGGCCGCAATACCACCAAACAAAGGCGTCAGCATATTTGCAATGCCTTGACCGATCAGTTCCTGATTGGAGTTATGGCGCGTCTGGGTCATGTTATCTGCCACCACCGCAGACAACAGTGACTCGATAGCGCCCAACATGGCAATAGCAAAAGCCGGCCCGATCAGCTCGACCATGCGAGCAAAACTGAGCTGAGGCAGCTGAAAACTGGGTAATCCTCGTGGAATTTCCCCAAAAGCAGACCCAATAGTGGCCACACTGGGAAACTGAAAAATGCCTTGGATGCATGTTAATACCACCAACGCCATTAACGGCCCGGGCAATTTATTTAGAAAAGGGATCCGCTGGGTATAGATAACCAAAAATAAAGATAAAAACGCCACGGCCGTGGTGGCACCGTCTAGCTGTGGCAGAGAGCTTAGCAGCTGCCAAAATTTTTCATGAAAGTTAATGCCCGTGGGTGTCGCCAAACCAAAAAAGGCTTGCCACTGTCCTACCCAAATAATGACACCGATACCTGCCGTAAAGCCAATAATGACCGGCACCGGAATGTATTTAATAATGACCCCCATACGGGTTACGCCCATCAGCAACAAAATGGCCCCCGCCATTAAGGTCGCAACCTGTAACCCCTGTATACCGTACTGCGCCACGATAGAGGATAAAATCACAATGAAGGCGCCCGTTGGTCCGGCAATTTGAACCCGACTGCCCCCGAACAGCGACACCGCCAACCCCGCAATAATCGCTGTATAAATACCCTGTTCAGGCTTGACCCCCGACGCAATAGCAAATGCCATCGCTAGGGGCAGTGCGACTACCCCCACGACCAAACCCGCAACACAGTTTCTTAGCCAAGAATTACGAGCCAGCAACCCGGCTCGCTTTGCCTCAAGCAATGCGATCACAGTTAGCTATCCTAAGTTAATTATTTATAAAAAATCTCTATTCATTTAAGCGCTTAGACGAATTTTTAGCAACCTCAAACTGTTCACAATAACCAAGAGGCTAGCCCCTACATCGGCAAACACCGCCATCCACATCGTGACCTGCCCCGTAAAGGCCATCAGTAAAAAGACCGCTTTGATGCCCAAGGCCACGGAAATATTCAGCACCAGAATCCAATGCAAGCGCTGCGACAGCTGCATTAACTGTGGTATTTTGCGCAAATCATCATTCATAATGGTGACATCGGCGGTCTCGATAGCCATATCAGTCCCCAATGCGCCCATCGCAAAACCAATATCGGCCTGCGCCAAGGCCGGCGCATCATTGATGCCATCACCCACCATTCCAGTGAGCCCTAACTGACGGCGCTGCGTCACAATACGCTGCTTATCGTCTGGTAATAATTCGCTACTGGCAGCCAGATCACCCAACTGCTGTGCAACACGCTGCACGGCCGCGGCGTTATCGCCAGAGAGTACCTCTACCTGTACCCCACGCTGTCGTAATTGCCGTAGAGCCTCGGCGACCTCAGTCTTAATCTGATCCTCTAGGGCAAACGCCGCATACACCTGTTGCTGAGTACCCAAGAACACCAAACTAGCCCCTTTCGCCTGCTGTACCTGCAACCAATCGACTAAAGCCAAATCGTTAGTGTCTGCGGCCTGAACCCAATTTAATTTACCTAATTGCCAAACCTGACCCGCTAGCTGAGCACTCACCCCTGCCCCTGCCACCGCCTGCATAGCACTAAGTGAAGGGGTAACTAAATCATGATCCACCAAACCTTGCACAATAGCTTGAGAAGCCGGATGATCTGAACGCTGCGCCAATGCCTGCGCTAGCGCCAAGATAGCGAGTTCGTCTTGTCCAGGCCGTATCCAATAGGTGTGCAACTGCGGCTGCCCCACGGTTAAGGTCCCCGTTTTATCTAACCCCAGATACGCCAAGCGTCGGACTTGCTCTAAATATACGCCCCCTTTGACTAGCACCCCCATTTTGGCTGCACGCGTTAAAGCACTGACCACAGCCACTGGCGTGGAAATGACCAAGGCACATGGGCACGCAATAACCAAAAACACCAAGGCTCGGTACAGCCAATCAGACCAAAGCCCGCCTAAAACCCACGGACCCAATACCGCCATAGCCAGCGCACTGAGCGTAACTAACGGTGTATACCAACGGGCAAACTGATCCACAAAACGCTGTACAGGTGCTTTACTGGCCTGAGCCTGTTGTACCGCTAAGGCAATACGCACCAATACACTCTGATCGTAAGCCCCTTGTGTTTGGAACTGCAACTCGCCCAAACCATTAATCGACCCCGCAAAGACCGCATCGCCCTCTTGTTTATCCACGGGCGTGCTTTCACCCGTAATAGGCGCCTGATTCACCACCGACTGACCTGCAATCACACGTCCATCTAAACCAATGCGTTCGCCGGGACGCACCTTGACCACCTGCCCTGCCGCCACACGTTGCGCCGATACCCATTGCCACTGCCCTTGCTCATCAAGCACCTCTACCTGTTCGGGTGCTAGCTGCAACAAGCCCTCAACGGCACGACGGACACGATCCAAAGAACGCGCCTCAATCCACTCAGCCAAACTAAACAGCGACATCACCATCGCCGCCTCGGCCCAGCTGCCAATCAACACTGCTCCCGTTACCGCAATGCTCATCAGCGCATTCATATTTAATTGGCGCTGCGCTAACGCCACCAAACCTTTTTTATATACATGAAAGCCCGCCAACCCCAAGGCAATAGCGGCAATGCCCCACACCAACCATCGCGGTTGATCCAACCAGCTTAGCGTCTCGGCCACTAAAGCCAAGGTCACGGCCGCAGCAATAGCCCACAACGCAGGCGGTTGATTCAACCACGATGTGTTGGAGGTCTGATGACTAACACCATGATCATGATCACAACACGCCACCTGAACCGCATGGGGAGTCTGGGACGAAGGGGTAGAATGGAAGTCTGTCATGAGCAATCCTCGGTAATGTCTTGTATGCTTATAGTTAACACCCTCAAGCAACTACAAGGTCAAGCCAAGGAGACCCGATGAAAATTGGAGAACTCGCGCAGCGCGCCCATTGCAGTGCCGAAACGATTCGTTATTATGAAAAAATCGGCCTTTTACCCGCCGCCCTACGCCATGACAACAACTACCGGCACTACAGCAACCAACACCTAGAGCGCTTACGCTTTATTCGTAATTGCCGCAGCTTAGACATGACCCACGAGGAAATCCGACAACTACTGGCCTTTATTGATCAGCCCGAACAAAACTGCGAGCCCGTTACTCAGCTGATCCATGAACATCTAGGCCACGTCGATAGGCGCCTAAAAGAACTCACCGTGTTGCGCGACCAGCTACAACAATTGCACACCGCCTGCAACCAACCAGATAGCGCTCAAGCCTGCGGAATTTTAGAGCAATTGAGTCATATGGACCCTCTACCCACCCCTCACTCTCACATCAAGTTCTAAACACAGGAGTCACTATGTCAATCCCTCATGTGCAAGCCTTTTTTGACCCGGCTACCTCTACGTTTTCCTATGTGGTACACCAATCGGGCAACCCACAGTGCGCGATTATTGACCCCGTGTTGGACTACGATGCCGCCTCGGCTCAAACCAGTACCCACTCCGCTCAAGCCCTCGTCGACTACCTACAGCAACACCAACTGGAACTGCAATGGATTTTAGAAACCCATGCCCATGCCGACCACCTCTCGGCGGCCGCTTGGTTACAAGAACACGTCGGCGGCCACATTGCCATTGGTGCAGCCATTAGCCAAGTTCAACGCACCTTTAAAGACATCTATCATTTAGGCGACCAACAACCCACTGATGGCTCTCCGTTTGATGTGCTGTGGCACGACGGCGACCAGTTTCATATTGGCGATCTACTGGTCAGTGTGCTGCATGTACCCGGCCACACTCCCGCCGATCTGGCCTACCACGTGCATGGCCTTGGTGTCTTTGTGGGCGACACCCTATTTTTACCTGACGTAGGCACCGCACGCTGCGACTTTCCTGGGGGCTGCGCCGCCCAGCTTTATGACTCCATGCAACGACTACTGCACTTTCCTGACGACACCGTGCTTTTTATGTGTCACGACTACCCACCACCAGAGCGCGAGCCTCACTATTTTTGTACCGTCGCCGATCAAAAAGCACACAATATTCACTTAAAAAACCAAACGAGCCAAGCTCAATTCATACAGCTGCGCCAACAACGCGACGCCACCCTAGGCCTACCCCGTTTAATGCTTCCTGCTTTACAAATCAACATCCAAGCCGGTCACCTCCCTCAAGCAGAAAGCAACCACGTGTCCTATTTAAAAATCCCCCTCAACTACTTTCACACACCAACCAAAGGCTAACCACATACAAAACCACAGCCTCCGCTCCTTTTTAACGATTTTTTAAAGAAAAACACGAAAAGGCTTGCATTTCACAAATGGGCTTGCTATAGTTATATTTCTTTGAGGGACACAGCAAACAAAACGCCTCTCAAAGCGCTTTAAAAGATCTACTTTTTAAAAACATTTTTAAGAAAAGTTTGCAATTCTTAAAAAACATGTTAAAATAGATTTTTCAGCAATTCCCTGATAGCTCAGTTGGTAGAGCGACGGACTGTTAATCCGCAGGTCACAGGTTCGAGCCCTGTTCGGGGAGCCAAAATTCCAAAGCCCAGCTATTTATTTAGCTGGGCTTTTTGCATTTCCTGT
>CANQRK010000073.1 GCA_947626245.1 uncultured Paenalcaligenes sp. | reverse complement strand
CTAAATTTTGAATAGCGTATTTTAAAGGTGTATTGGAGGTCTAGGCTAGTCATTCTGTACAGTGTGCCCTAAGCTATGTCAAAATTTAGCTTCATCCTTAAGGTTTTATCATGAATTCAGCCACACATAATACAGCAAGTTTACCGGACTTCGAGTTCCGTATTCCTCTTAGCGCTTTTCCCGAGCGTTTAGATAAAACGGTCGCCCAATTAATGCCCGATCATTCGCGTAGTCGCATTCAGACGTGGATAGAAGAAGGCTATGTGCGTGTTAATGGGGAGCAGGTCCGACCACGGCATCAGGTCATGCCCGGAGACGTCTTGCAGGTTTGGCCTCAAGCACGTCCCGAGGAACTGGCTTACGAGGCTGAGAACATTCCTCTAGATATTGTGGCGCAGTCCGAGCATTGGGTAGTATTAAATAAACCCGCAGGTTTGGTGACGCATCCCGGGGCAGGTAATTGGACAGGAACGCTATTAAATGGCTTGCTGTACCAATTTCCTCAGCTTACCCAAGTCGCTCGAGCTGGTATTGTGCATCGCTTAGACAAAGACACCTCTGGGCTAATGGTCGTGGCTTTAACGGAACAAGCCCAAGTGCATTTGGTGCGTCAGCTCCAAGAGCGTACGGTGCTACGCGAATACTTAGCACTGTGCCATGGTTTTTTATATGGGGCGGATGTCATTGATTTGCCGGTTGGACGCGATGCACGGGTCCCCGTACGTATGGCTACGCAAAATGCTATCGCACCGCGCCAAGCCCGAACACACTACGAAGTGCTAGAGCAAGGTTTATACGACCGTGGTATTGCAGTCAGCCTAGTACGATGCCGTCTAGAAACCGGTCGTACGCACCAAATTCGCGTGCATCTTAGCAGCCAAAATCATCCTTTGTTGGGCGATGAGATTTATGGCGGCAAACCCTTGGCAGGGGCGACGCGACAAATGCTGCATGCACGGGCTTTAGAGTTTATTGATCCGGGTACCGAGCGACCTGTGTTTTTTGAACAAGAACCACCGGCTGACTTTCAAGCGGTTTACGAGCAAATTGAATGGAAAACGCCATAACGACATTGACTGGTCCGACTTGGAACGGGGTGCGTTATTTTAGCACCCAGCTGCAAGGCGGCTTTAGCCAAGGACCTTGGCAGGGGCTGAATCTGGGTGAGCACTGCGGTGACTGTCCACAACATGTAGCGCAGAACCGTGCTTTATTACGTCAGTCTTTACCCAGTGAGCCCCATTGGCTGCGTCAAGTGCATGGTACTGATATATATCAGGCGATGGCTCCGGCGCAGCAGGCTTTGTTATGGGATCAGGCGCCGGCTGCAGATGCCGCATGGACTACCACTAAACAGACGGTATTGGCTGTTTTAACGGCTGATTGCTTGCCGGTGGTCATTGCTGACACACAGGGACGCGTCGTAGGGGTGGCTCATGCTGGTTGGCGTGGATTAGCAGCGGGGGTATTGGAAAAATTGTTTTTAAAATTAAAAAGACAATTACCTAACAATACAAAATGGAATGCTTGGATTGGTCCTGCTATTAGCCAAAATTATTTTGAGGTGGGGGCAGATGTATATAATGATTTTAATCAAATAAATACAAATTTAGCCCCCTATTTTATTTATAATGAATTGAATAATAAATATTATGCCGATTTAGCAGGAATGGCTAAGTTTTTGTTATTAAGGCAAGATTCATTGATGCAAGTCAGCCTAAGCAACGCCTGTACCTATGCCGAGTCTGATCGATATTATTCTTATAGACGTCAGGGTAAAACAGGGCGTATTGTGACTATAGCATGGCTAATATGACGATATAATTAAATAGCTCTGGCGCTCTTGGAAAAAAAATGATTCCATTGAATAATAAATGGGTATTCATTTTATTGATTTTACTGGGTGTCACATGTCGAACAGTCCAAGCAGCGAGTGGCAGGGGTTATTTAACCAACAGGTATTACAAGAAATTCAGTCTGATTTTTTTAATCAGTGGCTAGAAATTACAATGCAGGCCCAGGCCGGTACCTTAGGGCCGGCGCAACACCGGCGCTTTAGATCTCAAGCTTGGCAAGACAATGCGTCGGCTTTGCTGCATGCGCATTTATGGCAACTTTATGCAGAAACTCTCGAACGTTTACCGCATGCGCTTCAAACCCAAGATCAAACCAAAGATCGCTTAGCCTTTGCTTTAATGCAATGGGCCGAGGCTTTAAGTCCAGCTAACTATTTGCTGACTAATCCCGAGGCTTTGAACGAGGCTGTTCAAACCAAGGGGCAAAGCTTAGTACAAGGCGCACAGCACTTTTTGCAAGATTTAAGCAAAGGGCGTATGCAGCAAACGGATGAATCCCAGTTTGCCGTAGGAGAAAACCTGGCTATTACGCCGGGGGCGGTCGTCTTTCAAAATGAGCTCTTGCAGTTGATTCAATATCAGCCTTTGCAAAAAACGGTGTATCAGACCCCATTATTTATTGTGCCGCCCAACATCAATAAATATTACATTCTAGACCTACAGCCCGAAAGTTCTTTGGTGCGCTATGCTCTAGAGCAAGGTATGAGCGTATTTTTAATTTCTTGGCGTAATCCTCTACCTAGTGATCAAGACGGGGTGTTAGATGCTAGCTGGGGTGATTATTTACACCACGGTATTTTAACTGCCATGCAGGTAGCACAAACCATTAGTGGCAGTGAAAAGTTAAATACGTTGGGTTTTTGTGTAGGCGGCACCATGCTGGCTTCGGCGCTTAGCTTAGCCAAAGCTAAAAATCAGCAGCCAGCTCAAAGCTTAACGTTGCTAACGGCGATGCTCGATTTCCACGATGTGGGGGTACTAAGCGTCTTTGTGGATGATACGTTGGCGCTGTTGCGAGAATGCCAACTGGCTAAATCTAAAATTATGCCAGGCGCCGATCTGGCCACGACTTTTTCCTTTTTGCGGCCTGCCGAATTAGTGTGGAACTATGTGTCTAGCAATTATTTGCAGGGTAAAACGCCACCACCTTTTGATATTTTGTATTGGAATGCGGATAGCACCAACTTACCAGGTGGCTTTTTTGCTTGGTACTTCCGTAATACGTATTTAGAAAACAACTTGCGTTACCCTGGCAAGGTGCAGGTTGATGGCGAGCCCATTGATCTGACTCAGGTGGATGTTCCCGTGTATGTCTATGCCTCGCGCGATGACCACATTGTGCCGTGGCGTACTGCTTATGCCAGCACTCAGCTATTACCTCAGGTAGAGCGCTTTGTCTTGGGTGCTTCAGGACATATCGCAGGGGTTATTAATCCACCCGTACACAACAAACGCCATTATTGGGCGACTGATGCGACTGATGCGACGCAGCCTGCGCAGTTCCCTAGCGTTGCCGAGGTGTGGGAAAAACAGGCAACGCAGCAAGCGGGTAGTTGGTGGCCTGATTGGATGACATGGTTACAGAGTCAGTCGGGCCAGCGTGTGCCTGCGCCCACACATTTAGGCCATGTGGATTACCCGGTTCTTGAAGACGCACCGGGCAGTTATGTCAAAGTGCGTGCTGTACTGTAATGGCAGCCAATATCCCTTGGGTTAAAGACCGATTATTTTTATTTACAGTGTGCTAAATTTAAACGAGTTAAGGAGTGTGTTATGTCTGGAAAAGTGGCGTATGTGACGGGTGGTATGGGTGGCATAGGAACGATTATTTGCCAACGTTTAGCCAAAGAAGGCTATGTGGTTATCGCTGGTTGTAGCCCCAGTCGTGATGCAACGACGTGGTTGCAAGAACAAAAAGCCGCAGGGTTTGATTTTCATGCCTCGGCTGCTGATGTCACCGACTGGGACTCCACCGTGACTGCCTTTCAGCAGGTCAAAGAGCAGTTTGGCGGTGTAGATATTCTGATTAATAATGCAGGGATTACACGCGACCGTCAGTTTGCTCGTATGTCTTTGGACGAATGGCGAGCAGTGATGGACACGAACTTAAATAGCTTGTTTAATGTAACTAAACAGGTAGTAGAAGGCATGACCGAAAAAGGGTGGGGGCGCATCATTAACATCGGCTCAGTTAATGGTCAAAAAGGGCAGTTTGGGCAAACCAATTACTCCACCGCCAAAGCCGGTATGCATGGTTTTACCAAGGCCTTAGCTCAGGAACTCGCCTCTAAAGGAATCACAGTCAATACCGTATCGCCGGGTTATGTAGGTACCGATATGGTGCGTGCTATCCGCGAGGACGTGTTAGAAAAAATCATCAACACCATTCCGTTGCGTCGTCTCGGAGAGCCCGAGGAAATCGCGTCTATCGTGGCGTGGTTAGCTTCTGACCAAGCCGCTTTTGCCACTGGTGCTGATTTTTCCGTTAATGGTGGTTTGCACATGAGTTAACTCGCTCTTGTGCCGACTCAGATAGATAGTTCATTCTAATTATGACAAATACAAACAACACCCACGATTTTGTTCGACTGATTAAAAAATATCCGAATCGGCGCCTATACGATACTCAAACCAGTGCGTACATTACTTTGGTTGATGTAAAACAGTTGATCTTGGCGAACGAGACCGTACAGGTCATCGACGCCAAGAGCAACGAGGACATCACACGCAGCGTGCTGTTGCAAATTATTCTCGAAGAGGAAACGGGTGATGTTCCTATGTTTTCTGCCGATGCCTTAACCTCAATTATTCGTTTTTATGGCAGTGCGATGCAGGGCATGATGGGCAGTTATATAGAAAAAAACATCAACGCTTTTATTGAAGTTCAAGAGCGCATGGTCGAACAGTCCAAAACACTCTATGGCAATCAAATTGGCCCCGAGGCGTGGGCGCAGTTCATGAATAGCCAAGCACCAGTTTTGCAAAACATGATGAGTAGTTACATTGATCAAAGTAAAAATCTCTTTGTGCAGATGCAAGACCAAATGCAAGGCCAGACTTATAATATGTTCCGAGCCTTTCCCTTTGTTACACCCACCAAACCTCCTAAAGACGAGTAATGAGCGTTCAACCCAATAACCCCTTGCATGGCCTTACCTTAAAAACGATTTTGACCGAACTGTACGACCATTACGGTTGGGATGGCTTAGCGCAACACGTAAATGTTAACTGTTTTAAATACGAGCCTTCCATTAAATCCTCCCTGCATTTTCTGCGCCGAACGCCTTGGGCACGAGAGGAAGTCGAGCAGTTATATGTGCAGACGTTTTTCGAGAAATAAATTATATATTCATTTTTAAACACGACTTTTTTAGGTCGTGTTTTTTTATGCTCTAAGACTGGAGTGAGAGGCATGGCTAGTGTTTGGTATTTATTCTTGATAAATCTGAAGGTTATGGATATCCCCTAAATCAGTCGGGTTTCAGCCCTAAACGATTTACTATTTTTTCTGCCTCTGTTAGTTTCAAGGTGTTTAGGTATTTGAAGTAATAATAAGACGGATTTATGAGTTGTAGCTTTCCCACATACAGCAGGCAGAAAGAGTAGTAGGAGGGATCTGTACTGCTGCTTAAAACTAAAAGCAAGGAGACAAACGTGAATAAACGTTTTCAACGTGTAGTGTCGCGTCCCAAGTGGTATGTAGGAGCTTTAGGATTCACAACGTTATTGACTATGTCCTCAGCTTATGCTCTGGACCGCTCTGTGGTAGCGCCTCGTGGCATGGTGGTAGCAGGTCATCCGCTGGCAGTAGCTTCAGGCATGAAAGCTCTACAAAAAGGAGGTACCGCTTGTGATGCTTATGTGGCCACAGCAGCAACCTTAAGTATTCCCCTAACCGATATGATGGGTCCACTAGGGTCTGGTTATGCTTTATTGCATCTGGCGGATGAGGATGAAAAAGTGGTGGCCATTGACTATAACGGCGTGGCTCCAGCTGCTACCGATCCCAGCCTTTATACTAGCCAAGAACATAAACGTCGAGGAGCTCTAGCCCCTACCGTTCCCGGTGCAATCAAAGGTTGGGAGGCTATTCATAATAAATGTGGCGTTCTTGCTTGGGAAGAGCTTTGGGAGGATGCCATTTACTATGCAGAAAATGGATGGGCTTTAGATACAGATACCACAGCGATTATTAATCGACATATTGCAGAGCTTACTATTTTTCCAACTTGGTTAGATGAGTTCCTGCCAAATGGTGAGCAAGTTAAAGCGGGGCAATTACATAAGCGTCCTGACTTAGCAGAAAGCTACCGTCAAATAGCAAAACATAAATCAGATGCTGTTTATAAAGGCCCTATAGGTGAAAAGTTAGTAGCCTTTATGCAAAAAGAGGGTGGGTTGATTAGTCAAGAGGATCTAGATAACTATGAAGTCAAATGGGTAGAGCCCATTAGTACAGAATACCGCGATTACGAAGTTTTTGGGGCTCCACCGAGTTCTTCCTCCATTACTTGGATGGAAATTCTTAAAACGTTAGATGGCTATAACGTACAAGAGATGGGGCATAACTCAGCGGATTATCTCAGGCACTTTATTGAAGCGACTAAAACGGCCTATGAGCATGGCTATCAGTACGTTGGAGATCCTGCTTTTGTAGAAGTGCCGGTAGAAAGCTTGCTGTCCGAGGAACAGGCACAGAAAACGCGTAAAAAAATTGATGAGGGCAAAGTACGTGAGTTTGCCCCCGTTGTTGCCAATTTAACTCAACCGCTTTGGCCAAATACGTCAACCAGTCATTTGATTATTGTGGATGAGCATGGCAATGCGATTTCCTCCACCAATACACTAGGCACGTTTTATGGTGCGGGTGTGGTTATTGAAGATACCGGTTTGTTATTGAGTAACGGTATGGACTGGTTTGATATTGATCAAAATATCTGGACTGGGGAAAAACCGGGTGTTTTAGGTATGGAACCAGGTAAACGAAACCGTTGGACTTTGTCTCCAGGCATGCTCTTCGAAGGTGATGATTTATATATGCTCGTAGGTGGGGCTGGTGCCGAAGCTACCATGTGGGGTATTGCTCAGCCCGTAGTGAATGCCATTGATTTTGGTATGGATCCGCAGAAAGCTTTGGATGCACCACGTTTTAGATATGGTGATATTTATCATTATACCGGCGGTACGAATATAGGGTTAGAGCCTGGTATTAGTGATGAGGTTCGCCAACAATTAATTGATTTTGGTTATTCCGTCGATGATAAAGGGCGTTTTAGTAATTCATCTCGTGGTACCACTCAGTTGGTCATTATTGATCCTGAGTCTGGTGCAATTTGGGGTGGAGCGGCTCCTGAAGGCCGAGACTTTGTTTCTGGTTACTAAGTGCTGTTAATCATTTAAGGAAAAACAATGCAGACAATTTTTAAAAAGTGGGTTTCATTATTTGCAGTGGGTATCAGTTTGAGTGTGGGGGCGACCGCTTGGGCGGCAGCGCCCAATGTGGTGGTTACTTCTTCAGGTCAAGCACTTGATGCTTTTACAGTAAAGACGATGTTGTCACGAGCTGGAGTAGAAAACACCTATGATGCAGTCATAGAGGCCGATGCCTTAGACGGAACTGATGTATTGATTGTGGCAGTAGGTGCAAGCGTAAAAGGTTTTGGGGCCGCAGGTATTACGGCTGATAGTGAAAAAGCACGCACACAAGCATTGCTTGATAAGGCTAAAGAGGAAGAAGCGCAGGTGATTGCCGTACACATTGGAGGTTCTGATCGACGTGGGGGGTTATCTGAGCAGTTTGTGACCTTGGTCTCTGAGCAAGCCGATATTTTGGTGGTAAGTGAAGAAGGAAACTCAGATGACTACTTTACACGCGTGTCCCAAGAGCGTGATGTGCCTTTGGTGCTGATTAAGCTGCCAGCCCAAGTAGGAGGAGCAATAGCTGAATTGATTGCTGACTAGACTGCGTCATTTAAATAGGCTCCACAGTAATGGCTTTTGACTTTATTCCCTATCAACGCGTCTTTGTCGGTGCTTGTGTGAGCCTATTTTTATTGTTGGCATGGCTGTCTTGGCAGTCTTGGTGGCATCATCAACAACTCAAAAAAGTCCCTTGGCGTATTCATGTTTCTGGGTCTAGAGGGAAAACGACAACAACCCGCCTTATCGGGGCGGCTTTAAGGCAGGCAGGTTATCGAGTTTTAGTGAAAACGACGGGCACGGTGCCCTTGCTTATTTTGCCTGATGGGACCGAGCAGGCGTGGAGACGCTGGGGACCTGCCAGCGTAACAGAGCAGATACGATTCTTTCGCTTGGCGCAACGATTGAAAGTAGAAGTGGTGGTGTTGGAGTCCATGGCCATTGCTCCAGAGTATTTGTGGGCCTCCGAGCGTTATTTAGTTAAAGCTACACATGTAGTCATCACGAATGTACGGCAAGACCATATTGAGGTGCTTGGAGATCATCCCGAGGCTATGGCTAAAGCCTTGAGCTTACTAATGCCTTTAAAGCAGCAGGTGTTTTTAACACAAGAGGCGGCCGTACCATCCTTAGTCAATAGGGCTCATGCATTAGACAACTGTCTGCATATTGTGCCGGCTCCATTAAATAGTCCAGAGCAGGCTAATGAACAGTTAGCGGTAGCGGTGTGTGCGTCATTTGGTGTAGAGGGGCCCGTTATCTTAGCTGGATTTGCACAGGCTGGGCGTGATCCTGGAGGCTTTCAAGTGCATAAGCTCACAATAGAGCAACAATGTTTCTTTTTTTGTAATGCTTTTTCTTGCAATGATCTGGTGTCTTTAAAGCAGCTGTGGGAGCAGTATGCAGAGGGAGAGAGCCCCACTGTATTTTTTAACCCACGTATAGATCGTCCCGATAGAACGCAAGAGTTTCTTGAGTTTCTGCCGCACCTTGGAGAGGGTTTAGTGATCATTTATAACGGGAAGAGGTTGCCACGATGGCTTAGGTTGCCGGTTCAACTAAAAGCGCGTATCTACTGTGTGGAGCCTCATGGCGACCCCGAGCAGATATTAAGAAATATTGCTCCGTATGTGCAAGGAAAACAGCTGTGGGGTGTGGGGAATTATGCTGGAGCAGGGCAGAAAATTAGTCACTACGTAGCAGCCAAGGGGGGCGCATGTTAACGATTACGTTAGGCTTGGGCATTTTTGTGAGTGTGGTGTTGCATGCGTTGATTGGTTTAAGTGCGGGTGGGTTTGTTACTGCCGGATATATTGCGCTGGTATTAGATCAATGGCCTACATTGGTAGTAGTGATAGGTTTGGCATTGGTTATTTGGGCCTGTCTACACTTTGCAGCACGTTGGCTATTTTTATTTGGGCCAAGACGTTTTGGTTTAGCTATTTTATTATCGTTAGTTTTTAGTGCCGGCTTAGAACTGATCCGGCCTTTTTTTGGGCCGTTGGGTTTAGAGTGGCGCACGATTGGCTATATCGTTCCTGGGTTAATAGCAAATCAAATTGATCGCCAAGGGGTCGTGCCAACACTGGTAATGATTGCTATCGCGGCGCCTATAGTTCGGGTTTTAGCCATGGTGATTGTGCGATGGTAAAACCTAAGACTTATGCTCAGTCTGTGCGGTTTGCAGGCTATATCAGTGACAGGCCGTTTAAGCTGGGGGTGTGGTTAGCCGTGGCTGTGTTTAGCGTGCTGATTGGCTGGTGGATAGAAAAATCGGTCGGAGGGTTTAGACACTCAGCCAGTGTAGAGATGCACGAAGCAGCGCGCTTAATGCAAATTTCGACCCAAGTGATTAGAGCAGAGAAAAAAGAACATGGATTATTGCAAAATCAAGCTGTTGATCCTGCTCAGACAGGATTAATAGGCCCTGAGTACAGTGACATCACTACGTCTATTGGTATTTTGCAAGCAAAGCGATCGGCAACGAATCCTGATTTGGCTGCTGTATTAGTGCGCGAAATTGAGGCGTTGCAATTAGTCGAGGGCTCACCCGTTATTTTGTTAATGTCTGGCTCAATTGTGGGGGCTAACGTAGCGGCTTTAGCTGCGGTCAATGCATTGGGTATAGAGCCTTTAGTCATTAATTCACTGAGTTCCTCCATGTATGGAGCCACAGATCCAAATTTAACGTGGCTTGATATGCAAGAGTTATTAAAAGAAAAGGCCATGATGCCTAGCCGTAGTTTTGCTGCTGTTTTAGGTGGGCATGGATCAGTGGGCCGAGGCTTAAG
>CANQRK010000072.1 GCA_947626245.1 uncultured Paenalcaligenes sp. | reverse complement strand
CGGTTGTGTATACCCCTTCGCATAACTACCATCGTGATGGTATTTTGGCGCTGTCTACGGCTGCGAGTTCGTACCCGCCTGCATCGTATTACCAACAGGCCCAAGCTGCAGCGGTAGCCATTGCCCAAGAGCTCAATTACTACGGTGTGCTCTGTGTTGAGTTCTTTATTTTGGCCGATGGCACGTTGTTGGCGAATGAAATTGCTCCACGTCCTCATAATAGTGGTCATTTCACTATCGAGGCGTGTTATAGCAGTCAGTATGAACAGCAAGTGCGCGTGATGGCAGGCTTACCTTTGGGTGCGCCACACGACATTCAACCGTCTACCATGTTTAACTTGCTAGGCGATTTATGGTTTGATGAGCACGACCAATGGCGTGAACCGAACTGGTCTGCTGTGGTGTCTTTGCCCGGTGTTTATTTACACCTGTATGGCAAAGCGGACGCGCGCAAAGGACGAAAAATGGGGCATGTGACGGTATTGGCCCCCGATGCAACTACCTTGCGTAGCAAAGCTCAACAGGTAGCTCAGATCTTAGGATTTGATTGGTATGAGTGATCTGGCAGCACATATTAACGAGGCAGCGCATCGCCTAGCCCAAGGGCAGTTGGTCGCTTTTCCCACTGAAACGGTCTATGGGTTAGGGGCAGATGCTTCTAATCCCCAGGCAGTGGCGGCTATTTTTCACGCCAAGGGCAGGCCTGCGAATCATCCTGTTATTGTGCATGTGGCTCCTCAGGCTGATTTATCGTATTGGGTCACACATGTTCCAACCGAAGCGCAAGCGCTGATCGATGCGTTTTGGCCGGGGCCTCTTACATTGATTTTGCCGCGTGCGCCTCAGGCTTCTGCGGCGGTTTCTGGTGGACAAGATACCATTGGTGTTCGGTGTCCTTCACATCCCGTCGCGCAGGCCTTATTAACACGTTTTGCTCAGATCAAAGGCGAGGGGCAACCTGCGGGTGTAGCCGCTCCGTCTGCTAATCGCTTTGGTCAGGTGTCGCCGACTCAGGCACAACATGTACGTACCGAGTTCCCCGATTTGGGTTCTGACGAGCTGTACGTGTTGGCTGGTGGCAATGCTGATGTAGGAATCGAGTCCACTATTGTGGATGTTTCTCGTTTAGATCAAGGGATTGCACCAGTTATTTTACGCCCGGGCCATATTACAGCCGAGCAAATCGAAGCGGTTTTAGGACAGGCTTTGGGTCAGCCCCACACGCAAGACAATACGCCCAGGGTGTCGGGGTCCTTGAAGGCTCATTATGCGCCCCGTACGCCGTTGTATTTATGTAGTGCTGCCCAGATTGAGGCGTTGGGTTCAGATCAGGATCAGGCGGTCGCAGTGGTATTTGCTGATAGCATACACACCGCTGCTCATGTGTATTTGGCACCGTCTGACCCCCATCAGTATGCCAGTCAGTTGTACGCTATGCTGCGTCAGCTAGATGAGCAGGCCTATAGTGCGATTTATTTAGAGCAGCCACCGCATACTTCCGAATGGGAGGCGGTGAACGATCGCATAGGGCGTGCGGCAGCGGCCTTTGCATCTTAGGTTCAAATTGATATCGCTGAAGTGCATAAAAAAGCGACTGCTGAGGCAGTCGCTTTTTATATCTATTGTGTTTTAGCTTAGGTGAGCATTTAAACACTTGCTAAGTTCAAACATGCTGATTTGGTCTTTGCCAAAAATGGGTTTCAG
Organism: uncultured Paenalcaligenes sp.; assembly: GCA_947626245.1. GTDB lineage: Bacteria > Pseudomonadota > Gammaproteobacteria > Burkholderiales > Burkholderiaceae_B > Paenalcaligenes. The sequence goes on along the minus strand of CANQRK010000072.1, from coordinate 8,566 downwards.
TTTGGTGTCGGCATTGATGTTGCGGCGATTTTCAGGTGCCTGCAAATCGTGCTTTTTGATGTACTCCCACATCTTTTTTGTTACTTCGGTACGTGGTAGCGGTTTTTTTCCCACAATCTCAGCCAGTTCTGCGCTAGGGGTCATAGGTTTCATGAAACCGGTAGCAGTTGCCGTAGCGGTTTTGCTTGCTTTAGGTTTTTTTGCTGCAGGGGTAGTGGTGGCTTTGGCCATGGTTAGCTCCTAGATAGTCGTACAAGGTAGTAAAGACAGTTGCTAGCTTGTATAAAACATATCATGCTATGTATGTTTAGTCTGTGTTTACACACGTTAAGCACAGGATTTCTCTATCTTAATCTGATTAATGTAAGAATGACGCCACAAAAACATTTCTTGACAGATCTTTACAGCTTGCAGCCTAGCATTAAGCAGCTTAGACAACACATTCATGCTTACCCCGAGTTAGGCTTTCAAGAGCACCGTACCGCTGCGCTAGTGGCCGAACGTTTGAAAGAGTGGGGGTTGGAGGTTCACGAGGGTGTAGGTGGAACGGGAGTGGTTGGGGTGCTGCGGGGTGCGCAGCCGGGAGCCTCCAGTGTGGGGTTGCGTGCCGATATGGACGCACTGCCTATCCAAGAACAAACTCAGTTGCCATATCAGTCTACCTTGCCTGGACAAATGCATGCCTGTGGCCATGATGGGCATACCGCGATTTTACTGATGGCGGCGGCATACTTGGCACAGCATCCTTATTTTGCCGGCACGGTATATTTCATTTTTCAGCCAGCCGAAGAGGGTCTAGGGGGCGCGCAAGCCATGATAGATGATGGCTTATTCGAGCGTTTTCCTTGTGATGCGGTGTTTGCCTTGCATAATTGGCCTAGTTTGCCTCCCGGGCATATTGGTGTGAATCCGGGCCCCATGATGGCAGCGGCGGACACCTTTTCTATTACGATCACTGGCCATGGTGGGCATGGTGCGCACCCGTCCTTGTCCAAAGATCCGGTAGTGACCGCAGCGCAGCTTATCACGGCTTTGCAAACGATTGTGTCACGCAATGTGCATCCGTTTGAATCCGGAGTCGTCACGGTATCGGCCATGCAGGCGGGGCATTTGCAGGCACATAGCGTGATTCCAAATCAGGTGCAGTTGTCGGGTACGGTACGAACCTTTTGCGAAACAGTGCAGGTTCAGATACAGCAACGTATGCAGCAGATTTGTCAGGGAACGGCTCAGGCCTTTGATATGGATATTACGCTAGATTATCAACGCTTATTTCCGGCCACGGTCAATAGCGCCCAGCATGCGCAGTTGGTTGCCGAGGTGGCACAAGACTTATTCGGTGCCGATTGTGTAGACGATCAACTGCTTCCTTCAATGGGGGCTGAGGACTTCTCTTTTATGTTGCAGCAGCGTCCAGGGGCGTACTTTAGGTTAGGCCAAGGAGGTGCAGATCAGGGGCGGGTATTGCATAATGCTACTTTTGATTTTAATGATGCAGTCATCCCTCATGGGGCAGCAATGTTCATACGCATTGCCCAGCGCTTTTTAGCGCAAACTGCTTAGCACTCTTGATTTTAGGAAGAATTATGACGGTGGCTCTACAGCAATTACGTTTTCGACGACCTGATGATTGGCATGTGCATTTGCGCGATGGCGATATGCTAGAGTCAGTGGTAGGGCATACGGCACGGCAGTTTGCACGAGCCATTGTGATGCCAAATCTAACCCCTCCAGTGACCACGACTGAACAAGCCATTCAGTACAAAGATCGTATTATGACGGCCTTAGCCGTATCGGGGCAAACCGCTTCGTTTACGCCGTTAATGACGTTATATCTTACCAACAATACGCCAGCTTCTGAAATAGCCAAAGCCAAAGCGTCTGGTGTGGTGCATGGGGTTAAATTGTATCCCGCTGGGGCGACGACAAATTCCGATGCAGGAGTTACCGACCTATTAAAGCACTGCGGGGCGGCCCTAGAGGCCATGCAGCAGCATCAAATGCCTTTATTGGTACACGGAGAGGTCACGGATCCAGATGTAGATGTATTTGATCGCGAAGCCGTCTTTATTGACCGGGTAATGCTACCACTGCGTCAACAATTTCCCGAGTTGAAGGTCGTGTTTGAGCACATCACCACGCAACAAGGTGCTGATTACGTCGCCACGGCCGAAGGCCCTATAGCCGCTACTATTACGCCGCAGCATTTATTGTATAACCGCAATGCGTTGTTTTCAGGTGGCTTGCGCCCACATTGGTATTGTTTACCCATATTAAAAAGAGAACCGCATCGTCAGGCTTTGTTGGCTGCGGCAACCAGCGATAGTTCGCGGTTTTTCTTGGGTACAGACAGTGCGCCTCATGTGAAAGGGCGCAAGGAAATGGACTGTGGCTGTGCGGGCTGTTATTCGGCTTGGCATGCGCTAGAGCTTTACGCCACTGCATTTGACTCAGTAGGTAAATTAGATCGCCTCGAAGCCTTTGCGAGCTTAAATGGCCCAGCGTTTTATGGTTTGCCTGTTAACGAAGAATACGTCACCTTAGAGCGAGTCCAAACAACCATTCCCGAGGTGTTAGACCTAAAGGCCGGCGACCTCGTGCCATTGGCTGCAGGCGAGGCCATGGCGTGGCGCTTTAAGGCCGATTAAATCGGGCTGAGTGAAAAGGAAAAAGGGTGCTTATAAAGCACCCTTTTTTTTACTGCTCTAGTTGCTCCCAGCGTTCGAAAAGTTCTAGCAGTTGGTTCTCTAGCTGCTCGATTTCCTGATTAAGGGCTTCGGCTTTTTCGTTGCCGTCTTTATACAGGTCTGGATTCGTTAGCTCGCTGGCTAACTGAGCTTGACGAGCCTCTATCGTCGCGATTTTTTCTGGTAGCTCGGCTAGTTCACGCTCTTCCCATGGTGCTATCTTTTTGCTAGGAGCAGGGCGTGCTGCCGGTTTTGGGGGTTCTGCTTTGGGTTTTGGGCTAGCTATTGCCGGCGTATTGTTAGAGGGCTCGGGACGTTGGGCTAGCCAGTCATCGTAGCCACCCACATATTCACCCCAGTGACCTTGCCCTTCGGCTGCTATGACCTGAGTGACCACATTATTTAAAAAGGCTCGGTCGTGGCTAACCAACATAACGGTACCGGTGTACTCAGTCAGTAGTTGTTCGAGTAGCTCTAGGGTTTCAATATCTAAGTCGTTAGTGGGCTCGTCTAGTACCAGTACGTTGGTGGGCTGGGCAAACATGCGAGCCAAGGCTAGGCGGGCACGTTCACCCCCAGATAGGGTTTTGACGGGTGAGTGGGCGCGTGCTGCGGGGAATAAGAAATCCTCTAGGTAGCTCATGATATGCTTGCGCTGATCGCCAATTTCCACCCACTCGGTACCCGGGCTAATGGTTTCAGCCAAGGTGGCGTTTTCATCAAGATTGGCACGCATTTGATCGAAGTAGCCAATAGTCAGTTGGGTACCGTGTTTGATGTGTCCGCTGGTGGGCGTATGTAAGCCTAATAAAATACGCAATAGAGTGGTTTTACCCGCACCATTGGGGCCGATAAAACCAATGCGGTCACCACGCATAACAATAGTAGAGAAATCATCGATCAACACGCGCTCATCGAAGCGTTGCTGAATGTGTTCGGCTTCGATCACAATGCGACCCGATTTACGGCCTTCGGCAATAGCAAAGTTAACATTACCGCTACGCTCACGGCGCGCGGCACGATCTCTACGTAGCGCTTCGAGGCGACGTACACGGCCCTCGTCACGAGTGCGTCGGGCTTGAACTCCAGTACGAATCCAGACCTCTTCTTGGGCTAAAAACTTATCGAATTTGGCATTTTGCTGGGCCTCGGCTTCGAGCCATTCCGCTTTGCGTTCTTGCCAGCGAGAAAAGTTTCCGGGGAAGCTGAAGATTTGTCCTCGATCGAGTTCAATAATGCGTGTGGCGACGGCGTCTAGGAAAGCTCGGTCGTGGGTAATCACAATAAGACTGCCACGAAACTGTTTGAGTTGCTGTTCTAGCCATAAAATACCGTCGAAGTCGAGGTGGTTGGTGGGCTCGTCTAGTAGTAGTAGATCGGGCTCATCGGTCATGGCTTTGGCCAGCGCGACGCGTTTGCGTGTTCCGCCAGATAAGGCATTGGTCAGAGCGTCCCCATTTAAGCCTAATTGATCAATGAGGGCACCAACGCGACCGACGCGTTGCCAGTCTTCGGTTTCGGCATAGTCACCACACAGGTAGTCGTAAATGGAGACATCTTTGGGTAAGTCTGGCTCTTGTTCGACGGTGGCGACCCGTAGACCGCTTTTGAACATGATGTCGCCTTCGTCAGGCTGCAAGCGCTGGTCAATCAGCTTTAATAACGAGGACTTACCTGTGCCATTTCGTCCAATTAAGCCACAACGCTCGTTATCGTGAATGATGAGGTCGGCGTTATCCAACAGAGGATGGTGACCAAAAGCCAGGTGGACTCGGTTCAGAGTTACTAAGTGAATAGACATAGGCACATGAAAAATAAAAGTGAATAGAAGTTCTTCGCAGGGTACAATAGTGCTTGTGGGGCAGGTCGGGCAATCGCGTTAATTACGAGGAAGGTCCGGACTCCATAGAGCAAGATAGCGGCTAACAGCCGTCTGGCGACTCGAAAGACAAGCCAAGGACTAGGGCCACAGAGACGAGACTGCGTTGGGGGCATATCTATTATATATGCACTGGTACGGCTATCTCCGTACTGCTTAACTGATTTATCAGTTATAACAAGGCAGGGTGAAACGCGGTAACCTCTATCTGGAGCAACATCAAATAGGCATACATGGGTGTAATACCTAAAGGGCGGCTCGCTCGAGTATGCGGGTAGGTGGCTTGAACCTATGGGCAACCATAGGTCTAGACGAATGATTGCCAGCCTTCGGGCTTACAAAATCCGGCCTATAGACCTGTTCCACTTTCTCCCACCTCCATCGGTGCAGTCAGCAGCTATGCATTACCAAATGTAATATATATAACGCCCGTCTTAAATGACAGGGCGTTTTTTATTTTCAGAGACTACTTTCATTGTATAGAGCAATGCATTGATTTATTGGGTTTTTTTTCTTTGATTTTCCTAAAGGAATGTAACCTAAGTGATTGTAGTTATTGCAAAAGTTAAGGGTAGAGCCTTGACCAGTATTCATCCATGGCTTAGAGTGGGAAAAGGTGGGGTTTAGTGTAAATGGATGGGGCTATGTTCCAGGGAAGCAGTGCTCTTAGTGTAGACACTAAGGGGCGTCTAACAATTCCTGCTCGATACCGTACGGCTTTAATAGCCGAGCATGCGGGTCGTCTTACGCTTACACGTCACCCCGATGGCTGCCTAATCCTATATCCCCGATCTGTGTGGGAACAAAAACGCGAGCAAATTGCCGCTCTACCCATGAGCGCACGAGCTTTGCAACGGTTAATGCTGGGTTCGGCTCAAGACGTAGACATAGATTCGGCCGGGCGCATTTTGATTGCCCCAGAATTACGTCAAGTGGCGGGCTTACAAAAAAACACCATGCTTTTAGGCTTGGGTAGTCATTTTGAGCTCTGGGATGCACAGCGGCTAGAAATCCGTCAAACCGAAGACCTAACCCAAGGGCTTCCAGAGGCATTAGAACAATTTTCACTCTGAGTCGGCTCGTTTATGGAACTCAAACATCGTTCCGTTTTATTGGAAGCGACAGTTTCCGCTTTAATTGCGCCGCGCTTTACAGCAAAGCGTTGGTCGGCATTCGATTCGACTTCTTCACCCGTCGAGGGCGTTTTTGTGGACGCCACTTTTGGTCGTGGTGGGCACAGTCGTTATTTGCTGCAGTTCTTAGCGCCTACGGCGCGTTTGGTGGTGTTCGACAAAGATCCCACCGCTATTGAGCACGCTTTAGCGCTCCAAAAAGAAGACCCGCGAGTATTGGTATGCCACGATGGTTTTACTAATATGGCTGCCTGCTTGCAGGACTTAGGTATCGATCAAATTGATGGCGTCATGATGGACTTAGGGGTGTCGTCCCCTCAGCTTGATGATGCTGAACGAGGTTTTTCATTTATGCGTGATGGTCCTTTGGACATGCGCATGAACAATTCAACAGGCTTAACAGCCGCCGAATGGTTGGCTACGGCCGATCTAACTGAGATTAAGGAGGTCATCGCAGATTATGGCGAAGAACGGTTTGCTTTCCAGATTGCAAAGGCGATTACAACTCGCCGCGAATCCAGTCCGCTACACACCACGTATGATCTCGCCGAGCTGGTCGCCAGCACCGTCCGCACGCGGGAAAAGAATCATCACCCAGCCACTCGGACCTTCCAGGCTATACGGATTTACCTCAACCGCGAGCTCCAGGAGCTTACGGATGCGCTCCCGAGCACTCTAACACTTCTTAAACCCGGTGGGCGGTTAGCAGTTATTAGCTTTCACTCTCTCGAGGACCGAATTGTAAAGCAGTTTATTGCGGCGGCTGCGAATCCGGGTGTGCAGTATTCACGCTTACCTATGCCGCCATTGGGTGTGCCAGATCCGTGGTTAGATAATTTGGGTCGGGTCTTGCCCGATGACACCGAAATCTCCGCTAACACACGCTCTAGGTCTGCCGTATTACGTGTAGGTCAGCGCACCTCGGCCCCTTTGACCGAGGACTGGCAGACTCAGCTGACGGATGCCGTCGATTACTTGGCGAATGCCGGCAGTGTGAAGCGAGGGGGGCGTCGATGAGCTTGCGCGTTGCCGTGCCTATTCTTGTGGTTTTTGTCATGGCCTCAGCGATTGCGTTGGTGAACGCGCGTTACGAGGCTCGTTCGTTGTTCATCAAAAGCGAGCAGCTTAGTCTACAAGCCCAAGAGTTAGACATTGCATGGCGGCATCTGCAATCAGATCGCGCCGAATTAGCTCGTCATGCACGTATTACCCTATTAGCCAAAGAAGACCTAAACTTAGTGCCGGCTGAGTTGCCGCGCACTATGTATATCCCGGGTCGACCTTCTGTGTTATTACCCAGAGAGGGACGGCCATGAGCACGCGTGATCACAAAGTTAAAAAAACGCAGCCCGCCAGTAGTGTTCCACTATGGCGGGCTAAAGTTGTTTTGATTTGCATTATGTTGGCCTTTATGGCCCTCATTGTGCGTGCTTTACAGCTCCAAGGATTAAATACTGACTTTTTGCAGGCTCAGGGCGAAAAACGCTATCACCAAGAGCTAATTTTGCCTGCAATTCGGGGTAAAATATTTGACCGCTCTGGCAAGGTAGTGCTGGCGTCCTCGGTGTTGGTGAAGGCCATTTGGGCTAATCCCCAAGACAGTGCTCGTGCCTCCGAGCAGCAGTTAGGTCAGCTGGCTCAGTTGCTGGGTGTTTCTTTGAGCGAGCTCAAGCGTTCAATCAGTCGTGGTGGGCGCGAATTTGCGTATCTTAAACGTCAAGTTGAATTAGACGTGGCTGAGCAAATTATGGCGCTTAGAGTGCCAGGTATTCACACCAAAGACGAATTGCGTCGCGTTTATCCCGAAGGGGAGATCGTGTCGCAAATTGTGGGTATTACCGATATCGATGGTGAGGGCCGAGAGGGTATTGAGCTGACCTTCCACGATGACCTAGCCGGTCAACCGGGATCTCGTAAAGTATTACGAGATCGTTTGGGGCGGGTGCTCGAGGACGTGGCCGAGATCATACCTCCTAAACACGGCCAAGATATTTACTTATCCCTAGACGCGGGGATGCAGTACGACACGTTTATGGCTTTATCTAAAGCCATGGACGACACCCAAGCCAAGGCAGCCAGTGCTATTGTGGCTGATGTGCAAACGGGTGAGATTTTGGCTTTGGTGAACTTGCCCACCTATGATCCCGCGCAGCGCCAAACGATTCGCCCCGAGCTTACCCGTAACCGTGCTCTTACCGATACGTTCGAGCCGGGCTCTACCATGAAGCCATTTACTATTGCTTTGGCTTTAGACATCAAGCGGATTGGATTAAATACGAAATTTAATACGGGCAGTGGGCGTTATCAATATCAGGGGCATACCATTAGCGATGTGAGTCGCCATAATGGCGTGCTCGATGCGGGTGGTATTTTGCGACGTTCCAGCAATATCGGGATGACCATGATTTCCGAGATTCTCACCTCGGAAGAAATGTGGCAAAAGTTCACTGTATTAGGATTTGGACGAGCACCACAAATTGGATTTCCGGGGGCGGTGGCTGGACGCCTACGTCCTTGGGATCGTTGGCGTCCTATCGAACGGGCGACCATGGCGTATGGGTATGGTCTGTCCGTGTCATTGATGCAAATGGCGCAGGCCTTTACCGTGTTTGCGCGTAATGGCGATATGGTGTCGCTTAGTTTGTTGCGACAAGACATGCAGCCAACCACCGTACAGGTCTATAGACCCGAGGTGGCTTTGGCTGTACGTCATATGCTCGAAGAGGCCGCAGGGCCAGAGGGTGCACGCTTAGCTCAGGTTCAAGGTTACCGAGTCGCGGGTAAAAGCGGAACTGCCCGTAAAATTGTAGACGGAAAGTACAGTAAATCGTTATATCGAGGTTCGTTTGTCGGTTTTGCCCCAGTTT
>CANQRK010000071.1 GCA_947626245.1 uncultured Paenalcaligenes sp. | reverse complement strand
GTGGTTTGGCTCCTTTGCAGGCGGTCGAACTGGGTGCGGTCGAGCAAGTGGTACAAGTGACTCCTTTCATCGAGGGGGATCACTTATATCTGAATGCGGATGTCGAGTTTGAGCTGTCTGATGATCTGCGTGATATGGCCTTAAAAGGCGTACCCTTATATTTTACTGCCGATGTAGAGCTAAAACGAGAACGTTGGTGGTGGTTTGATAAAACTGAGGTCAAACAAAGCCAAACGTGGAAACTGGTTTATAACGCGCTGACACAGCAATGGCGGGTGGGGGCGGGCGATTTGCTACGTCCCGAGTCCTCGTTAGCCAATGCGTTATACCCGTTGCAGCATATACGGCATTGGCAGGTGGTAGCGCTTGCAGATTTAGATCACTCCACTGTGTATCAGGGGCGTTTGCGTTTTCGTCTGGATACCTCTTTATTAATTCGCCCGCTTCAAGTGGATGCGTTAAATAGCCATTCTTGGTCTTTAATCACCCCATGGAAAAATTTCACTTTATCCGTCGACGCGCTCCAACCATAGTTCGTTGGTCGTTACGTTTTGCGTTGGTGATTGCGGTCATCAGCGCCATTGCTTTGCTGGCGATGTTGGTGTGGTCCACAGTCAATGCCTCGCGCTTTGCGCAGTATTACGAGGTGTTGTTTGGTTTGAATTTGGTGCTGGCTTTAGCCCTGATTTTTTGGGTGCTCATATTGACCACGCGGTTGGGTCGGCAGGTGCGACGGCGTCAGTTTGGAGCACGCATGACGGCCCGTTTTGCTTTGTATTTCACGTTGGTGGGGGTGATTCCGGGGGCGCTGATTTACGTGTTATCGGTGCATTTTCTGTCTAAATCCATCGAGTCGTGGTTTAACGTGCGGGTCGATACGGCGTTGGAATCCGGCTTAAATTTAGGGCGTGCAGCGTTGGATCAGCAGTTAGATGAAGTGAAAAAGCAAGCCCGTCTGCTGGCCAATGGCTTAGAGCGCACGCAAACAGATAGCGCCATTATGCTAAGCACTTTGCGCGAAAACTATGACATGAATGAGGTCATGGTGTTTACCTCTAGTGGACGTTTGGTGGCGTTTTCTAGTGCAGATTACGCGGTGTTATTGCCCGACTTACCGCCGACTCAGGTGATTAATCAGTTGCGTGTGGGTCAAGACTACGCGGCGGTCGAGGTCAATGAGCGCAGTTCGGATGGCATGGGTTTACAAATGCGCGTGATTTTACCGTTACGTGGCCACGAAAGTAGTTTGGCGCAGTATGGCGTGAATCCTGACAAGCGTTGGCTACAGGTATTGCAGCCTGTGCCCGAGGTCTTAGCGCGACGAGCCAATCAAATTCAGCAGGGGTATAGTGATTATCAGGAATTAGGGCTATCGCGAGCTGGTTTGCTTAAACTGTATAACTTGACGCTCACCTTAGCGTTGGTGTTGGCGGTGTTTGCCGCGGTGGTGGCGGCATTTGCTTTTTCAAGGCGCATGGTACGGCCCTTGTTAACGTTGGCCGGTGGTACGCAGGCCGTGGGGGTGGGCGATTACCGACCGTTGCCTGAAAGTGCATCGGCAGCAGACGAGGTCAGTCAGTTGACTCGCTCTTTTAACACCATGACGCGTCAGCTCGAAGAAGCCCGTCGCATGGTAGAAAATAATAAACGCCAGCTGGAACGCTCCAATGTGTATTTAGAGTCGGTGCTCAGTCATTTATCGACAGGGGTGCTGGTCTTTGATGAAAATTTCAAGCTAACGCGCTATAACGAAGGGGCGCAGCGCATTTTAGGGATGGAGCTGCACGACTTTATGGGCTTATCCCTAAGAGATTTTGAGGGGATTCGTACCTTTGCTCAGCCTATTCGTGATGCGTTTGCCTCGCATGCGGCAGTGGAGTCCGAGCGAGAGCATTGGCAGCAGCAGTTTGAGATTGAGCTAGGAACCGAATATGATGTAGAGCCGACCACGATTACGTTGCTAGCCCGAGGCACTACGTTAGTGGTTGATGCGCAGCGTAATGGTTATTTGGTGGTATTTGATGACATTAGTGATGTGATCTCGGCAAACCGTTTGGTGGCATGGGGCGATGTGGCGCGGCGTTTGGCGCATGAAATTAAAAATCCCCTCACGCCTATTCAGCTGTCTGCCGAGCGCATGGCGATCAAACTGGTTGATAAACTCGATGAAAAAGATGCAGCGATGCTAACGCGAGCGACCAATACCATTGTGAATCAGGTGGCCTCGCTGAAACAAATGGTCGAGGATTTCCGCGAATACGCACGTACGCCTCCGGCTCAAATGCAGCCTATTGATATTAACGAGCTAGTAGGGGAAATTGCTAGCTTGTATGGTTGGGATCCGGTTACCCAAATGCAGGTGGATCCTACCCGTATACCGCTACAAATCAGCTTGTACGAGGGTTTGCCGTTGGTCGAGGGCGACCCTACACAGCTACGGCAAATCATCCATAATTTGCTAAGCAATGCGACAGATGCACTAGAGCAAGATAAATTGCAAGAAAATCCCTGTATAGTAGTGCGTACAAGCTTAGCACCGGTCGATAATAATCAAGCGCAAGCAGTTCGTTTGGTGGTGTCTGACAATGGGCCGGGCTTTGATGATGCCATTTTGGCTCGGGTGTTCGAGCCATATATTACGACCAAGTCTACGGGCACAGGTTTAGGGCTTGCTATAGTAAAGAAAATAATCGAAGAACATGGCGGTAAAATTGATATAGCTAATCGCCAAGACGGCGGCGCACGTATTTCCATGTTATTTATGCGCCTAGCCAATACGACGCAATCATTGCATAATAAATCCGAGGGCAGTCATAATGCCTAAAAAGAACGTTAGGGACGGTTTATGGCCAGAATTCTGGTAGTTGATGATGAAATCGGTATCCGTGAACTCTTATCGGAAATCTTGTACGACGAGGGTCACTCCGTAGAGGTAGCAGAAAATGCTGCGCAAGCACGCGAGGCACGTTTACGTGCTCGCCCAGATTTAGTCTTGCTTGACATTTGGATGCCTGACACCGATGGGGTAAGTCTGCTCAAAGAGTGGGCCGCCCGAGGTCTATTAGATATGCCGGTAATCATGATGAGTGGTCACGCCACTGTTGATACCGCACTGGAAGCCACTCGCATTGGTGCGGTGGATTTCCTTGAAAAACCCATTGCTATGCAAAAGTTACTCGAGGCCGTGGCTTCGGGGCTAGAACGTACCGTGGTGGTGCCCAAGCACGTGGCTCAGGCCGCCGCACGTACCGGTTCCGGTACGCCTGCTCTGGCACCGGCTGTGGCCGCTCAGCCCCAAGACGAGTCCTATTTGGGGTCTATTTCTCTCGAGTTGCCACTACGCGAAGCCCGCGATGAGTTCGAGCGTATTTATTTTGAATACCATTTAGCTCGCGAAAACTACAGCATGACTCGGGTTTCCGAGCGCACCGGTCTAGAACGCACGCATTTGTATCGCAAGCTGAAACAGCTAGGCATTGATGCCTCTGCGCGTCGTCGTCAGCAGTCGTCCTAGCGCTTGCGCTTGATGCTGCTCAGCGGTATGTGTACCTCGTTGCCATGCTGCTGGGTGGTAGCACGCCAGGCGTGGCCATAAGCGACCTCTAGGGTTAAATGGATTTTGCCATCCATTTGGCGCTGGCTGTTTAGTGCCTGTTTTAAACGATCTAGGTCACTGCGGGTTAGGACTTGGCGTTGTGGGTTGGGGTTTCCGCCCAATATAGACACGTCTTGTAGTAGTTTTTCTGCCGAGTCATAGGTAAGGGTGATCATTTCCTGATCCATGACCGGATCGCTAAAGCCATGCTGCAATAGCATGTCGCCATAATCATGCATATCTACGAAATCTAGGCCAGCAGTGTGAAGCTGGGCTTGGCTAACGGCGTAGCGTAGTTCCTGAAAGGTAGCGGGTCCAAAGGTAGAAAACATCAGCAGGCGCTCGGGACGTAGCAAACGACGCCATTCATTAAAGACCTGCTCGGGATTGGGGTGCCAGTGCAGTGCTAAATTAGACCAAATCAAATCAAAACTGGCGGGGGCTAGGTCAGTTTTAGCTAGGTCGGCTTGTACGAATGTGGGGGCATTAGGCCCCTTTTTTCGTAGGCGTTCCCATAGACTAGGGGTTTGAGCATGACGTGCCTGAGCCACTGCTAGTAGGGCGGGGCTATGGTCCACGCCCACATAGGACATATCCACGTATTTAGCACGTAATGGATCAATAGCATGACCTGCACCACAACCTGCATCCAAAATATCTTGGGGTTGTAGGGTCATGAGATTCAGTCTAGACAGCATACGCTGGGCAATTTCACCGTATAAAAACTGAGCCGCATCCAGCGGCGCACGACGGTTAAATTGCAATTGAACGTGACGGGAATTAATGGGGCGGGGCGAGGTCATTGAAGGCAATACCTTGAAGAACAAACAGCAACACAGAACCCCTATTATGGCCGATTTCTTTTCACGAGGCGACCTATGCCAATCCTCATGCAGCACCTACGCCACCATCTCCACCGCCACTGCCTCCTTTGCACCCTCCCTGTAGGAAAGCGTCCACCTATTGTACGAGGAGGCCATGCCTCCGATCATCGTCTCATCGCGGGCATGGCCCGTTCGTACAGGCCGTTATGCGAGGTGTGCGCGGCGGTGCATAAAGAGGTGCGTTGGCGCTGTCAACGGTGTAAAGTAGCATTTTTGGGCAAGGTGTTGCCCCAGTCAGTCTGCTGTAATCACTGTGTGGCGCGGCCTTGGGCTTTGTCGAGGGTGGCGGTGGCCTTTGATTACATGTCGCCTTTAGACAGCTTGGTATGGCGCTTTAAAACGCAGCGGCAATTGCGTTTAGCCCCGCCGTTGGCTTCATTAATGGTGGCGGCTATTCAGACTGAAAAGTGGCAGTTACCGTCTAGTACATGGGTGGTTGCTATCCCCTCTAGACGTCAAGCCGTGATTCAACGTGGTTTTAATCCGGCTGCCGAGCTAGCCCGTTATGTGGCGGCTGGTTTGGGTTTGCCTTGGAAACCCGCGGCTTTGGTGCTGAGTAAACAGTCCAACACCACACAAGCCCAAAAACATCGCTCTCAGGACCAACGCTGGCAATATGCCCAGCAGGCTTTTCAATGGTGTGCGCCTACTGCGCCAACGACTTTGTTAGTGGTAGACGATGTGATTACCACGGGTAGTACCTTGCACGGTGCTGCTTTATGTGCCCAAGCAGCAGGGGTGCAGCAGGTATATGGTGTGGCTTTGGCTCGCACGCCCTGGCTTAATGATTAGTAATTTTATGTTTCATATTGTTCTTGTTTCCCCCGAAATTCCGCCTAATACTGGAAATATCATTCGCTTAGCGGCTAATACTGGTGCTCATTTGCATTTGGTTGAGCCGCTGGGCTTTAGATTAGAAGACAGCAAGCTCAAACGGGCGGGTTTAGATTATCATGAATGGGCACACATGCAGATTCATCCAGATTTACCCACTGCCTTACAGGCCACTGGGGCCGACCCCAGTCGTTGTTTTGCTATGACGACCAAGGGTTCTAGCCTGATTGCTAATCACTCATTTATGGCCGGAGATGTCTTTGTATTTGGTTGTGAAACCGCTGGTCTGAAGCCCGAGCAACTGGCATTATTTGATGTAGGTCAACGATTACGCTTGCCGATGATGCCACAGCAACGTAGTCTAAATTTATCCAATGCGGTAGCAGTGACAGTCTTCGAAGCATGGCGTCAAAATGGCTATGCAGGCGGTTGTTAGGCGGTTTTACAGAAATTGTTGGGTGTTAAAAGCCCTAGTGGAATAGGGCTAGTTGGCTGCTAAATGAAACAAAAAGCGATGAAAAAGCATAACTGTTAGTACGGATATGTGGTTTTTCCTTTAGTTCTTTTTGCAGACAATGAAGAAATTATATCTATATCACTGCATTATCTGTAGCGGAGGAAAAAAAATGCGTACACAAGTCGCTATTATTGGAGCCGGTCCTTCTGGCTTATTGCTTGGCCAAATCTTGTCCAAAAATGGTATCGATAACGTTATTCTAGAACGCCAGTCCGGTGAGTACGTATTGGGTCGAATCCGTGCGGGTGTGCTAGAAAGCGTAACCATTGACGGTTTGAAACGTGCGGGTGTTACCGAAAACCTAGAAAAACACGGTTTGGTTCACGAAGGCTGTGAAATTGTTTTCAACGACAAGTCTTACCGTGTTGATTTTGAAAAACAAGTGGGTCGTCACGTTGTGGTGTATGGTCAAACTGAAGTCACACGTGACCTCATGGAAGCCCGTGAAGCCATTGGTGCAACCACCATTTACGAAGCCAAAGACGTGGCTCTACACAACGTAGATGGCGACAAGCCTTACGTGACATACACCAAAGACGGTCAAGAATTCCGTCTGGACTGTGATTATGTTGCGGGCTGTGATGGCTTCCACGGTGTTGCTCGTAAAACCATTCCTGCCGATGTCTTAAAAACATACGAACGCGTATATCCGTTCGGTTGGTTGGGTCTAATGGCCGATACGCCTCCTGTAGCCGAAGAGCTTATCTATGCTAAACACGAGCGTGGCTTTGTATTGTGTAGCCAGCGTTCCAAAACACGCAGCCGTTACTACCTACAAGTGCCTTTGACCGACAAGATCGAGGACTGGAGCGACGAGCGTTTCTGGGAAGAACTACGCACACGTCTAGGACCAGAGCGTTCTGCTAACTTGGTTACTGGCCCAAGCCTAGAAAAAAGCATTGCACCACTACGCAGCTTTGTGGCCGAGCCAATGCGCTACCACAACTTGTTCCTAGCGGGTGATGCGGCTCACATCGTACCGCCTACAGGCGCTAAAGGGCTCAACTTGGCTGCTAGCGATGTATTGTATTTGTCTGATGCTCTGATTGAGTTCTACAAAGACAACAGCATGGCCGGTATCGAAGGCTACTCTGAGCGTTGCTTGAAACGCATCTGGGGTGCAGAGCGCTTCTCTTGGTACATGACTAACATGTTGCATGAGTTCCCAGAAAAAGATGCTTGGGATCAAAAAATGCAGCAAGCTGAATTTGAGCAGTTATTAAACTCAGAGAATGGCGCACGTCTATTAGCTGAGAATTACGTAGGGTTACCTTACTAAGCACTGAAATGGCGGCTCTGTTTAAGGCAGAGTCGCTTTTCTGTCTTGGTATTGTTCAAGCTTCAAGTGTTTACAGGGTAATCCCTAAAAACAGGGTGAAATCATGAAATCACAGCTTTTCAGTCATGCCAAAGTGACATGTAAAGGATTCGGCCTCGTGGCCGCTTTTTCCGTTTTAATGGGCGTCGCTGGTGCGGCTTCCGCTACCTCTACCGATGACGATCGCATTCAAGTCGGTAAAGCCAAATACGACAAGCTCTGTGCTTTATGCCACGAGGTGGGTGTGGGGCCTGAGCTTAAAGGTCGCCAGCTGCCTCCGGCGTATATTTCTGCCATCGCGCGCAATGGTTTTTTAGCCATGCCAGCCTTCCCTCACACTCATATTAGTGATGAAGAATTGTTAGCCGTTGGTGAATATATTCAGCAAACACCTGCTCCTGAAGCCAAATAGGAGGGCGGTATGAATACAACTCGTCGCCATGTTTTGAAATCCATGCTGACTGTGGCTGGTGGTGTGTCTTTGCCCTTGGGGTTTAGCTCTGCTGCACTGGCCGAGATGGCTTTGCCTGCTAAGTCCACCGTTGTGGTGGTTAGCTCTGACCAGGCAGGTCAACAGTTTTTAAGTGGTATCCAAGCACAGCGCAATGTGTCTATTGCGCAAGTCCTTGATAGCAGTACAGATTTATCTTTTATCCAGCAATTGCAGCAGGTTTTGCAGACCAACGAATCCCAGCGTGTGGTAGGGTTGGTAGATGATGCCTCCGCTACGCTAATTATGGATTTGGCCCGTAGTGCTAACGCACGTCTGCTTTGGGAAGGCCAACACGCCGAACTGAGCGGCGCACAGGCTAGCGTATTGGGTCAGGCATTAGTGGGTGCAGTGACTGCCTCACAAACGGCTACTGGACGTCAAGTTGGGGGACATCACGTGTCCTTCATGCTAGAGATTTAAAGGGACTAGATATGAGTACAGAAAATAACGTGGTCTTACCCAAGGGCGTGGACCGTAGCGATTTCGATAAAGCGATTGACGCTTTTCGTAAATTATTAGGCGAAGAAAACGTTCTCGTCGAGCCTGCACAGCTAAAGCCATACGGCAAAGTCATGATGTCTGTGCCGGATTCCGAGCACGCTCCTTCTGCTGTGGTAACGGCTAGCACCGTCGAAGAAGTGCAGGGCGTAGTCAAAATTTGTAATGAGTACAATATTCCCGTGTGGACTATTTCCACCGGTCGTAACTTTGGTTACGGGTCTGCAGCGCCTGTAGAGCGTGGTCAGATCATTTTAGATCTACGTAAAATGAATAAAATCATTCACATAGATCCTGAATTGTGTACTGCTTTGGTTGAGCCTGGTGTCACCTATCAGCAGCTTTACGATTACCTCGAAGAAAACAATATTCCATTGATGCTGTCCTTCTCGGCGCCCTCAGCGATTGCGGGCCCATTAGGTAACACCATGGATCGTGGCGTGGGCTACACGCCTTACGGCGAACACTTCATGATGCAGTGTGGTATGGAAGTGGTGTTGGCGAATGGCGAGGTGTTGCGTACCGGTATGGGTAGTGTGCCTGGTGATACCGCTTGGCAAGTATTCAAATGGGGTTACGGCCCAACTTTAGACGGTATGTTTACCCAGTCTAACTACGGTATTTGTACCAAAATGGGTTTCTGGCTTATGCCTAAACCACCGGTTTACAAACCCTTTGAGATCAAGTTCGAAGAAGAAGACGATATTCACGATATCGTGGAAATGATTCGTCCTTTGCGTATTGCGCAAATCATTCCGAACTCCGTGGTGATTGCCAATATCTTGTGGGAAGCCGCTACGTGTGATACACGTCGTAGCCAGTACACGTCTGAGCCCGGCTACACGTCTGATGCTATTTTGAAGCAAATTCAAAAAGACAAAAACTTGGGTGCATGGAACGTATACGCTGCTTTATACGGTACACAAGAACAAGTTGATGTAAACTGGAATATTGTTAAAGAGGCTGTCAAAAAGCTAGGCAAAGGGACTTTGGTTACCCAAGAAGAAGCCGGCGATACGCAGCCCTTTAAATACCGCGCCGAACTGATGTACGGTGTGCCTAACCTCCAAGAGTTCGGTCTTTATAACTGGCGTGGGGGTGGTGGCTCTATGTGGTTTGCACCCGTTAGCCAAGCCCGTGGTAACGAGTGTGAAAAGCAAAAAACACTCGCCAAAACTATTCTAAACAAACATGGTTTAGATTACGTGGGCGAGTTTATTGTGGGCTGGCGCGATATGCACCACGTGATCGACGTGCTCTACAACCGTAACGATCCCGAGGAAATGGAACGCGCGAATGCTTGCTTTAACGAGCTCCTCGACGAGTTCGCTAAACAAGGCTACGCTGTATATCGTGTCAACACTCAGTTCCAAGAAAAAGTAGCGGAAATTTACGGCCCGACCAAACGTCGTGTCGAGCACGCTATCAAGAAAGCCCTAGATCCAAACAATATTTTGGCTCCTGGAAAGTCTGGAATTGACTTGAATAATTCGTTTTAATCGAGCAGATGCTCTGCGCACTTTAGGAGAAAGAACCTGTGAATACAGTGAAATTACTCATTGATGGTCAAAAGCGAGATGCTGTAGATCAAAAAACGTTCACGCGCATGAACCCGATTACCGGCGAGGTAGCCTCTGTTGCGGCTGCGGCTCAACCTGCAGACGTTCAGGCTGCTCTTGAGTCCGCCGAACGTGCGTTCCAGACTTGGTCTAAACTCGGTCCTACCGAGCGTCGTAAACGTTTACTTAAAGCAGCTGACCTCATGGATCAGCGAGCACAAGAGTTCGTGCTCACTGCACGTCAAGAGACAGGTTCCACCAACTCTTGGTACGGTTTCAACGTTCACTTGTCCGCCAATATCCTGCGCGAAGCCGCGGCCATGACCACGCAAATCGACGGTTCTGTCATTCCGTCCGACTTGCCTGGTAGCTTGTCCATGGGCTTCCGTGTACCTTGCGGTGTAATCCTTAGTATTGCTCCGTGGAATGCACCCGTTATTTTGGCAACACGTGCTATTGCTATGCCTTTGGCATGCGGTAACACCGTCATTCTAAAAGCGTCAGAGCTCTGTCCTGCTACGCATGCGCTTATTGGCGAAGTCCTTAACGACGCTGGTATTGGTGAAGGTGTGGTTAACGTTATTACCAACGCACCCGAAGACGCCGCCTCTGTGGTCGAGCAGCTTATCGCTCACCCAGCTGTAAAACGCATCAACTTCACTGGTTCTACCAAAGTTGGCAAAAT
>CANQRK010000070.1 GCA_947626245.1 uncultured Paenalcaligenes sp. | reverse complement strand
CACCCCTAAACAAAAATTACATCAGCATCTACTCACTCATTCTACGATGAGGTACTGCTAAAAATGGGGGGATTACCCGTAGACCTGTGCTGTATTTCCTCTGACCGTGCCTGATTTCCATAGAGAGCAAAACATTGACTGAAAAGTTATGCGCACAGTTAATTAGACACCTTTTTACTCAAGGTACTTCTAAGGGCAAGTAAAGAACAACACTAAACCTTAGCTTCAGCAAATGAAAACATTTCCAAAAGAAAACGCATCAACCCTCTATCGCCGCATACTGTTAGCCTACCAAGGAGTCAAACTAAAAAATAAGCGCCCAGTTCACACATTTTAACTGGGCGCTTATGGATTAAAGATACGTCACCTTAAAAAACGAGGCAAAGAATTTGATGTTTAGCTTCTTGTGCAGACTCGTGCCAGAATATGGCTACTATAAAATGCCAGTGCACCTTACATTTCCAAATGACAATATAACTCAACACAAAAAGCGTATACGCTACAAATCACTGAAAAACTTGACTCGTAGTCGAGTTACTGTAGCAGGAGTCTCAGCGACCACCTGTTCAGGACAAAACAATGCTACGCCTGAGCGTCGTAGGAACATCTTTTTCTGTAGGCAGAAAAAAGGTTAATCAATCTCCCGTCTCTTTTTTAGGGGCTGTCCCCATAAAGCCCCCAGAAACGAAAGCAGTCACTTGTCTAGCTAGCTCATCTGTATCATCAGGATTACAAAGCCCACCACTAATTTCCTCTAAACGATTAGTGTCGGATGCAGCATATAAGTAGGCCCCTACCGTTAAGATATATCGCCAGTAGATCACTTCTGGAGGGGTATCAGGTAGTGCTGTAATCAAAGCGGCTGTATAAGCTTCCGTTGCTTCTTGATAGAGCTTGCGGCGTAAAATAAAAGCATACTCTGACGGCTCCATGTGAAGCCAAGATTGCAATTTCAAATATCGCCTTGTAGCTGGAGTCCGCCGCATTTCAGTGATGGGAATTAGGAAAGCTTTGACTAGATCTTCAGCTGTGGGGGGTGTGTCTTGAGATAAAAGACTTTTTAACCGCTCCATACGGTCTTTAGTAATGGCCTCCCCTCTTGAGAGCAGTAATGCTTCGATTAAGCCTAGCTTGGACTCAAAATAATAATTGATCAGCGAGGTGGTTGTTTTTGCTTTTTGAGCCACCTCTCTAAGAGGTGCGGAAAAACCTTTCTCAGCAAACACATGTTCAGCTGCGGTTAATATTCCTTCACGTGTATGCGTAACTCCCTCTGGTCGACCTGGGCGTCTTGGCTTATTTTTTTGTTCAACAGAAAACATAGTTTAAATTAATTATTATCAGCAATAAAACAGAATGAAAGTCATTAAGCTTAAGAAGACCAGATGAGAGAAAGAGATGGATCAAAACGTCGACCCATCTCTAGAAAATCATGCTATTTCAAAGTCAGTCGCATTGTATTCATACACCCAATTCGCTTTAATACCACCTGCGTGCGGATCCCGTTTTTGCTGCTCTTGATACGCACGATCACGCTCTTCGAGCTCCTCTCGGGAAGACACGTGGTAGGTACGTCCGCGTTCTCTGGCCTCAAGCTGTACTCGGCTGGTTCGGGGTATTCTCTCCGCTTCATATTCTTTTAACGCTTTGGTCAGATCGTCTGGGCATTGAGCTAAAGCGCTAGCTAAAACATAAGCGTCCTCGATCGCCATCGCTGCTCCCTGAGATAGAAAAGGTAACATAGGGTGTGCCGCATCACCCAATAACGTTATTCGACCTTTAGTCCAAGTTTCGCTTGGGTCTCGGTCAAACAAACCCCATCGGTAGACCTCTTGAGCATCTTCAAATAAGTGTATTAGATTATCATGCCACCCTTCAAAATCCGCTAACATTTCCTCTCGGGTGCTGCGTGCGTTCCATGATTCCTCTACCCACTCTTCCGTTTCTTTAACCGCTACGATATTGACCTCTTTTCCACCACTTACGTAATAGGTCACTACGTGGCCTTTAGGGCCGAGCCAGAATGAGGATTCCGGTGTTACATACGAAGGCATTTGCTCGAAGGGTACCAAGGCACGGTAGCACATGTGCCCTGTAAAGCTGGGTCTGTCCTCACCAAATAAATGCGTTCGTATAACAGATCGTACCCCATCAGCCCCTATCAGTAAATCCGCCTCAAACTCAGAGCCGTCGGCAAACTCAGCAATAACCTTGTCGCCTTCTTGGCGTGCACCTACACATACCTTAGAAAAACTGACTTCTGAGTCACCTATCTTTTTAGTGAGAATGCGATGTAAGTCGGCCCGATGGACATGATAAAAATCGGCGCCATACAGGTCAGGGCATACCTCTTTTAAAGGAATGCGAAACAACTCCCTTGCATTCTCCCAGTTTCTGCCTACCAAGGCCTCTGGCAGAAAGCCTATTTCCTTTAAGTCCTCTGCAAGACCCAGCTCGTTTAGTACCTTGACAGCGTTTGGGGTAACTTGAATACCCGCCCCAATTTCACCAAACTCAGCGGCTCGCTCAAAAATATGGGTTTTGATCCCTTTTTGTTGCAAAGCGGCAGCCACCGCTACGCCCCCAATACCACCACCAATAATTGCAATCTTCATGTTTTTGCTCATCGTGAATTTCCTTTTGTCTCTAACAATTAATTTTACGTACAAATAATTTAAGGCATAAAAAAATATGCCCCTCTAGCAAATAAAGGCATCTAGTAGACCTGATAAAACATGTGCTTAATCTCCTCTCTGTTCTTGTTTTGAGCTAATAACACAATTAACAATAAGCGAGCCTTTAAAGGGCATAAATAACCTGCAGGTAATAACCCGTGGCGTAAAAGATCCCTTTCTGACCCTGGAAACCCGTAGGTTTGGGTATGCACCTTGCCTTTAGGCACGCGCGTGGCTAAAACCACTGGCATTTTTTGAGCTAAGTCTGCTACGGGTTTGACCCATTTTTCAGAAAGGTGCCCTGCTCCGGTCGCCTCGATGACCAGGCCTTCGTAGCCTAAGGCAGCGGCAGACTCTAGGAGTCTTGCGTCTTCGCCTAAGCTGGCTTTAATAAGACCCACTGCAGGGAAAGCTCTCTCGATAGAACTCAGGTTAGGAAAACCAGGTAAACACGGCAAGGACGTGATGGTGACAACTCCTTCACTAATAAAGCCTATTGGTCCTACCTCGTACGACTCAAACGCCCCTAACGAACTGGTATGCGTTTTTGCCACGAAATACGGCGAATGAATTTCCTCATTCAAAGCAACCACTACGCCTACATGACGAGCACTTTTGGCGCTGGCAATAAGAAAAGCATTCAGTAAATTAGCTGGACCGTCACTGCTTACGGCATCTGCTCCTCTCATCGCCCCTGTCACCACGATGGGTTTATCTGAACGGGTCAATAAACTAAGCAGAAAAGCCGTCTCCTCGATCGTGTCCGTACCTTGGGCAAGCACGATGGCATCTACCTTTTCTAAGGCGCTATTGATTAGCTGGGCCATGCTGTGGATTAACTCCAAATCAAGTGATGCACCAGGCAGCATCGGCGTCTGATACGTGATGACTTCGATATCACTGAATTGCGGCAGGGTTTGAAGCAAGCTCGAAGCGCCTAGCTTTGGGATTTGCCCCTGAGCGCTTTGCTCCATACTGATCGTCCCGCCCAACGAGATAAAGCCGACTTTAGTCATACGTCGAGGAATCCTTAGCTGCTGCAATAGCGCCGATCTCTACTTTAAACTCGGGCGAAGTTAGCGTAGCCCCCACTGTAATCCGCGCCGGTTTATTTTCTGGATCGACCCAGTCTTCCCACACCGCGTTTAGCACATCAAAATCCCCCACATCGGCTAAAGACACCGACACAGACAATAATGAAGCCCGTGAACAGCCCACACTGGACAAAATAGTATCGATTAAATGTAGCACCTCTTTAACTTGGGCCTCAAAGCCCTGTGTTAATGTCTGTTGGGGAACCTGCCCAGAGATATACACCACGCCGTTATGAACGACGGCTTTAGACATACGCGGCCCCATTTCCACCCTTTTTATCGTCATACTGCCTCCTGTTTTTTTGCCTTTAAATGACTATGCACTTGCTATTTTTGCGCTATGGCCCTTTGAGCTAGCTCTTGCTCTTTTTATCAAAGGCGGCGCAACAATCGCTAAAACAATGGCCACAATCAAAGCCAAACTTAGCGGACGGGTAAAAAACAAACTATAGTCCCCATCACCCAGCATAATGGCGCGACGGAAATTTGTTTCAATCATGGGCCCCAGCACCACCCCAAGAATGATGGGCGCAGGATAAATACCGACCTTTTTAAGTAAATAACCGATAAACCCAGCCGTAACGGCGATGCCTACATCAAAAATACTATTTTGGATGGAGTACGCGCCTAAAATACACAAAACCATAATTGCTGGCAGCACTAGGTATCTAGGCAAAGCAATCAGTCGCGCAAAAGGTCGGGCTAACAACAAACCAAAAATCAACATAAAGACTAAAGCCACCATATAGCCTAAATAAATGCCGGACACAATCTCGGGGGCTTTGGTAAACAAAGAAGGACCTGGGGCAAGACCATGAATCATCAAAGCCCCTATTAATACAGCCGTCATCGGGTCGCCAGGAATGCCTAAGGTCATCATGGGAACCAAGGCCCCACCTACACTGGCATTGGCTGCAGAGGTTGCAGCAGTTAACCCCTCTACAGACCCTTTGCCGTACTCCTCTGGATGCTTGGATGTTCGCTTGGATAAGCCATAAGCAGCAATGGTGGCCACTGATGCCCCTGCCCCAGGTAGCACACCAATGCCGACGCCTAAAAGACTACTTTGAGTCAGCGCTTTGCCACATCGCAACACCGACCCAACAGAAGAAAAAATCTTTCCTATCTTTTGTTTAATGGCCGGTCTTTCGGATTCCTCGAGTTGACTGAAAATCTCGGAGAAGCCAAACAGCCCAACCATAAAGACGATCATATCTACACCGCCAGCCAAGTCATCCGAGTTGAATGCTAAGCGTGGGTAGGCCGTCATTACGTCCGCGCCAACACACGCAATAAGCAAACCAAGAACACCGCCGATCAGCCCTCTTAGCATGGTGGACTCGTTAATGAGGGCGATCATTGTGAGAGCAAACAAGCCTAAAAGAGCAAACTCCCACGTACCAAAATAACTAGCAAGGCTAACTAAAAAGGGAGAAAAACCAATAAGAAAGATTAGACCTATCAGCCCACCTAATACTGAAGCCACCGTACTGACTCCGATAGCTCGACCTGCCTCGCCTTTTTTCGTCATTGGATACCCATCAAAGCCAGTTGCTATAGAAGATGGCGTACCGGGTATATTGACCAAGATCGAGGTTAAATCGCCCGCGTAAACGGAAGAAATAAAAACCGCTATCAGAAAAACAATCGCCTCGCTGGGCAAGAGCCCGAATGTAAGAGGAGTAAAAATAGCGAGTGCCATGGTTGAGGAAAGCCCAGGCAAGGCACCAAAAGCTAAACCAACTAATGTCCCTAACGCTATATACAACAAAGAAGCTGGCGTAAACACATGGCCAACGCCAGCATCAAACACATGAAAAAAATTAGCGAAGATATCCATTTTTATACTCAATTAAACAAAGAGTGGGGTAAGCGACGCCCCGCAAAATCTTCGAAAGCTGTAGCTAAGAGCAAAGGCAAAGCAATAGAAACTACAATTAGTACGATGAGGCTTCGGGGTTGCACTTCTTTCCAGTTATAAAGGGTCAAAGCCGCACCCAAACTTAAACCTGACGCCGTTAAACGAAAGCCTAAAACATCTAATAAACCAATAGCCGCCCCAAGCAGAACCAAAAAAATGAGGGCTCTAATCACCACCCCTTTTTGTACATGCAAAACTTGGGGTTGTTTTTCAAAAAACAGACCTATGGCCAAAATCGCGAGTAGACTTGCTAACAACTTGGGGTAAAAACCAGGAGGCCCACCAGAAGACCAAGGCACGTCGGGGTACGAGGCACTATCTAGAAATATAAATGCTATACATGCGACTAACACCAGAATAAGAAGCACATCAGCCCATCTATTCTTAATAAACTGCATGAATCACCTAGATCAATGAGTATTGCACCAGCCGAGTCCTTAGTAAGTCACCCCACTAAGGCTCGGAAAAAAAAGAGGAATTATTTGGTGGCCTTTAGACCGAGACGATCTATAAGTGCCTCGTAACGAGGATTCCAGTCAGCCAAAATAGCCTCTAACTCCTGAGAGTTTTTAAAGTCAGGCACAATAAAAAACTTGCTTAGTTGCTCTTTCAAGCTCTGGTCTTGGAACGCTTTTTCCAAAGCGGCTTCCCAAGCTTGGACCACCTCTTTAGGTGCATCACCAGAAATAAAAATAGCACCGGCTAAGTCACCGTCCTCGAACTCCACCCCTTGCTCGGCAAAAGTCGGAATGGCTTTGTGCAAATCATCTGCTTTCATTTGTGACACCGCAATAGGGCGTAACTTGCCAGCCTCGATTTGTTGACTGACGGCAATTAAAGGCATCATGACCGCATCGATTTCTTCATTTAATAAAGCGGTCACTGCGCTCGCATCCCCCTCGTAGGGAACGTGACGTACTTTGGCTCCGGTCATTTCTGCAAACGCGGCAGTAGAAATGTGATCGCCTGAACCATGCCCGGCATGACCGAACGTCAGCGGCTTGTCTTTAGACGCCTTAATAAAATCATCCAGCGTCTGAATGTCAGAAGAAGCATTTACGGTCAACACCACAGGGGATGAATACAGCAGTGCCACAGGTTGGTACTTCTCGAGTTCAAACGCGGGGATACGCGCCCACTGAGAAATCAAGTGACTGGTCGACAACACGCCAACGCTATAGCCTTTTTTATCCCGTAATAAACTACGCGCACCAATAATGCCGCCAGCGCCTGGTTTGTTTTCTACAACCACAGGCACATCGAACTCCTTTGCTAAATACGGTGCCCAGATACGAGTGGCTGCGTCAGTTCTGCCCCCGGGCGCCCACGTCACCACTAGCATGACCTCGCGGTCAGGGAAAGATACAGCCGGTGCAGCCGCAACCACCGCCGGCGCCCCAGCCATAAAAAGACTAGAACAGAACATCGCTGTCGTAGCAGCAATCTTAGAAAAAAAACGCATTGAAAGTCTCCTGAAGAAGTTTTATAAGTATCAACTTTTTATATTTAAAACGTATGCAGCAGCTAGACGACTCGGCAAGCCATCTGAAATTTATTATATGAACAAACAATTAAATAGTGCAAAGCCA
The DNA here is from genome assembly GCA_947626245.1 of uncultured Paenalcaligenes sp. Classification (GTDB taxonomy): domain Bacteria; phylum Pseudomonadota; class Gammaproteobacteria; order Burkholderiales; family Burkholderiaceae_B; genus Paenalcaligenes. Next base: position 3,123 of record CANQRK010000070.1, on the reverse strand, counting down.
AATAGAAAAAAAAGGGAAAACCCTCATACTCCCTCACTTTGCAGCAGAATCCCGCCTCTTGCGCTTGCGTTCATACTGAACGATGCTATTATTAAAAGACCGTTCAAATAATAAATTACCCACAGCTTGAACGTTCCTTTCACCTTCCCTTTAGGAGACAACACTTTGACAATGACGCACTATGGCGCAAATGTTCACGCGAACGGCATTCGCCAACACTACCTCTATTTCGGCATGGACCAGGCTAACGCCACCACAACCCAAAACCTCATCATTATTCCTGGCATCACTAGCCCTGCCATCACTTGGGGTTTTGTAGGAACGCAACTGGGACGCCATTTCAACACCTATATCGTAGATGTCCGCGGGCGCGGCCTTTCTGAACAATCAGAGCAATTGGATTATGGGGTAGACGCCCAAGCAAAAGATGTGATTGACTTCACCGCGCAGCTAGGACTAAAAAATTTCATTCTATTAGGGCACTCTATGGGCGCACGCATAGCGGCGCGAGCAGCTCGCCAACAGCTTCCTGGCCTAGAGCGCCTTATCCTAGTGGACCCGCCAGTGTCTGGCCCCGACCGACGCCCTTACCCTGCCAATCTCTCTTGGTACGTAGACTCCATGAAAGCCGCCCGCAAAGGCTGCAGCGCAGAGGATATGCGTGCCTACTGCCCAAGCTGGACCGACGAACAGCTGGCATTACGTGCCGAATGGTTACACACCTGCGATGAACGCGCGGTGATAGAGAGTTTTAACGACTTTCATAGAGACGATTTCCATGCCGACTTACCGTCTCTACACATCCCCACATTATTAATGCGTGCGGAACACGGCGATGTGATTCGCGATGAAGACGTACAGGAAATCACCTCGCTTGCCCCATCTATTACGGCGGTTTGCGTAGCTAATGCTGGGCACATGATTCCATGGGACAACGAAGCCGGCTTTTATGCCGCATTGGGCGAGTTTTTAAACGTCGATTTCACTTCCTAAATGTTTTAATTCGCTGTTAAGGAGCCACATATGGCAGTAAGCAACCACCAACTGTTAGACGCATGGCTGCAAGTCCTGCACCTTTCAGAATTAAAGAAAGGCCAAACCGTCACCGTCTTGACTAACTCGACCAGCCACCCCCAAACCGTGGAAATGGCACTTATGGCAGCCCACTCACTTGGTGCCATAGTAAATAAATTAGAGCTACCGCACGTTAATGCAGAAAAATCGCTTAGCCGCGACCCGCTGGCCTACTTAGGTGCTACACCATTAGCCAACAACCCAGCAGCCATTGCCATGCTAAAAGAGAGTGACTTAGTCTTAGACCTAATGACACTCTTATTCTCTAATGAACAAGTAGAGATTTTAAAAAGCGGCACCAAAATTCTACTGGCGATTGAACCCCCTGAAATTCTCGTACGTACCGTCCCCACCAAAGCCGATCGAGAACGCGTAAAACGGCATGCAGCCCGTTTAACTGGCGCCAAAGAAATGACAGTCACCTCTAAAGCGGGCACGAATATGCGCTTTCCATTAGGCGAATTCCCCGTAGTCAGCGAGTATGGATTTGTCGATGAACCCGGCCGTTGGGACCACTGGCCTAGTGGCTTTCTCTTTACCTTCCCTAATGAAGGGGGCAGCACGGGTACGATTGTTATTGACGAAGGGGATATTCTGTTGCCTCAGAAATCCTACGCTAAGGAAAAAATCATCCTCACCGTTGAAAATGGCTATGCCACCAAAATAGAAGGCGGCATTGATGCTCAACTACTGGCTGAATACATGAGCACCTTTAACGACCCCGAAGGCTATGCCATTTCTCATATTGGATGGGGCTTACAACCACGTTGTCACTGGTCTACCCTAAGCCTATACGATCGCGAGCAAACCATTGGCATGGATGCCCGAGCCTACGAAGGCAACTTCCTTTTTTCACTAGGCCCAAATAACGAAGCCGGTGGCAGCCGCACCACAGCCTGCCACATTGATATTCCTTTACGCCATTGCACCGTCTGCTTAGATGGCGAAGAAATGGTGCGCGAAGGAAAAGTTCTGGATTAAAACACAAAAACCCACGGCTCTTTTCTGATTCATTTTATTTTTATAATGGAATCCCTCGATATGAGTGAGACAAGTATTTATTCTTTACAAGGTTTTGGTGGAAAACTGGACCCCCTACCCCCGTACGGCTTGGTCATTATTGATTTTGTGAATGGTTTTGCGGACCCCAACACCTTTGGAGGCGGCAACATAGCCCAAGCCATTACGAACACCGTGCCTTTGTTAGCATTTGCACGACAACACAACTGGCCCATTGCCCATACACGCATTGTATTTGCTGACGATGGCGCTGATCATAATGTTTTTAGCCTAAAAGTCCCCACTATGCTGGGACTAACAGAAGACAATCCCAACAGCCATATTGTCCCAGAACTGGCACCCAAACCGGGGGAATTAGTGGTAAGAAAAACCGTACCCTCTGCATTTTTTGGTACCTCGCTGGCGGCTTGGCTAACCCAGCGAGGCGTCAAAACCCTACTCGTAGCCGGCGCCGTCACAAGCGGTTGTATCCGCGCTAGCGTTGTAGATGCCATGCAGCTAGGCTTTCGGCCCTTTGTGATCTCGGATTGCGTAGGCGACCGCGCTCTGGCTCCTCATGAGGCTAATTTATTTGATATGAAAGAAAAATATGCCACGGTGATAAGCAGGGATGAGGTGATGGAAAGTCTAAAAGGAGAGATATAACTCAGCTCTCTTTAAATACTCCATAACTTTATAAGAAGTCATTTATAAAGTTATGGATCCCCTCAAAAGGCGCAGGCATCATCCAAATTATTTTAATTATTCCATTTTTTGGATTACAGCTTAATAAGTGCCTTTTCTAAATAAACCATTTTAATTATTAATACTAAAAATCATGATACTTTTTTCCGTAAGCCACTGTGGCCTGGAAAAAACCTGCCTTGCTGCCGTAGACTTACCGTCAAGCGCGCAGTTCATAGCTAGAGACTTTTGCCGTTACGCGTCGTTTAAATTCACTAGGCGGTAGATTACCCAGCGATTCATGAGGTCGCTCTTCGTTATAACTTATCATCCACGCCCAACTCAGCTCCCGTACTTGCGTTAAGC
>CANQRK010000069.1 GCA_947626245.1 uncultured Paenalcaligenes sp. | reverse complement strand
AATGAGAATCATTATCATTCACATTGTGTTTTCACTTTGATATGGTTTATTATGCTTTTCTCCCTACGTACCTCTTGCATCGGTACCTCAACTGTACTCGCCATTACGCTTCCTGTTTGGGCTTACTCTCAAACCACGGCTATCCCTGCTCAGCAATTACATGAGATCCGCGTACACGGCCAAGTGCTGACCGTCCCCACAGAAGACGGCAGCAGCCTACTCCAGCGCCAACAACTGCAAGAACGCAGCATTACGAACTGGGAAGATTTCTCCAAACGAGGTGAGCTCGGTGTTCACTACAATCGTCAGAATAAAAGTGTAAACGTACGTGGTGTAGATGCCGATCGCGTTAAAACCCGGGTCGATGGCGTACCGCTGCCCTGGCTCACAGATGGCGCACGTGGCGTGCAAGGTGGACTCAATGCCTTATCGTTTGAAAGTTTGAGCTCAATTGGCTTTAAAGGGAATGCCGATACGGTACGTTCAGGGGCCGTCACTGGCTCATTAAACCTGTCTACCTTATCACCTAAAGATCTATTAACTGATGATAAAGCCTTTGGGGCGCTGATTAATTCGTCCTATCACAGCGCCGATTACAGCCGTAATCTTAATGCTACCGTGGCCGGCAAACTGTCTGATCAAAGCCGTTGGTTGCTACACGCGGGTATACGTCGTGGAGATCAAATTCATAATTACGATGGTCAAGGTGGTTATGGTCCCCAAAGGACATTAGTCAACCCACTTAGCTTTAAAGAAAACAACCTCATGCTCAAACTAGAACATGACTTAACGGTAAATCATCAACTCGAGTTCAGTGGGGAGCGCTTTCACTACGAAGCAGATATACAAAATTTACGAGATCAAGGAACAGGCACTAGCTTTTTACTTGGTAAAAATAACAGCCATGAAACGACCAAACGTGAACGTATATTGCTAGGTTACAACTATCAATCTCATGACCCAACTGCCCCCATCACCTCTGGCCATATCAAAACGTGGTGGCAACAAATGCAACTGCAAAGTCATCAAATAGCGGAACGTAATCCTGATGCCAGGGGCTTTATTATTCCTGGCGACCCCCTACGCTATCAGTTCCCCTACGGTAATTACGAACGAGATAACCGCAACAAAGAAACCACCTATGGTGTGACAACTGAGTGGAACGGATTTATTGGTCAAACCCACACGGCGCATAACTGGTCTTTAGGAGGCGATTGGTATTTAAGTCGTACCGAACAAAGCTCTCAGGGCTATGATAATTGCCCCCCTATCCCTCCTGGTTTAGCTGCACCCTTTGGTCCCCGCGCTTGCGATTTACTCCATACAGGCCAAGCGGATATCCCTCGTGTGGATGGCAATACGTTCGCAATTTGGCTACAAGACACCATATCGTGGAACGAGGGTCGCTATGCACTGACACCGGGACTACGCTTTGATAGCTATAGTTACAAACCGAAAAATGGGGGTGAGTACCTAGATAACCCCAATGCCACTCTATCCGAACTCTCTAACAACAGTGGGAGTCGATTCTCACCTTCGTTACGAGCTAGTTTCAGTCCCACCGAAGCGGTGTCTATGTACATCAGTTATGCGTATGGCTTTAAAGCACCTAGTCCTTCCCAGCTGTATCTTAATTATGGCGCCCCCGGCACCTACCTAACAGTCGGCAATCCAAGTCTACGACCAGAAACCAGTCGTGGGTTAGAGCTAGGTCTTGATGTGGGAGACAAACAATTAGGTGGGGCGTTACGTTTCTTTCATAACAACTACCGCAACTTCATTGACACCGATTACGCCGTTACACCTAACGATCCTAACTGGAACAATGCGTGGAATGGTCAATATCCCATGGGCGTTACCATGGCAGTGAATAAATCCCGAGCACGCATTTACGGTATAGAAGCTAGTGGTCAATGGCAGCTAAACACCAACTGGTATACCCAAGCGGCTATTACATGGGCTCGCGGTAAAGACACCACCGCCGGTCAACCGTTGAACAGCATTGCTCCGCTTCAGTCCCGACTACTCGCTGGTTATGAGCAGACCTCTTGGGGGGCCGAGGCTCAACTCAACCTCGTTGCGAAACGCTCTCGTGTTGCCAACGCTGATGACTTCCAAGCTCCCGGCTACAGCACCACAGATTTATCTTTTTGGTGGAAACCACAAATCGTTAAAGGTCTACATCTACAAGCCGGTGTATACAACCTATTCGATAAAAAATACTGGGAAGCGCTTAATGTACCCACGGGTGGACGCAACCTTGCCCCTGTGGATTATTACAGCGAGCCAGGTCGTGCCTTCCGCTTGGCATTGACTTATTCTTATTGATAAATGAAAATCATTCTCATATTTATTTAAAGGAATCATTATGAGTCTTGCTCACAGCAACCAAGCCGAATCATTACGCCTTGCTTACGACACCTTTTTGCAACAAAACCCCAAAGCCCGTATTCGTACTGCTGCCCAAGCCTTACAGACCTCTGAAATGGAGCTAGTCGCGGCCGGAGCAGGCGGCCTACAATCGCGTCGCCTACAAGGGGCAGTTCAAGATTTAGTCAAAGAACTGGGGACATTAGGCCGCGTTATGGCGTTAAGCCGTAACGACTGGGTCGTACACGAACGCCATGGTGCATATGAAAACATCCGCGTGACCCAATCCATGGGAATTGTCTTAGGTCCCGATATTGATTTACGTATCTTTTTCAATCAGTGGGCCTCTGCGTGGGCGGTGAATGACCAAGGTCGTCAAAGCCTCCAGTTTTTTGATGGCTCGGGCACCGCGATTCACAAAGTCTTTTGTACCGAAGAAACGGATCTAGTGGCTTATCAAGCCTTTATTGAAAAATACACTGACCCCGATCCTGCCTGGCCTAACGTACACCCGCTGCCTCAAGAAAAAACAACTCAAGACCACGTTGATGCCGCCGAATTACGTCAGCGCTGGCTAGCCATGACAGACACGCACCAATTTCATGGTCTCTTGCAGGACTTTAATCTTTCACGCATGACAGCCTTGCAGCATGCTGGCCCTGATTTAGCACAACCGGTAGACAACAACACCATCGAATCCATGCTCAACGCAGTAGTAGAACAACAGATTCCCTTCATGTGTTTTGTAGGCAATAGTGGCATTGTACAAATTCACTCGGGCGTGATTGACCGCGTACTACGTACTGGCCCTTGGTTTAATGTGTTGGATCCCGTTTTCAACTTGCACTTGGATACCACCGCCATTACCGATACGTGGTTGGTTAACCGCCCCACGTCGGATGGCTGGATCACCTCGTTAGAATGCTATGCCGCCAATGGCGAGCTGATCACTCAGTTTTTTGGTGCACGTAAACCCGGTATTCCGGAGCTCAGCACATGGCGCCAACTCCTTAGCTCGTATGCCTTAGAACCCCTTGCCGCCTAGCCCCATTGACTACTTTTCACCCACTCCCATGATGACGAAGCGATTAACACGACGACTAAGATCAACCCTATTGTGCCTGTTATGCACCACACCTGTCTTGGCGGCTCCACCTAGCCAAGTCGTCACACTGGGGGGGACTGTTACCGAAATCGTCTATCAGCTCGGCTTGGGTGAAAAGCTAATTGGTACCGATCTATCCAGTCTGTACCCTGCTGCTGCCACTGAATTACCACGCGTCGGCTACTATCGCAGCACCCCTCTAGAAGGGCTACTTTCTTTGAAGCCAGATACTATTTTGGCTTCCGAGCAGGCTGGTCCCCCTCAGGTATTGGATCGCATCGCTGCCCTCGGCATCCCCGTCAAAATGATTGATGACCAAGCCTCTCTAAACTCTTTGTATAAACGAATTGAACAAATCGCTCAGGTCTTTGAGGTTCCAGAGGCAGGACAGCAACTACAACATCAGATTCGTGAGCAACTGGCTCAAATTCAACCTGTTGATCAAAATATTAAAGCCTTGGTATTAATGTCTCACAGCACACAAATGCAAGGCGCAGGGGCTAACACGGCACCCGACCTATTACTCAGTTTGGCAGGGATGAGCAATGTCTTAAATCAACAAAATGGCTACAAAGCCATTTCTAATGAAGCCATTGCCGCGCTAGCTCCTGATGTGATTGTGTTAACGGGCAGCGCCGTGCTGGCCGCCTCGCCCCCCGAGCACCCTAGCCTGCACTTAACCCCAGCAGCTCGCTATGACAGCATTGGTACCATAGACCCGTTGCTTATGCTGGGTATTGGTCCACGCATTGGAGAAAGCCTACATCTATTAATCCAATTACGTGATCAAGCGCTGTCTCATATCGCGCCCTCCTTGTCGGCGTTGGACTCCTAAGTATTCGTAGGCGCTTAATGAAACTCGCTTTACCTGCCCCCATGAAGCCCAGCCCCACTCCGGTCTTTGGTGTATTACTTGTCGCATTATTGGTGGCGACGTTAAGTGCTAGCCTAAACGGTGCATTGACTATCCCTTGGCACGAATTACCGCGCCTGCTGTTTAGCCCTCTGCAAGCCAGCGATGAACTCGCCTACAAGGTATTCATGGACATCCGTTTACCTCGTGTGCTATTTAGTTGCCTAAATGGTGCTGCGTTAGCTATTGCTGGTGTCACCATGCAAGCCCTTTTTCGCAACCCCCTAGCCGAACCTGGTCTGGTCGGTATTTCATCCGGAGCAGCCCTAGGTGCCGTGCTCGCTATTGTATTGAGTTCAGGGGGCTTTTTCTTGACCTCCGGTGCGGCTTTTATAGGTGGCTTGGCTGCCACCCTGCTGGCCTATCATATGGGCCGCCGTTTTCCCGGCATTTCAGGGCTACTTTTGGCCGGTATTGCGATCAATACCATTGCGGGTAGCGCCATTGGTTTACTTACCACCTTGGCCAATGATAACCAGCTTCGGGATTTAACCTTTTGGAGCATGGGTAGCTTAGCCGGCGGCACATGGACTACGCTAGGTCTACTCACACCGCCTGTGCTCTGTTTAACCCTGTATTTATGCCGCCAATGGCGTCTGATGAACGCACTGCTATTAGGTGAAAGAGAAGCCGCTCATTTAGGTTTTCAGCTAGCCACCGTACGTAAACGATTGATTTTAGCGACCGCACTACTGGTGGGACCACTGGTTGCCACCACAGGAGGCATCGGTTTTATTGGTCTTGTAGTTCCACATTTAATGCGTTTAGTCCTAGGGGCCAATCACCGGTACTTATTACCTGCCTCTGCGTTAGCTGGCGCGCTCTTATTAACCTTAGCAGATTTATTAGCCCGCATTTTAATTGCCCCTGCCGAGCTCCCCATTGGTTTAGTCACTAGCCTACTGGGCGGTCCCTTCTTTTTTTGGATGCTAGCTCGTATTCAAACCAATCGTATCTAATGTCTAGCTTCTATTCTGATCAAATCCATTTTTCACGACAGCAAAAAACCGTATTACAGGGCATTAGCCTACGTTTACAAGCGGGTGAAGTCATCAGCCTGTTGGGCGCAAACGGAGCAGGTAAATCCACGTTTCTGTCCGCTTTAGCGGGCGAGCTAAAGACCCAAGGCAACATCTATTTAAACGATGTCTCACTATCGGCAATGACCTCGGCACAACAAGCCAGATCACGATCTATGTTGCCGCAACAATCAGGCCTAAGCTTTGATTTGGGAGTAAACGATGTCATTGCCATGGGCGCTTACCCCTTTCCTGAACTCAGCCCGGACACCACCCACCACCTAAGCCAACTCGCTTTACACAAAGCAGAAGTGAGTCAACTAGCGGGACGACGTTATTTGGAGTTATCGGGCGGAGAACAACAACGGGTGCACTATGCGCGTGCGTTACTGCAACTACTATGCGGTTTTGAGGTCAATCCACACCCGCGTTATTTATTATTAGATGAGCCTACCGCTAGCTTGGATCCTTTGCATCAGCATGCGCTGCTACATAGCGCCTGCCAACTGGCTCGTCACTATCAGCTAGGGATATTAATGGTGTTGCACGAGGTCAATTTAGCGTCTCAGTACAGTGACCGTATTGCGCTATTAGCCAATGGCACGGTGTTTGCCTGCGATACTCCTCAGCAAGTGCTGACCAGTGCCAACCTGTATGAGGTCTATGGAATTCATGCCCATATTTTGCCTCATCCAGAGCACAGCACCAAACCATTAGTGGTGTTTAGCTCAACCCTAAACACCACAGATGACTAGACCCAAGCCTCTGAAGCGGCTTGGAGTGTCTCCTGCTTCTGCTTTTGTATTTTTTTATCCCAAAACTTCTCATGGAAGTAAAAGAAAACCATTTGTACAGTAGGCTCGAGCAAGCTAAGGGTCAGAGCGGTAATCAAATCGCCAGTGACAGCATATGCCACGCCAGCCGCCACCACTAAATGCACCAAGTAATAACTCACGGTTTTAACTAAAAGGCGTAGGCGCTGTACTCGTACCTTGAGCCAGGCTTTGTCATGCAAAAAGTACGCCAACGCTTGAGCCGTCGGCTCAAGTAAGCTTAGGGTAATCGCGGCGACGGCATTGCCTGTAACCGCATAAGCCACCGCTGCAGCCACCACGATGTGTACCGCATAATAACTCGCTGTTTTGTGAAAAGCGGTGCGGTTGTTCTGAAGCATTACTTTAATGTTGGCCATAACTTTCTCCCTTTTTAGTAATGATAGCAATTCTCATTCCCAATGAGTAGTTGATATTTTCAATCAGCGTGATTTTAAAAAACTATCAAAAAACTACCATTTATTAAAAAATACTAAATCAAGAGCAATAAAAAAGCCCGCTGGCTAGCGGGCTAAAACAATTAGTTAGACAACTCTTGACGCACAATGGCAGCACCCGCACTTAAAGCGTGTAATTTTCCTTGTGCCACATGACGCGGTAACGGCGCCATACCGCAGTTGGTGCTAGGGTACAGTTTATCTGCATCCACAAATCGTAAAGCGTTGCGCAGTGTGTTGGCCACTTGTTCGGGGGTTTCAATCGTATGGGTCGCCACATCAATCGCGCCCACCATCACTTTTTTCCCTCGAATCAATTCGATCAAATCCATGGGAACATGGGAGTTCTGGCACTCAAGCGAAATGATGTCAATTTTAGATTGTTGTAGCTTTGGAAAGGACTCCTCGTACTGACGCCACTCGGATCCTAAAGTTTTCTTCCAATCCGTGTTGGCCTTAATGCCGTAGCCATAACAAATATGCACCGCCGTTTCGCATTTTAATCCTTCGATAGCACGCTCAAGAGTCGCAATACCCCACTCATTGACATCATCAAAGAACACATTAAACGCAGGCTCATCAAACTGAATAATATCCACGCCCGCAGCTTCTAATTCTTTGGCCTCTTGGTTTAGAATTTTGGCAAACTCCCACGCCAATTTTTCACGGCTTTTATAGTGTGCGTCATACAGCGTATCGATCATGGTCATCGGACCTGGCAACGCCCACTTAATAGGCTGTTTGGTCTGTGCACGTAAAAATTTCGCATCCTCTACAAACACCGGTTTGGTTCGAGCCACAGCATCAACCACGGTAGGTACATTGGCATCATAACGATCACGAATTCTAACGGTTTCACGCTGCTCGAAATCCACCCCGCTTAGATGCTCAATAAAGGTGGTGACAAAGTGTTGTCGCGTTTGTTCGCCATCACTAATAATATCAATGCCACCTAATTCTTGTTCTTTTAAAGACAGCAGTAAGGCATCGCGCTTGCCCTCACGCAAATCTTCACCCTCTAGACGCCAAGGAGACCACAAGGTTTCAGGTTCTGCTAACCAAGAGGGTTTAGGTAAACTACCGGCGGTAGAAGTGGGTAATAATTTTTTCATTATCTATCTCTTTTAAATTAGTTAGCGTAGCTAGCAGTCCAGCTCTCAAGAACAGTTTTATACGGTTTAATCAATTTTTCTTCGGTTAATTTGCCCTGCTCGACGGCCAACTGACTACGTTCCTCTCGGTCGTACACAATTTGAGTTGTCGAGTAATCAAAATTCGTTAAACGGGGGCTGTAACACTGTCCCGCCACCGAGTTCGCATTGTAAATTTCAGGTCTATAGATTTTTTGAAAACTTTCCATGGTACTGATCGTACTGATTAGCTCTAAATCGGTGTAATCATTTAACAGGTCGCCTGAAAAATAAAAAGCAAATGGGGCGACACTGCCTTTTGGCATGAAATAACGCACCTGCAATCCCATTTGCTCAAAATAGTGATCCGTAGAGGACCGCTCGTTTTGTTTGTATTCCACACCTAAAATCGGATGCTGATTCGTTGTTTTATAATAGGTTTTGCTACTGGACACACTAAGGCAAATGACAGGAGTCTTAGAGAAATTTTCTCTATAGGTGCTAGATTTAACGAACGATTTAAATAAATTGCCATGCAAAACACCAAAACCCTCGGGCAAGCTAAACTCCTTTTTGTTTTTGTTATGCTCTAGTAACACCACACTGAAATCATAATCACGCACATAAGAAGAAAAATTATTTCCTACTATGCCTTCGATACGTTTGTTATTTTTCTTATCTACGATATGGGTTTGTAGCATTTCTATAATAGGAAAAGCGGTGCCATCACCCTCTATATCCATATCGATAGAAACAATATCAATCTCTACCTCATAACGATCAGCATGTGGGTTATCCCACTGGGCTAAGTCATTAAAACGATTATTAACCATCGTCAATGTGTTTCTTAAATTTTCTTGACGGCTAGCCCCTCTGGCTAAATTAGCAAAATTCGTGGTAATGCGCGTATGTTCTGAAGGATGATAGTTTTCATCGAAGCGAATACGTTTAATACCAAATGAAAATGATTGACTCATAACCTTCATCCTCTGAACAAAACCTAAACAATTGATGTCTTGTATTGTAGGAAGGTCACTACATGAAGTAAAATGGTCTTATTTCACCTACCCATGAATATCACTCATAAATCATGTTAGAACGCATCCACCTCGCCATTATTCAGCAGGTCGAAAAACAAGGCTCACTGACCGCCGCGGCAGGAGTACTGCACGTTACTCAGTCAGCCCTTAGTCACAGTATGAAAAAACTAGAGCAACAGCTAGGCACAGACATTTGGCGCCGCGAGGGCCGCAGCCTGCAACTGACACAAGCCGGTCAATACCTATTAGCTGTTGCCAACCGTGTCCTGCCCCAACTCGATCTCGCCGAAGAAAGACTGCAACAATTTGCTCAGGGCGAGCGTGGTTCGCTGCGCATAGGAATGGAATGCCACCCCTGCTACCAATGGTTGTTAAAAATTGTCGCGCCCTATCTAAGCGCTTGGCCGGATGTGGATGTGGATGTGAAACAAAAATTTCAGTTTGGCGGTATCGGAGCGCTATTTGGTTATGAAATTGACCTACTCGTGACGCCCGATCCGCTATATAAGCCGGGACTACACTTTGAGCCCGTATTCGATTACGAACAAGTACTGGTGGTTGCCGCTAATCATTATTTAGCCCCATTACCCTACGTAGAGCCCGACCACATCACCAAAGAAATTTTGATCAGCTACCCCGTAGACGTAGAGCGCCTCGATATTTACAACCAGTTTTTACTGCCTGCTGGCGTCGCCCCCAAACGCCATAAAACCATTGAAACCACCGATATCATGCTGCAAATGGTAGCCAGTGGTCGTGGGGTAGCCGCGTTGCCTCGTTGGTTAGTCGAAGAATACGCCGAAAAACTAGCTATTGTGCCGGTACGACTCGGGCCCGAAGGCATCGCCAAACAGATTTTTCTCGGCGCACGCGACACCGAAATCACCATTGACTATATACAGGCGTTTGTAAAATTAGCCCGCTCGCCAGCATTGGCTTTTAATAAATGACACGTACACCACCGCTCTTACCCTGTCCGCCCCTGCGCCAACGAAGCTTACGTACGCCGCCCGTACCTTCCATCAGGTCACCCGCTTTGGGATGTTCAGCCAAATAGCTGATTAAATCTGCACGTTCATCTTGACTGAGAGGTTTGTCAGCCAGACGAATAAAAGAAGGCAACTCCGCAACGCCGTTTAAGGTTTGATTGTAATCCAATGGATTAATTCCATACAAAATAATGTTTCATTGTCGTGCCTGCGTCACTGCAATTGGTTCAATCAGTCCCCCAAGAAGAGACTCACTCACCCATACTGTGAATACCTTGGACAGGAGTAACGCTCATTTTGTACCAAGTGTACGAGTCTGAGCTTTACGATACCAAAAAGGATGGTAAGCCGGAGTATTTTCAACTAAACGGCTTACGCAGATCTTTGACCTTAAGGTCAATCATTCAACCTATTTAGTGGCATTCGGGACTCAGCCATCTTGACCAGTTTCACTTCAAATTTAGGTCTTCAGCGTCGCTTGTACATCAAGCCGACCTCGTCTGATGTTAGAGCACTATTACGTGAGTCAAACATAAAAAAGCCCGCAACTACGCGGGCTTAGCGGCTTTTTATGCCTTATGCTGCTGGTCTATTCCAGACAAGGAATCATTCCCACTCT
>CANQRK010000068.1 GCA_947626245.1 uncultured Paenalcaligenes sp. | reverse complement strand
TCGACCTGATGGAACATAGGTGAGTGCGTGGCATCGCTATCCACACGATAGGTACGTCCTGGCGCAATCACCTTGATAGGAGGTTTGTGCATACGCGCATAACGCACCTGCATCGGGCTGGTATGCGTACGCAACAACATAGGTAAACCACTGGCGTCTTTCATGTCCACATAAAAAGTGTCTTGCATGGAGCGCGCAGGGTGATTTTCGGGATTGTTTAAAGCAGTAAAGTTAGTCCAGTCATTTTCAATCTCGGGACCATCTGCTACATCGAACCCGATGGATCGGAAAATAGCTTCGACACGCTGCCACGTTTTGATCACGGGGTGTATACCACCTACCTCGCGGCCACGCCCTGGCAAGCTGACATCAATGGCCTCAGAGGCCAAACGTTGATTCAATTCGGCTTGGGCTAGCTCGGCACGACGATCATTGAGCAAAGTTTCAATTTGGCGCTTGATTTGGTTGATGGCGGCCCCTTGAGTGCGCTTTTCTTCGGGACTTAGCTGAGCCATACCCTTCATCAGAGCGGTCAGTTCACCTTGCTTGCCTAAAAAAACTGCTTTGGCATTTTCCAAAGCCACCGCGTCAGCAGATTCGGCAAAAAGCGTCTGCGCACGTTGGATAATATCGTCGGCTGGTAATGTCATGTCTAAAAGTCTATTTCCAAAAACAAACGGGCCCTGAATAAGAGCCCGTTTGTACAATACTGAATCGATTTGTGCTTTATTAAGCAGCCAAAGCAGTTTTGGCTTGAGCAACTACTGCAGCAAAACCGGCTTTATCGTTTACAGCCATGTCTGCCAATACTTTACGATCAAGTTCGATATTGGCTTTGTTTAGACCAGCGATGAACTGGCTGTATGTGAGATCTAGCTCGCGGCAAGCAGCGTTGATACGTGTGATCCACAAAGCACGGAATACGCGCTTGCGATTACGACGGTCGCGGTACGCATACTGACCGGCTTTCATTACCGCCTGTTTAGCAACACGGTAGACTGTGCTGCGGCGACCACGGAAGCCCTTGGCTTCGGCTAGAACTTTTTTGTGACGTGCACGGGCGTTAACCCCACGTTTTACGCGTGACATGTTTTATACTCCAATCAAGCAAAAGGAAGCATCTGTTTTACGGAAGCTACATCGGAGGCATGAACCTCGACAGCACCGCGCAACTGACGTTTGTTTTTAGTGGTTTTCTTGGTCAAGATATGGCGTTTGAAGGCCTGACCACGCTTGATGGAACCACTGCCACGTACTTGAAAGCGTTTGGCTGCGCCACGCTTTGATTTCATTTTAGGCATAAGAACACTCAAAATTAAGTTGTGACTCTGGGTGGCAGCTAAAACTCATAAGCCACTCTTCAATAACCCTAAAGACACTTATTCTTTTTTATTAAGTTATAAAACCAATAAAAGAAAAATTATAAAAGTAAAAGACAAATTTGTCCATTAATTCTAGGTCTTAGGTTCAATTTGATCTCTAAACTGCATGGCTAACGCCACATGTTGCTCTGCCACCTGCTCACTTTGCTCTAGATCGGCTAGCGTACGACTGACCCGTTGCACCCGTTGCGCCACACGCAAAGGCCAACTCCATTTTTTGATAGCCCGTGCCAACAGTTGCTGTGCCGCTGCTGTCAGCTGCACCTGCTGCCCCAAACTTTCGCCTTGAAGTTGAGCATTCAGGCAGTGTTGACGCTGCTGTTGCCATTGGCGCGTGCGTAACACTCGAGCACGGATAGCCGCCGAGGTCTCAGAAGCCGCCATCTCAACATTTGATTCAAAAGGCAACCACACATGCAAATCAATACGATCTAACAACGGCCCTGACATTTTTGCTTTATATCGAGCGACGTGTTCGGGCGTGCAACGACAGGAACGTTTTGCATGACCCAAATAACCACACGGGCATGGGTTCATGGCGGCAATTAATTGAAAATTGGCAGGAAAGCGCGCTCGTTGATTGGCACGGGCAATCGCTATTTCCCCACTTTCCAGCGGCTCTCGCAGCGATTCGAGTACACGCCGATCAAACTCGGGGAATTCATCCATAAACAATACCCCATGATGCGCTAAGCTAATTTCCCCAGGTCGAATGAAGCGCCCTCCTCCAACCATAGCCGGCACCGTACACGAATGATGTGGCGCCCTAAAAGGAGGCGTCACCCGCAATCCAAAGGGTTTCCCAGCATGCTGCTCCATTTGATGCAACACAGCCACCTCAAGCTGTTGCTGTGGCTCTAATTCAGGCAACAAGGTCGGCAAACGTTGCGCCAACATACTTTTTCCTACGCCTGGCGGTCCACACAACAACACACTATGGCCACCTGCAGCAGCTACCTCTAGGGCCAAGCGCGCCTGTTGCTGCCCTATCACCTCGGACAAACACAAAACCGGCCCATCCACAGGCAGCAAAGCCTGCTTTTGCAACGGCTCTAACTCCTCATAGCCACAAAAATATTGTGCGGCCTCGTAAAGACTTTGCACCCCCACTACGCTTAGATCCGGCACATGTGCAGCCAACAACGCCGAACTAACCGGTAACACCAAAGTTTTAGAAGGAAACTGTTGCTGCACACTACACGCCAGTGCCAACGACCCCGACACCGCCACTACCGCCCCAGTTAACGATAGCTCACCCGCAAAAAAATAGCCGTCTAAACAAGGCGGCTCGTGTTCGGCGTGTTGCTGCACTAACTGACCAGACGCCAATAAAATGCCTAAGGCAATAGCCAAATCAAAACGCCCCGAGTCTTTGGGTAAATCAGCGGGCGCTAAATTGACTGTAATTCTAGCCACCGGAAAACTAAAACCACTGTTTAAAATAGCCGCGCGCACTCGCTCGCGGCTTTCACGCACCCCCATATCTGGCATACCCACAATGGTGAAGTTAGGCAAGCCCGAGCCTACGTGCACCTCGACACGTACCGGTACCATCTCCACACCATGCAACATCCCACTGCTTAATATCGCTAAACTCATTACGCACCTCCGTTAGTCAAAAAATTATGCCGTAAAGCAAAGCGCTGTACGGCATAAAGGGCGTAATTTGTCTAAGAGGACGACTACCTAGGGCTTAAGACTCGCTAGTATTCGTTTGATTTAGTTTAGCCTCGAGCTCTTGGACACGGTGCTCTAGAGCAGTCACCCGAGCCAACGCACGCTCGAGCAATGCCACTTGGGTTTCGAACTCGTCGCGTGTTAATAAATCCATACGGTTAAAGGTTTGACCCATAAACGCTTTGATGTTTTTTTCCAAATCGGCCGCGGGACTATTGGCAACTAAATCCGAGATGTTTTGTTGTATTTGACTGAAAATGTCGTTACGTGAGCTCATCATCACTCTCCTATTTATGAATACCTCTAGTGTAAACAAAAAAGCCGCCCCTTGGCGGCTTTATCGCGCATCCTAAATCAGAGTATTACTCTGCTTTAGTGGCGTCTTTATCACCCACCAAATTCTGAATGGCTTCGTCAGCTTTAGCAGCAGCGTCTTTGATTGCCTCGTTGGTGGCTTCAGCCGCATGAGACGCTTCGTCAGCGACTTTATCCGCTAGCTCGGCCGCCTTTTCTTTGATGTCTTCAGCACGCTGCGTTAGGTCTTCTTTAGCAGCATCTGTACTGTCTTTAGAGTCTTCTTTCAGTTCTTCAGCATCATTTTTTAGATCTTCTGCAGCCTGCTGCGTGTCGTCTTTAGCCTCATCGGCTTTGCGTTCAATCGCATCAGCAGCTTTATCTGCTTCGTGTTTTACGTCTTCAGCACCATCTTTAGCCTCTGACTTTAACTCTTCGATCTTTGTCTCGGAGGGTACAGGTGCAGGTGTAGGAGTAGGCGCTTCAACAGCTGCCGTAGGTGCCACAGCTGCTGGCTGAGGGGTTTCTTCCGAGCAAGCCGCTAACAAAGCCATGGAGAATGAAGCCAAAATGGCAAGAGATAAGCGTGTCTTTTTCATGTCGTTCCTTTTATTAAAACCAGCAGGCGCCTCGATCAGGCCCTTGTTACAATTAATTCTAACTAGCTCTAGCGTTTATATAAGCAACCTAGTGTAAACACACGTGACCGAGCTGTTACATTGTACGTGTAAACACCTAGTTTACTGCTATTTACGTATGCCTCTTTACTTTTCCAGATACGAATCGCTGCCTTTGTTACATTTAAGCGATACGTCCTACGTTTTCACAAAAATTAACTTGTGCTTTAGTGTAATTTTTGTAGATCAATGCGTTCTGCTCGATTCAATGCGGCCGCCACTTTATGACGCAACGCCCCTGAATGCGCTTTTAATACCTCTTGCTTAACCCACGCTACCTGAGCTGCCGGCATGGAAAAACAGCGCAAACCCAGGCCTAATAACATATGAGTTAGGCGTGCATCCCCGGCCATTTCCCCACATACGGCCACCGGTTTACCATAGCTTTCAGCCCGGTTAATGGTATGCGCAATTAAACGCAACACTGCCGGGTGCAACGGATCGTACAACCCCATCACCTCCGCATCCGCTCTATCCACCGCCATCACATATTGAATTAAATCGTTAGTCCCAATGGATAAAAAATCCAGGTTTTGCGCAAAGGGCTCGATAGCAATTGCCATAGCAGGCACCTCGACCATTGCCCCTAACTCGTACTGAAAAGGATCCAGCAGGCCTTCGGCACGCAAACTTAGCTCAGCCTGAGCCAAAGCCTGACGCACAGCAAATACCTCATCCATCGAGGAGATCATGGGAATTAAAATACGCACCAAACCCAACTGTGAAGCGCGCAACAAAGCCCGCAACTGGGTTTGAAACAAATCGGGATGCATTAAACAATAACGCACTGCCCGTAAACCTAATGCTGGATTGGTCGCTACGGTTTGCTCACCGTCTAAGGTTTTATCTGCTCCGATATCTAGCGTACGGATAGTAACCGGTCGCCCTTGCATGGTACGCACCACCGCTGCATAGGCCTCAAACTGCTCTTGCTCTGAAGGCAATGATGCCCGCCCCATAAATAAGAACTCGCTGCGAAACAAACCAATCCCATCCGCACCGGCCTCGAAAGCGTCCTGCGCTTCTTCGGGTAGCTCAATATTGGCCTCAAGCTGCACCGTGACCCCATCTAAGGTCACTGCAGGCGTATCACGTAACTGATCAAGCTGCTCTCGTTGACTAAGATGCTGCGCCTGAAGTTGCCTATACTGCTGCAAGACGACTTCAGACGGATTGACAATAACCACACCTTTAAAACCATCGACAATCAGCTTATCGCCATCACGCACCATACGTCGCAATTCACCCAAGCCCACCACAGCGGGAATATTCATGCTGCGGGCCACAATAGCCGTATGGGAAGTAGGCCCACCCAAATCCGTCAAAAAAGCAGAAAAGCGGACCTTGCGCAAACGCAGCATATCGGCCGGTGAAATATCACGCGCCACCACAATTAAGCCCGCTTCTTGGTGATCTAACTGCAAAGCCAATTCGTTTGGAGTCGAGGCTTGGCCACTAAGAATCAATAATACTCGTTCTATCACCTGTCGAATATCGGCACTACGTTCGCGTAAATAAGTGTCTTCGATTTGATCAAACTGAGCAGCCAAATTTTGGCCTTGAGTGGCCAACGCCCACTCGGCGTTATAAAGGCGTTCGGTAATGTATTCACCACTTTGCTGTCTGAGCATAGGATCGTCTAACAACAAACGATGCACTTCGAGCATGGGTACAATTTCACGCGGCGCATCAGCAGGTAACTGCTGCACAATTGACATCAAATCGTCTCTGGCCTGATTCATGGCCTGGTTCAAGCGAGCGCACTCTGCCTCGGCCGCTTCGGCCTCTATGTAGTAATGGGGAACCTCAAGGGCCGCAGCCCCCATAATAGCGGCTCGACCAATCGCATACCCATTAACCACCCCCTGCCCAGCAAGGGTCCACATAGCGGTTGAGTGCTCTGCTTGCTTCATCATTTAATTTTCTTCGTCGAATTTATTAGCAAATAGGGTAGCCAATGCATCGAGCGCTTCGGCTGCATCCTCGCCCTTAGCATCTAGGGTTACCGTGACGCCGCATCCAGCTGCCAACATCATTACTCCCATAATACTCTTAGCATTGACTCGTCGCTCGCCACGGGCTATATGAATCTCGCTGGTAAATTGACTGGCTAGTTGAGTCAGTTTAGCTGCTGCGCGCGCATGCAAACCCAACTGGTTGGTAATTTCAATATCTAAAGAAAGCATAATATATAGGAATTAAGTGGGAGACTGATGCACCATACCACGCTTGGCCGCCGCTAAAATGCGCTCGACCAGCAAATCAGGATCGGACTCAGAGTCGGTAAGGACCTTGAGGACCATACACATATTGACCCCAGAAATTAGATGCACTCGCAACCCTTTTAACGACAATTGACGCTGCACCGCTGTGGCAATATGGTAAGGGGTTGAACCATACAAATCACAAAACAACACCACATCCTTGGTAGGCAACGTCATAATCTGACTAACCAAACGCGTGACCCAAGGCGGAGGAAGATCCTCGGGTAAGATATCTGCCACCAGCAAAGCCGGTGGCATTTGCAACACATGCTCAGCACAAGCATACAAAGCTTGCCCCAACGGCGCATGCGTTACTAAGACAGCCGCAACATTCATGTTAAGCCTGCTCAACCACCCGACTTAGGGCCCTAGCAAACAAAGCACCCACATCACAATCGGTTTGTTCAGTGATTTCCACAAAGCAGGTAGGGCTAGTTACGTTGATTTCTGTGACGTAATCACCAATCACATCCAAGCCCACTAAAAACAAGCCCCGCTCAACTAATTTAGGTGCAACTGTTTTAGCAATATGCCAATCACGCTCGCTCAGAGGTTGTGCCACCCCTCGCCCACCCGCCGCCAAATTGCCACGAGTTTCACCGGCTAAAGGAATACGCGCCAAACAATACGGCACGGGCTCACCATTAATAATTAAAATGCGTTTATCGCCTGCCACAATTTCAGGAATATAACGCTGCACCATTAATGTTTCTGCACCGTTTTTACTGAGCGTTTCCAAAATAGCGCCCACATTGACCTCGCCTTCGCGCATGCGGAAAATACCCATGCCACCCATACCATCTAAAGGCTTGACGATAACGTCTTTGTATTCTTGGTGGAAAGCACGAATACGCTGCATATCACGCGTCACCAAGGTCGGTGGCGTGAACTCAGGAAACTCAGTAATAGCTAGCTTTTCAGGATGATTGCGCAACGAAGCCCCAGTATTAAATACCTTGGCGCCCTGCTCTTCAGCAAAACTGAGCAAATGCGTGGAATAAAAATACTCCATATCAAAGGGCGGATCTTTGCGCATAATGACCGCGCTGAAGTGATTCAGCTCTACGTCTAGCGCTGTCCCCGTTTCCACCCACCAACCCGGCGAGTGCAAATCGGCCTGCTCAGGGATGCGAATAGGTTGAGCAACAGCTTTGACACGACCTTGATCTATATACAAATCCGTTTGCAAAGCGACACTGATGGTGTGCTGTTGCGCCAAGAGCGCACGCATCATAGCCACAGAGGTATCTTTGTAAGCGGAAAGCGATGAGAGTGGATCAATAATAAATAAAACGTGCATGACGGAGGTTCCTGAAATAAACCCCTTCGCAACCGCAGTCACGAAGGGGTAATAAAGTAGCAAACGTAAAAGGTATTAAGAGGCTTTCTTGCGAGGAGCCAATACCATTACCATTTGACGACCTTCCAAACGTGGGAAAGCCTCAACTTGGCAAATGTCTTCTACGTCATCACGTACACGTTCTAAAACACGCATACCTAGCTCTTGGTGAGCCATTTCGCGCCCTCTAAAACGTAGTGATACTTTGACTTTGTCCCCATCATCGATGAAGCGACGCACATTACGTAGTTTTACGTTGTAATCGCCCTCGTCCGTTGCGGGACGGAACTTCACCTCTTTGATTTGAATCACTTTCTGCTTGGCTCTGGCCTCTTGTTGGCGTTTTTGTTCCTGATAACGGAACTTGCCATAATCCATGAGACGACATACTGGTGGAACTGCGCTCGGTGCAATTTCCACCAAGTCCACCTCGTTCTCTTCGGCCATACTTATTGCCTGAGCAAGTTTAACAATGCCAAGCTGTTCACCCTCAATTCCAATGAGTCGCACCTCGTTAACACGGATTTCACCGTTGATGCGATGTTTCTTTTCGGTTGCGATGTCTAAGACTCCCAAAATAAATAAAAAATTCTATGCCTACGCCTGCATTCGATTATTGACGAGTATCAATATCGCTTTGCAAACGCTCCGCAAAGTCGGTCAATGGCATAACCCCCAGATCGAGGCCTCCACGACCGCGCACTGCGACCGCACCTGCCTCTCGCTCTTTATCCCCTACCACTAGAATATAAGGGATTTTTTGCATACTGTGTTCCCGAATTTTACGGGTGATTTTTTCACCGCGCAAATCGCTATTAACACGTAGACCCTGAGCACGTAGCTCGTCGGCCACTTGTTTAGCATAATCGGCGGACGATTCAGCAATACAACACACCACGGCATGCACCGGAGACAACCAAGCAGGTAAAGCGCCCGCATAGTTCTCAATCAAAATACCAATAAAACGCTCAAACGAACCTAAAATGGCTCGGTGCAACATAACAGGAGTACAACGCTGGTCATTCGCATCTACATATTCCGCGCCCAAACGAGCTGGCATAGAAAAATCGACCTGAATCGTACCACACTGCCAATGTCTACCAATAGCATCTTTAAGTGTGTATTCAATTTTCGGCCCATAGAAGGCTCCGTCACCCTCTGCGATTTCAAATTCGCAATTCGTACGACGTAAACTTTCCATCAAAGCCGCCTCGGCCTTATCCCAAACCTCGTCATCACCAATACGCTTTTCAGGGCGTGTAGCAACCTTGTAGAGAATTTCGGTAAAACCAAAGTCTTTGTAAACTTTTTGTAGCAATGCAGTAAAGTTAATGCACTCATCTTGGAGCTGATCTTCGGTACAGAAAACGTGACCGTCGTCCTGTGTAAAACCACGCACCCGCATCATGCCGTGCAACGCACCGGATGGTTCATTGCGGTGACACTGCCCAAACTCGCCGTAGCGCAACGGTAATTCGCGGTAAGAATGCAGACCCTGATTAAAGATTTGAACGTGCCCTGGACAGTTCATAGGCTTTAACCCATACACTCGGTTTTCTGACTCGGTAGTAAACATATTTTCCGAGTAATTATCCCAGTGACCCGTCTTTTTCCATAACGATAAATCCAAGATCTGTGGTGCTTTTACCTCTTGGTAACCATTGTCTTGGTAAATTTTACGCATGTACTGCTCAACTTGCTGCCATACTGTCCAGCCCTTAGGGTGCCAGTAAATCAGACCAGGAGCTTCCTCGTGGAATTGAAACAAGCCCAACTCACGACCCAAACGTCGATGATCACGCTTTTCTGCTTCTTCGAGCATCGTTAGGTAAGCACTTTGGTCCTCTTTAGAAGCCCAGGCTGTACCATAAATGCGTTGCAACATTTCATTGTTGCTATCACCGCGCCAATACGCCCCCGCCACTTTCATTAGCTTAAAGACTTTAAGCTTGCCTGTAGATGGCACGTGAGGACCACGACATAAATCGATAAAATCACCCTCGCGGTACAAACTAATAGTTTCACCAGATGGAATAGACTCGATGATTTCTGCCTTGTAAGACTCACCAATGCTCTTGAAGAACTCAACAGCCTCATCACGGTCCCACTCCTCGCGCGACACAGGAAGATCAGCCTTGGCTAATTCCGCCATTTTCTTTTCAATCGCCGTTAAGTCTTCGGGCGTAAAAGGACGCTTGTAGGCAAAGTCGTAGTAAAAACCGTTATCAATGACCGGGCCAATAGTGACCTGCGCATCAGGGAAGAGCTCCTGAACTGCATAGGCCAACAAATGAGCGGTCGAGTGACGAATCACCTCTAGGCCATCGGGATCCTTGGCGGTAATAATAGCTAAATCTGCGTCTTGATCGATAACATAACTGGTATCCACCAAAGTAGGCTCAGAACCTGCCGTAGTCACTCGGCCTGCCAAAGCAGCACGCGCCAAGCCAGCACCAATGGAATGAGCCACATCACCAATAGAAACAGGCCCATCAAAAGAGCGCTGTGAACCATCGGGTAAGGTAATCTGAACCATACAACATCCTAATTAATAAAAAACGCGGCTCGATGGCCGCGTTTAGGGTATCTGTGAATAGCTTGAATAACGAGCGAACACAATGCGGCCAATCTATCGTCGCAAGGTAGTAGTTCGCGTAGAAATCATAAAAATTCCCTTTGTTTATTCAAGAATATTAGTTATGACTAAGTTTAACACCACACAGCCCTAGCCGCAGCCTAAGCACCCAAAAAAATCGTGCAAAAGCAAAATATTCAAGCATTTGTTGCAATGATGCTACGTTTATGTATAATAGCACCTGTTCACTTAATCAGTCGTCTAGCACTAACAGGTGCTAACTTAGTTTTTGAAAAGGTTTTCCACAAAACCTCTTGACAAAAATTATCAATCTGGTTATAGTTATATTTTTAGGCGGTTAGCTCAGTTGGTTAGAGCGCTACGTTGACATCGTAGAGGTCGCTGGTT
>CANQRK010000067.1 GCA_947626245.1 uncultured Paenalcaligenes sp. | reverse complement strand
CTTCAAGTGGGAGCCCAATAAACTAAGTGATTCTTATTTTCAGCAAATCGCTACCATATCAGTTTTGAAAAGTTTACGCTCAAAAATCCCCTGTTATGTATCGCAACCTAAACCATTACCATTGGTATGGCTTCATTGTCTTTTTCTAAGAAAGACCCGATTTCAAGATCACCCAGACAGACTGAGCGTCCTCGTTGTCGCTCTCTTAGCCAAGTCGATTGTATGGATTTCACATGTGACTTAATTGACTCTCGTAGCTCTTGGACCTGATGTTCTCTTGGAAAACTAAATGGGTAATTAAAGTATTGCAGTGTTTCTAAAACTAGCTTTCCTAAAATACCTTGTGTTTCTGAATCAATATATAAAATCTCATCCGTTAGAACAACCTGCACACATGGCTCTAACTCTGGAATTTCCAATTCAACTTCAGTCATTTCATTACGCCTATCAGTTTAAGTAAAAAGCATCGTTACTCATTACCTCAATGCCTCTGTTCTGGCCGTCATTATATGGCCCAACTATTACAGTTAAAATACAAAGAGCAAAATCAAATCGACTTAAAACAACCTATATTCTTAAACCGTTTTCCATCAACTTGTTCACCATTCTATTTTATTTACATAATTTTTATTATTATGCGTATTAAATACCGTTAACAATTGCTTGTATCATCGCATTCATGGTAAAAATGCTGTGGCTTAAGGTAGCCCTATCTATTTGTTAACGTTTTAACATTGGTGTTTATGAATAATTCAAAAAAATCGGGGGGGCACTTTTTATGCTCGGGCCGTTTACGAGATTTTCATATTGAAGGTGAATTAGGGCAATCCACCTATGAAATCGCTCAAACCCTACGTGAGGCGATTAGGCGCAGCGCTAAAAATGACTCACTACACCTCGAGCTATTTTTAGCTATTCCCAAAGAAAACCGTGACCGCCTAACGGTGGATTGGTATGCCGACGATAGTCTAAATAGTACCGACTCATTAAACACCAGTGTCATCAATTGGAGTCAAGCAACCCCTGAAGAGCAAAACACAGCCCGTCAGAAACTGCTTTTTTTTCAAGAAAATGTTCAAGCGCTAAGCACCAAGCTACTAGAGCGATCAAATCAAAGCTCGTCAGCACATTCGGCTCATAACGACTTGCATACTTTTGCGCATATTTTGCCCAAAGTGCTCATCACACCTTCTCAGCTGCAAGAAGTCAGCGAAAATGGCGTGCGTGCGTTCAAAGTGGATCCTAGCTATGTCTTTTTAGTCGGCGCAGAGCAGCAGCCTGTTTTAACCTTCTGGGGCTTTAGCCAACCAGGGCAATCCCATCAAGACCCCTTTCATTTTTTACACCCAGTATCTAGCCCCACACCGGCTAGGGTTACACCTCGCCCTGTTGAGGCGGCTCCTCCGCCCCCCGTTGCACCACCTATCGTGAATACACCCATAGAGGTGCCGGCCAAACGCAGTAGTTGGTGGCGTTGGTTATTACTTGCTTTACTCTTGCTATTGCTCTGTTTATTTGTCTGGCGTAGTTGCACTCCTCAGGTGCCCTTAACAACACCATCCATAGCGAACGCACCAAATGCGACGAGTAAAAATTTTGCTTGGCCTTCGTGGTTACCGTCTATTCCTAGCTTAGGGTTAGGCAGACCGTCCATACCAGAGGGCATCGCTTTACCCAACATCAGCCTTCCTGATATGGCGCTACCCGAACTGTCAGGTGTAGCCAGTTTACCTAACCTGCCATCTGGTTCTTTACCTAATCTGACTGCACCCGAACTTTCTGGATTGACCGCACTCCCTGAACTTGCCTTGGACCCTGCTCAAACTGAGCCTGCTATGCAAGCGACCCCACCGAGCTCTCCGACACCCCCCCTAACGGCTGAGCCCACCGCTCTAGCTGCGCCCCCCGGAACGCCTCCTTCGTTACAGTTAGGTCCAGAATTACAAATACCTAATACACCCTCCGCAGGGACGATTCCTTCCTATATGAATGGCGATTGGCTTGTGCATGCACTTCAAGATAAACGTACAGGTCAACCCGTGCGTCTAGAGTACGCGATTGAAAATGGCGCAGGACAAGTCAAAGTACACAAGGGCGGCAACGTCACCTGCTTAGGGGGTGTTCAAGCGATTAGTCAGGGCGTAAACCTTGACATCAGCAGTACAGACCAAGCGATCTGTGACGATGGCAGCTCGTATGAAATGCCTGATGTCACCTGCTCTCTTGATGAGCAACAAAAAACTACGTGTCTGGGACGCTATGACAACCAGCTCTTTCCTATTTCTATGCGCCACGCCTCAAATTAAACGGAATAACCTATGTTACCCGAGCTTTTAGACTACAAAGACCTCACTACGCTCATCAGCAACACAGGGGTTCAATTTTTAGATTTTGGATTTAGCGTCGAGAAAAGAGAAGCTGATGGCTCTTTTGTATTGTTGAATAATAAACATGTTACGTTGCTCGCCCAAGACGAAGACGATAACTATTTTTATAACTACGACACCGCTGACGAATTTAATCTACGGCAACGCGCGCAACCTGGTTATGAGTTACGCCTGCAAGACAGCTTAAAACTGCTTAATGGCCTATGGCTGCCTTTACCCTTTTTACGCTACAGCAATGCCCGCTACGATGAAGGTCCTAGCAACTGGGCACGTATGCGTTTTATCGAACTGGCAGAGCCTGATTTTGATGGCAATACGCACCGTATCACCTTGGCCTTTGATACGATGCTAATGAACGCTAGCCCCTCTAGTCTTTACTTGGCCCCTACCGCAGCTGATGTCGCGGCACCCTCTTTATTTAAGCTCGCCCTAAACACCAATCAAATCACTTGGTTCTTTGATCAAGAGTGGGTCAGTAACTGGTTACGAGAAATTTACGAATATGCCTATAAAGACGATGACGATTTAGCGCTTAATCTCAAGCAGCAGCATCCTATTGCGCATTATTTAAATGTATTGAAATTGTTGGGCCCCATTGCGCATGACAAAAATACCCATCAACCTAAAATCCATCTTCCTCAGATTAAACTGATTGATCATACCGGCCAAAACAGCTCGGTCATTCCGGTCGATTTGGTATTGGACGTAGGGAATTCGCGCACTTGCGGTATTTTAGTAGAAAACCACAAACAAGCGGGTACAGGGTTGATGCAAAACACCCTTTTGCAATTGCGTGATTTATCCCATCCCGAGCGCATTTACGATGACCCCTTTGAAAGCCGCATCGAGTTTCATCAAGCCCTCTTAGGCAAAGATAACTGGTCCAGAAAAAGTGGCCGCGTGGATGCTTTTTCGTGGCCGTCATTTGTTCGAGTGGGGCATGAGGCGGGCCATCTAGCCAGCCATCGCCAAGGCTCTGAGGGATCCACCGGTCTTTCTAGCCCCAAACGCTATCTATGGGACAAAAACAGCTACGAGCACGGCTGGGTTTTCAATGGATACGGCGACCAAAAAGGCAATCAACCCGCCCTCACCCTACCCTTATCGAATTATATCGATGGTGAGGGGGAAGCGCTGTATACCTACTCTGATGAAGATTTCGACTTTGCCATTCCGGTGTTACAGCCTAAGTATTCACGCAGCAGTCTCATGACCCTCATGTTGATTGAGGTCATAGCCCAAGCTCTGAATCAAATGAACAGTGCGAGCCATCGCCTTAATCGCGGGTTAAGCGACCACCCTCGTCAACTGCATAGCATCACCCTAACTGTGCCCCCTGGCATGCCTTTGGCCGAACGCTCTATTTTGACAGACCGTTTGTCTCAGGCCTTAGGGTTGATTTGGAAGTGCATGAAATGGCATGAGGGAGACTACAGCCCCTACGAAGAACCGAATGAAAGTGCAACGGCCTCAGCGCCCCCTGCAAAACCCATCCCACCTTTGCCCAAAATACATGTGGAATGGGATGAGGCGTCTTGTGGGCAACTCGTCTATTTATATAGTGAAATTGCGAATAACTTTGCCCATCAGCCCGAAGAGTTCTTTGCTAGTCTAGCTCGCCCCGACAAAAACACCAAAAACAAGATTAGCCTAGCCACTATCGATATTGGCGGCGGCACCACAGACCTCGTCATTACCCAATACCATTTAAATGGTCAGGGGAATAATGCCCATATTATTCCCACTCAGCTCTTTAGAGATGGCTTTAAAATTGCGGGTGATGACATTTTGTTGGATGTGATTCAAAAGTATGTACTGCCCAGTTTTGCACAGGCCTTGCGTCTCGTCGGCGTCACAGATACGGATTCCGTCCTCTCGGCATTATGTGGTTCTCAAACGACCTCTGCCAGTGATTCAGTGCTGCGCCAGCAACTGAATCTACAAGTCTTCACCCCCATAGGCTTAGCCATTTTAAGTCTGTATGAAAACTACGATGCCTTTGCTCATGACCCGCTAAGCCGTCACTACACCTATGAAGAGCTCTTGGGGGACAACACACCCAGTCAGGCCGTTATAGACTATGTGCACGCTCAAGTACGCAAAGCCCATGCTGACTATCAATCCTTAAACTTAACCACCATAGGCATTGATTTGGATTTCAAAAAAATCCATCAGCAATTTATCGATTTGCAAAGTGGTTTTAATATCAATCAGACCTTGCAGGCGCTGAGTGAAGTTATCTTCCAATACGATTGCGACTTATTGCTATTAACTGGTCGCCCTTCACGTCTTCCTGGCATTCAAGCCTTGCTACGGATGTTGTTACCGCTTGCTCCAGGGCGTATTTTACCTCTACATAATTACAAAGCTGGTAGCTGGTATCCATTCCATAAAAATCAACGTATTGATGATCCCAAAACCACGGCTTCAGTCGGCGCACTGCTTTGCTTGCTTAGTCATGAAAGCCGACTACAGAATTTCTTTTTCAGAGTATCGGAATTAAAACCTTATTCCACGATTCGCTACTTTGGTCTGATTAATGGCCAAAACACCATTCCTGAAAACGACATCCTGTTCCACAATATTCAAACAGAGATTGGTGATAAGCAAACAGAAAAAATCGTTTTGCCGGTTGACCCAACGACCGACTTAGTGCCTGCACTCGAGGTACGTAATGGCGACTATCGTTTAGGTTTTAGGCAATTAGCTACTCCACGCTGGACGGCTTCTCCGCTTTACACGTTGCAACTGACTCCAGAAGCAGTCAAAAAATACAATGAAGCCGCTGTCATCGACGTCAACCTGCGATCAGAGCCGGTGGTATTCGTGCGCTTTAAAGTCAAAGACCAACCTAAAAAACGTTTTGGTAACTCAGTCATTAGTGATCAGCTAGAGATTGACAGTGTAGAAACCAACACCAACAAAAACTTCAATAAACGCGACGTGAAATTACAACTCAATACCATGCCAGACTCGAATCACATCTATTGGCTAGATAGCGGGAGCGTTAAGAACTCATGAGCACCATTGACCCAATCCAATTATCTCAATCCTGGACAGCGATCTCAGACAACACCGATGCGGCCATCGAATGGATTGAACAAACCCGTCTTAAGTCCCCTCGCTTAAACAGCGAGGCCGAGCATCTGAAGCTGAGCTTGTATCGCCATAAAAATCTGGCAAACAATCTAAGTCGAGTGGCTCAAAATTCGCTCACACTGGGGGTGTTTGGTGAGTCTCAAGCAGGTAAATCATTTTTGATTTCCGCGCTAGCAGCGAATACCGACGGCAAACTGTTCACACAATACGGTGACCAAACGCTAGAGTTTATCGAGCATATCAACCCATCGGGTGGGGGTGCCGAGTCAACAGCACTGGTCACCCGCTTTAGCCGTATTGCCCCCGAAAGCCCTGATGCGTCGTATCCGGTTACCTTGCGTCTGTTTAGGGAAATTGAGCTTGCCATGATTTTGGCTAACTCGTGGCTTTATGACTTTAACCATGAGTTACTAAACGAAGACCCCATCAATGAAGGCGCCATCCACGCGCATTTGCAGGCGTTTTCTGCCATTGATGCGACCCGTCCCGTTCAGAAAAACGTCGCTCCCGAAGACATCGTAGCGTTAATGGACTACCTGGGAGACAGACGCTCTTTAAATAAACTTAAAATTGATTTCTGGCCTACGGCAATTCGCATTATCAGTGCGCTAGACCTAGAGCAACGCGCACAATTGTTGTCTATTTTATGGGGTAATAATAAAAACATCACCCGTATTTATATTCAATTAGGTCGCAGTCTAGAGGACCTAGGGAGTCCGTCTTATGTCTATGCTCCCTCTGCTACGTTGGTACAAAAACACGACGACAACCGTATTACCAGTGCCAAAAACAGCATTATTGATGTGCAAACACTGAATTTGCTCGACACCTCGGGTGACCTAACCATCAAAGTGCGACCGATGACCTCTGCTGAACTAGATCAGCCCAGAGAAATTAAAATCGCACAATTAGCATCTTTAACCAAAGAGCTGATCTTTAAGCTAAGTGATACGCCACAAAATCCAATCATCGAATCCATCGACTTATTGGATTTCCCTGGTTATCGTACCAGACCCGCTAAAGACCCCAACGAAGAAGTCAAAAGCAGCGACCTACCCGAACTGTTATTACGCGCTAAGGTTTCCTATTTATTTGAGTCCTATACCGACTCTCAAGAAATGCACTCGCTCATTTTGTGCGCTAGCTCTGAAAAACAAAGTGAGGTCAAAGAAGTCCTGCCTATCTTAAATAAATGGGTTTACAAAACTCAAGGCACAACAACCACAGAGCGAGCCAAGCGTCAGCCCACCTTAATCTGGGCAATGACCAAAGCAGATATCGCTGTGCAAAGTGCGTTAGATGCAGGACCGTCTCGCTACGAAGAGCATTGTGAAAACTTGATGCTTAAAACCATGCTCGGTCGATTTGGTAGCTCTGACTGGATGCAAAAATGGAACGAGCAGCATGCATTTAATCAAGCCTTTTTAATACGTAAGCCTCGTTTAAGTATTTCCTTCTTAGATAGAACCACTGAGAATGAAATAGGCATTAATGCGGTGTTTCAAGAGCCGCTAACGGCACTACGCCAAACCTTTATTCAGAACGCCACCATCCAAAAACACGTCGCAGACCCAGCCGCTGCGTGGGATGCCATGATGACACTGAATGACGGTGGGGTCACCCGTTTAGGAGAGGCCCTCACTCACATTGCAGACCCCGTTTTAAAACGTCAGCATCTTCAAGAGCAACTGGCTGACACCATCAACCAACTAGAAAAAGACTTGGGCCAGTGGTTTCATCAAGATGCGGATGATTTAGAGGCGGAAAAAAAGCAACGCGCCCAAGTCATGATCGCAAGTTTTCAAGGCATCATGCCACAAAATGGAGGCGAGTTTCTTCATTTGCTCAGTCTAGACAATGACACCATCCACGACATTTGTCTCAATGGCAGCTATGAGACCTCTGACAATGAGGCTAGCACTCAAGAGCAGCCAGAAACAGCATCCTTAGACTTAGGTGATTTTGCTGATTTGTTTGGTGACTCCTCAAGCAACTCAACACCAAAAACAGCTCCTGCTACCCAAAAAACTCAACGTAGCTATGAAGAGCTTTTTGCCACCGCGGTCTATCAAGCCTGGATCGCGCACTTGCGCGACCTCAATACCAAAGACTCGGTTCTTTATCAGCTTGATATTCCTAACGCTAAAGAAGCGATTCACTTCTTTATTGAAGAGTTAATTACCGCTAGCTCTCGTCTTAATTTGGCCGATCAAATTAAAACACGCTTGTTAGCTCGTGGCTCGGGTAATAGCCGTCGTGATCAGCTGGTTTCATGTTATGTGCTTAATACCCAATTAGTGATTCAAGACTTTATTGCTTACTTTGGTTATTTACATCTAGAACCCAAAGATCGTCCTGTCTATCAACAAAAAGCACTTTTTGACTTTCATACCTCGCTAAGCCAAGGTGAGTTGCCTGACTTAGATAGAGAATCCAGCAGCCCAGCTAACTTGTACATAAAAAACTGGTTAGCGGCTTTGTTTTTCTTAACTTTAGACAATATAGGTCATAGTGCAGGCCATGAAATACCGGTAGAGCAAAATGCTCAAATCGGTCGGATTTTGCGCACTATGGGAGTTTTAACATCATGACACGCGTTCGCCCTTTACTCCTGCAAGCCCACCCCACCACACCTCATGGTCATGCTCTAATCGACCTAAGTCAGGTTTGGAATAGCGCTGATGGCTATGATGCCGAAATCGAAGTGGTTATTGGACGTCAACAAGACTATTTGCAAGCTCCGGCTAACCGTCACGCTAACGAGGCCTGGGGCACCACTCAAGACAAGCTGCTGCTACGAAAATTTGGCAATGAAGAACAGCCATGTTATGAGTTAGGGCCCGAGCTTATTGACCCGTTACTTGAGTCCGGCTTGCCTAACTTTACGGCACAAGCCTATAGACGTGGCGAAACAACACCCTTTTATGTCGGGCATGTGATTTGTAAAAACCTACTGCCCTCCAGTTCGTTTGATGCCTCCGCAAAGGCCGCGCCTCCGGTTACGCCTGAACCGCCCCCTGTGGCACCAAGCGTTACTCCCTCTGCAGAGCCTGACCCAATCGCTCATTCCGAACCCGCTCCAAGCCCTTCTCCTAAGAAAAAATCAAAAGGAGTGCTTATTGCGGTTGTCTTAGTCGTCTTGGCTTTGCTCGCTGCTATTGCCGCGGCTCTTTTCTTTTGGCTCAACAGCAACAAAGTCGACAACCTAGCAGAGCCCGGTCTTGACGAGTCCGCCATCGATACGATCACGCTGGCTGCTTGCGATCTCAATCAGCTTAATCAGCAATCAGAAACCGAGTTTCTACAAACTTGCTTGCAAGGCACCCCCGAAAGCACTGCGCTATTGAGCGTCATTCAACAAGCCGCTCAAGCTGACAAATGCTCTATTGCACAACGTCTTTATGCCAATCGCTCTCAGGCGGGTGACCTGATTATTGCCGGTGCGTATGTCAAAGAGTACGACCCCAAATACCATACCGCCTCAACTTGCTTTAAAGAGCCAAATACAGCCACAGCGATTTATTGGTATGAAACCATTTTGATGAATGATCCAGAGAACACCGAAGCGCAACAGCGTCTAGACGAGTTAAAGCCATGATTAAACCTTCTTTGTCCGCTTTTATCATTGGCACCGCAACGCTGCTCAACATGAGTAGCGTCTATGCGCAAACCACTCCCTTGCTACAGCCTGGAAAACAAAGTCTCTATCAACGGGTACTCACCACCCCTTCTTGCCAGCTCTATGAGCAACCCGCTCAAGGCACTGGGGTAGACCTACCTGCTTTTAGTCGTTTTTATGTCTATGCGGATCAAGATAACTGGCTTCAGGTCGGTCCAGACAGTTACGGCAATACCATTGGCTGGCTTGATAAACACTGCGCGGTGGAATGGAAAATGCAAATGAGTCTGGCTTTTACTAATCCAGCTAACCGCGACCGCCTACTTTTTTTTAAAGATCAGGAAAGCCTAGAAAATATCCTGAATGCACCGGATCCGGTCAGCCTAGTTGCTCCATTACGTCACCAACTCAATACCAACGAACAAACCGAAACCGTACTCGCTCAAGAGCCCGAGTTTCATATTGACCTTGAAAAAGAGTTTTACTTGCTTCCTATTTTAGGCGGTGAGGAAATAATGACCGATGCGGGCTTTAGAACACGTGTACTCAATGTGGCCTCGGTCAGTAAAAATGACTCCATACAGCCAGACGACACGCCCGACTCGCAGGTCAACAATCACCTCAAGGCCTTTAATGCGGCCGTTATGTTTGTGATTGACTCCACGATTTCTATGGATCCTTACATCAACCGCACGCGTGAGGCGATACAGAAAATCTATGAAAAAATTGAGTCTGAGCATTTAGATAACCAAGTCAAATTTGGTCTGGTTTCTTTCCGTAGCGATATTTCTACGCGTCCCGATGTCGAATACCTGACTAAAATGTACGCTAACCCCAATGACGTCAAAAATGGGCAAGACTTCCTACATAAAATCAAAGATCTAAAACAAGCGAGTGCCTCTACTGCTAGTTGGGATGAGGATGCGTATGCCGGTGTACTAGAGGCTATCAACCAAGTGCAATGGCGTGATTTTGGAGCGCGTTATATTATTTTAATTACGGATGCCAGCGCCTTAGAATCCAATAACCCGTTGTCTTCAACTCACCTTGAGGCACAGCAGATTAGAGAAGAAGCCCGCAAACGCGGTATTGCTATTTACACTCTGCACCTAAAAACAGACCAAGGTAAGCACGACCATGCCAAGGCTGAGGCGCAATACAGCGACCTCTCTCATTACACACCCACCAACAGCACTCTGTACTACCCCGTGAATGCGGGCTCTGTTGATGATTTCGGTCAAATGGTAGATAGCTTGGCTAATGCGATTACGGATCAGGTCAAAGCCGCCTACATGGGCGAGAGTGCGGTAGGCAGCGCCAGTTTTGCAGAAGAAGAAGCCGATGCGGACCCTCTATTGCAGCAAGCTCAGCTGATTGGGCATGCTATGCAATTGGCCTATCTGGGTTCTCAGCAGCACACCCAAGCCCCACCGGTATTCGAAGCGTGGATCAGTGACCGCGACTTAATTCACCAACAAACCCCCACCACCGAAGTCCGTGTGTTGCTGACTAAAGCCCAGCTCAGTGACTTAAGTGACGTCTTAACTCATATTTCTCGCGCTGC
>CANQRK010000066.1 GCA_947626245.1 uncultured Paenalcaligenes sp. | reverse complement strand
GTTTTTCTTTTCAGCCGTTTGAATACGCTCGGGCTCTTTGGACTCGATCGTTTGCAAACGCTTGTCTAGTAAAACCACGTTTTGGAATGGCGGTGGTAACTTGAAATGCAAGCCCGGCTCAGTCACACTTTCTTTGACTTCACCCAGCGCAAATACCAGCGCCATATCACGCTCTTTGACAATAAAAACACACGACACTAATACCGCTAGAGCAATAGCCAGTGCAATCAGTATAGGTAACAGACGTTGCATCATGACCTCCTAGCGGGCGTAAGGTGAATAAGGATTAGACAAATTACCTAAGTCATTCGAGCTTGGTACACTGGTACGGCTAGAGCTAGGCACGCTGGCCGGAGCCGTAGAACCTGCCGCTTCGGCCGCTGCTCCGCTTGCTGCCGCATGCTCTGGGTTAGCGCTGCGCACAGAATCACGTGCTACGTTTTTAGTTACCTGATCTAAAGGCAAATACAGCATATTGTTGTTTTGGCTATCTACTAAGACCTTGCCGGAGTTAGCCAGAATATCCTCGAAGGTAGTGATATAAAGTCGATCGCGCATCACTTGAGGAGCCTTGGCGTATTCAGTCAAGACACTTCGGAAACGAGCGCTATCCCCGCGGGCATCACCCAAAACTCGAGCCTTGTAACCTTCGGCCTCTTCGAGCATACGAGCCACTTGACCTCGTGCTTCAGGAATGACTTTATTCGCATACGCATTCCCTTCGTTAATTTGACGCTCACGGTCTTGACCTGCCTTGACCGCATCATCAAAAGCGGCCTGCACCTGCTCGGGTGGCTGTACGTTTTGAATAGCTACTGTGCTAATCTGAATACCGGTTTTATAACGGTCCAGAATGCGCTGCGCTAGGTCTTGCACCTCGGAGGCGACTTCGGTACGGCCCGAGTACAACACAAAGTCCATTGGTTTACGGCCTACGATTTCACGCATAGCTGTCTCAACCGCTTGACGCACGGACTCGTCAGGATTCACCGTATTAAAGATGTAATCTGGCGCACCAGTAGGCGCTAAGCGATACTGCACCACAAACTGCACATCAACAATACTTTCATCCGCTGTCAGCATAAGCGACTCGGGTAAGACCTTGTTGCGGGAGGTGCCACGGAAACCAATTTCAAACGTACGCAATTGCGCAATATTGACGTCTTGGTGGTCCTCGATAGGACGAGGCCAACGCCACTGTAAACCTGGGTTCAGTGTCGTGACATATTGCCCAAAACGAGTGACAACGGCCACTTGGCCCTCTTGGACAATGACAAAGCCGGAAGCTAGCCAAAGCCCAACCAACAGCACCAGAAACCCAGCAAATAGCTTGGGGGAGCCCTTGGGCAGTTTAACGGGGGTACGTGGCCCAGCCGGTGGCGGCGATTGATTGCCCCCGCCTTTTTTGCCGAACATCGACCCTAGGCGCTTGTTAAAGTCGCGCCACACCTCGTCTAAATCGGGCGGGGAGTCTTGATTATCAGGACGGCGTGGTGGCTGATTTTGATTACCACTCCCTTTGTTGTCACGCCCCCAACCGGGATCATTTAAGTTATAAATTTTCGTCATGGAACGTATTACTTTCCAGTGTTTGACCTGACTCAACAATTGCTGTGCGCAAGTCGTCTAAACCAGCTCTTGTTAGAGCGCTGACAAAAACTCGCACAACTCGCCCATTTTCATCGCGCTCTAGACGCGGTGAGAGCTCTGTGGAGTCAATCTTGTTATAGACCAAAATGGTCGGCACTTGGTCGGCACCAATATCGGCTAGGACCTTGTTGACCTCGTGAACTTGTTCGTCTTTTTGTGGACTGGACGCATCCACCACATGCAAAAGTATATCTGCATGCACTGTTTCTTCAAGTGTAGCCCTAAATGCAGCAATTAATGTGGGAGGTAGATCGCGAATAAACCCCACTGTATCTGACACCACGACCTGCCCCGCACCCTCGATCCAGACACGACGTGTGGTGGTGTCTAATGTTGCAAACAACTGGTCTGCCGCATACGCGTCAGCCTGTGTAAGCGCATTAAACAGCGTTGATTTACCAGCGTTGGTATAACCCACTAAAGATACCTTGAGGGTATTACCACGCATACGGGCTCGGCGCTGAGTTTGACGTTGACGACTTAGCTTGTCTAAACGCTCTCGTAGTTTGCGTACCTTGGTACCAATCATACGACGGTCAAGCTCAAGCTGCGATTCGCCAGGCCCACGAATACCAATCCCACCCTGTTGACGCTCTAGGTGGGTCCACATACGCGTTAGACGAGTGGATAAATGCTGCAACTGCGCAAGCTCGACCTGAAGCTTACCTTCGTGGCTTTGGGCGCGCAACGCAAAAATATCCAAGATCAACAGCACTCGATCTACCACGCGACGTTCAAACGCGCGTTCTAGGTTGCGCTGTTGCGCTGGACTAAGCGGCTGATCAAATAAAATCAATTCGACTTGGTGATGATCTGCCAATAGCACGGCTTCTTGAAGCTTGCCCTTGCCAATGAACAAGGCTGCGTCGGGTCGGTCACGCTTGACCACGACGGTGTCCATAATTTCAGCGCCAGCCCCTTTGGCTAACATCTGAAACTCTTCGGCATGGGCCTCGTAATCCAGCTCGCCCATGTTGACACTAATAACCAGCGTTTTCATGAGCTTATCCTAAAAAAAACAAATGCCCGCTAGACACTAAAGGCGTCTTAGCGGGTACACAAAAGGAAGTGCTTAACAACTTATTCAGTGTCTTCGTCCGCCTTGAGATTAACAGGGCGGGCCGGAACCACAGTCGAAATAGCGTGTTTATACACCATTTGCGTGACCGTATTACGTAGCAAAACCACGTACTGATCAAAGGATTCGATTTGGCCCTGAAGTTTGATGCCATTTACAAGGTAAATAGAGACAGGGATGTGTTCCTTGCGTAGGGCGTTTAAAAATGGGTCTTGTAATATCTGCCCTTTGTTACTCATTGGCTAGGCTCCAATTATGTTGTTATCTAAGTGAATTTTAATCAGTTCTTGTAGAGTGCTTTTACTATACCACCCCAGCAACCAAGCTAAGCCTTTTGCGGTTGCTTAGGCGCAAAGTATTTTACGTACTGCTTCTATTAGTGTATCGCATTGCTCTGGAGTTCCGACGGTTATACGCAAAAACTGTTCAATTCGTTTTTGCTTAAAGTGTCTAACCAAAATGTGGTGCTCTCGGAGCTGCTGCTGCAATGACTCGGCCTCGTGCTGAGGATGAGTCGCAAATACAAAATTAGTTTTAGAGGGCAGAACGTTAAAACCTAAAGCCTGTAAGTCTTTTGTAAGTTTATCTCTGCTAGAGATAATAGCCAAACATTTTTCATCAAAATAGGCTCTGTCTTGGACAGCCGCCAATGCTGCAGCTTGAGCCAAGCTATCCAGAGGGTACGAGTTGAAGCTGTCCTTGACACGTTGCAATCCCGCAACAATGTCGGCACTAGCGACCGCATAGCCTACGCGCATACCCGCCAAGGCGTAGGATTTGGACAACGTGCGTACCACTACAATGTTGTGATAGCGATTAAGCAAAGTAACAGCCGAATCGGCACCAAAATCGACATAGGCCTCGTCAACTACCACCGCGCTATCTGGATTAGCCTGCGCAATGATTTCGATGCTTTCCAACGGCAAAGCCACACCAGTCGGTGCATTAGGATTAGCAAAGATAATACCCGCCGGCGGCACGGCTCTAGACTGCGAGTAATCCTTGACACAAAGAGTGAAGTCCTCAGCCAAAGGCTGAATCTCGTGAGGGATTTTAAAGTAGGCGCAATACGTTTTATAAAAACTGTACGAGATGTCGGGCATCAAGAGCGGACGACCATCACGCAAAAACAAGGTGTTAAATAGGTGCGCCAGCACCTCGTCCGAGCCATTACCCAAAAAGACCTGCTGCGGCCGCACCTGATGCAGCTCAGCAATAGCGTGTTGTAGCTCAGCGCTGTCAGCCGAAGGATAAAGTCGTAAATTAGCGTTGTTTTTTGCAGCAATCGCTTCGTGAACCTTGGGAGAAGGCCCATACGCATGCTCGTTAGTGTTGAGCTTCAGCATTTTTTGCTGAGGCTGCTCGCCCGGCACATATGGCTCTAGAGCGTGAATGTGATCACTCCAAAAACGACTCAATTATTTATCCTCCACATAGGGATTACGTGACGATTTTAGCTCAACGCGCAAAGGAGTCCCCTCGAGGTCAAAGGCCTCGCGAACTTTTCCTTCGAGATAACGCTTGTAGCTGTCAGAAACGCCTTCTAGACCACTACCATGCACCACCACAATAGGAGGGTTTTGTCCCCCTTGGTGAGCATAACGTAATTTGGGACGGAAAATACCCTTGCGTGGCGGCTGCTGCTGTTCGACGGCATCATGAATAATGCGCGTAAGGCGCGGCGTAGGTAAACGTCGGTACGCGGCTGCATGAGCAGATTTCACCGCACGCATCACATGACTAATGCCCTGCCCTTTTAACGCAGAGATGGTGCTGACCTTAGCAAAATCCAAAAATCGCAGTTTGCGCGCGTATTCACGCTTAGCCCATTCGCGTTTGTAGCTATCCAGGTCATCCCACTTGTTAATCGCCACCACCAAAGCTCGACCCGACTCAAGGATAAAGCCAGCGATGCTAGCATCTTGATCCGAAATTTCGGTGGAAGCATCTAGCATGAGCAATACAACGTTAGACGCCTCGATCGCTTGCAAGGTTTTAATCACTGAAAACTTTTCAATGGTTTCAAAGACCTTGCCACGTTTACGCAAACCTGCCGTATCAATAAGTGTATACGGCGTGCCTTTGTAATCGAACTCGATCTCGATGGCATCGCGAGTCGTACCAGGCATATCAAAGGCGATCACACGATCCTCACCCATCAAGGCATTGATGAAGGTAGATTTACCCACATTCGGTCTGCTGCTCCGGATCGAACTCGGGCTCGGGCTCGGGTTCGGGCTCAGGAATGCGCGCTAAGGCTTCTTCGATTAAGTCCACCACTCCATCACCGTGAGAAGCGGAAATATGATGTGACTCGCCTAAGCCTAGCTCATGGAACTCTAGACCCGCTGTGCCATAACGCATGCCCTCGGCCTTGTTAATAGCCAAGATCACCGGCTGCCCACTGCGACGCAACAAATGCGCAATATCAAAATCCAAGCGGTTTAGGCCTTCGCGGGCATCCACTAGGAAAATTATCACGTCGGACTCAGCAATGGCCTGCTCGGTTTGGCGTGCCATTTCTCGGACGATACCTTCTTTGACGACGGGCTCAAACCCACCCGTATCGACGATAAGGTAAGGACGCGAGCCAACACGACCCTCACCGTAGTGACGGTCTCGAGTTAGCCCAGGAAAGTCTGCCACTAGCGCTTGGCGCGATCGTGTTAAGCGATTAAACAATGTGGATTTACCCACATTAGCACGACCTACAATAGTGACTACAGGTTTAAAAGCGATGCTTTTCAATTGACACCAACCAATACTAAATTGCCATTACCACTTTGGGCGAGCACGCCATAACGCGTGCTGACCAAAGGCGATACAATAGCACCCGAACCTACACTGACACGTCCTTGTGGACGGCCCGAGCTTCGAGATAGAAAATGAACATAGCCTTGGTAATCACCAACAGCTACTTGATCGTTAATTACAGCAGGCCCAGATAGTCTGCGATTACGCAAACCTTCTTGGGACCAAACCACTGCCCCGCTACCTAAATCAAAAGCAGTCACCACATCACGTTGATTGGCACCAAAAACAAACTGGCCATCTGTGGTGATACCGCTAATGGTAGAGTAGTCGTTTTGCCACACAGGCACTCCGCCCTGTGTCATATCAAAACAAACCACTCGGCCCTGATAGGACGAACCACACAACAACGGTCCGAGCGCTAGGGGCGCACCCACTACATCATTAATAC
This sequence comes from uncultured Paenalcaligenes sp., assembly GCA_947626245.1. Lineage (GTDB taxonomy): Bacteria > Pseudomonadota > Gammaproteobacteria > Burkholderiales > Burkholderiaceae_B > Paenalcaligenes. Next base: position 5,035 of record CANQRK010000066.1, on the reverse strand, counting down.
GCTCTAGGTCTGTGGCCCCACGAGATTGAGACACCACCCCTTCCCATTGCACGGCTCCACTTTGAGCATCTATCAGCATAAGACGACCGTTAGGCAGGCCTGCAACGACCATCCCATCGATCACTTCCATTTTGATATTCGTTTTTAGCGCCAGAGCAGGACCTGGACGCTGGATGCTCCAGAGCAGATCTCCGTTGCGAACATCAAAAGCTTGAATGCGATAGTCGGAACTACGCACTACCACTACTCCGAACCCCACTGCCGGAGGCACATTGACCTCACTACTAGCTTGGGCTGTCCAGAGCGCGTCGCCCCCACTATTAAAGGCATACACCGAACCATCAGAGGCTGCTACTGCTACGACTGAGGCATCTGCCCCCACCCCTGCGGAGAGTTCTTTAGCTACTTTTTTAGTCCATGCCACTCGCCCTGTTTCCAGATCAATTTGTGACAACTGCCCTGAAGGCGTCGCCGCATAGACTCGCTCGCCAACCACAGCCGGAATGAAACCAAAGCCGGAACCACTTCCTACAGAGGTTGACCAACGAACCTGTGTAGCAACACCCGCATCATACTCAGCCAATGGAGCGGGCTCGAAACGAGGGTCTTTGGATGAAAACATAGAGCACGCCCCTAATAGGCTAAGGCTCAGTGTCGCTGCAGCAATACCAAATAAACGACGGTTCAGTAATCTAACCATTATTCTTCCTTGCCTAGGGCTTGTAGTTTTAACTGCACAATTTGAGCATAAGCAACGTCTGCTAGGTCCTGCTCAGCGGCTTGCCACTCGGATCTAGCCTGAGCAATATCGCCTTGTGCATAATAGATATCACCACGACGATCTGCGTACAGCCCTGCATAGGCAGCACTGGGATTTTGCAACTGCTGTAAAGCCGCTTGGTACTGCTGCTGCTCGAGGAGAAAACCAGACAAACGTAAACGAGCTACGCTAACCATTGCAGGCTCTGAGCTATTGGCAACAACCCATTTAAGCTGGTCCTCGGCTGCGGTCAAATTTCCTTGATCTTGGAAGTACTGCGCAGCAATAAGCAAACCGCGGCTAGTATAAGCTGAACCGGCGTGATCGCTGCGCAAGGCTTCGCTGGCGGCCAATAAACGCGCAGAAGACTCGCCGTTGTTTTGTACTACAGCAGTCTCCAAGGCCTCATAATAGCCCATCGCCTTGGTGGCCTGATGCTGCTCGTACCATTGATAGCCGCGCCAACCCAAGACAGATGCGGCCACCAAAAAAGCCACGATCACAACGCGCGTACCATTTTTATCCCACCAGTCTTTCAGCGCGTCGATCTTTTCCTGTTCTTCTAAATCATATGCCATAACGAGTTACACCTTTGACTGTAAGTAGGCCGCTAATTGATCGAATGCAATACTTTCTTGGGGCTGCTCGGCATCATCGGCACGCAACCATTTTACACTGGCTTGCTGTTGCTCGAGTTCGGATTCACCTAGAATGACAGCAACAACAGCACCACTGGCATCTGCGCGCTTAAACTGGGATTTAAAACCACTAGAACCCGCATGAACAATGGCTTGTAGACCTACATCACGCAATGACTCAGCCAAACGCATGGCTTGGCGTTGCGCCAGATCACCTTGGTAAATTAGATATACCTGACACTCAGGAACAGGCGACGGTTCCTTGTCTTGGGACACTAAGTCTAATAAACGCTCCATGCCAATGGCAAAACCCACTGCAGGATTAGGCTTACCACCCAAAATCTCAATCAAGCCGTCGTAACGCCCCCCACCACACACCGTGCCCTGAGCACCAAGACGATCAGTGACCCACTCGAATACAGTGAGATTGTAATAATCTAGCCCACGCACCATGCGAGGATTCAAGGTATAGGCAATACCGGCATCATCGAGGCGATCACATACCGCCTGATAATGAGCCAATGACTCGTCACCCAAATAATCAAACAATTTAGGTGCATTATTAGCCATGTCTTGCATCGCTGGATTTTTTGTATCCAGTACACGCAAAGGGTTGGTATACATACGACGTTGGGCTTCTTCGTCGAGTATGTCTTTGTGTTGTTCTAGATAGGCAATGAGGGCCTCACGATGCGCCGCACGCTCGGCCGATTGACCCAACGAGTTAATTTCTAAACGCACATCGTTTAAGCCCAAGATGCGCCAGAGGCGCGCCAACATAATAATCAGTTCGGCATCTATATCTGGACCAGCAAAGCCTAACGCCTCTACGTCAATTTGATGAAACTGACGATAGCGTCCGCGCTGAGGGCGTTCGTGCCTAAAGACAGGCCCAATCGAATACACTCGATGCGGTCTATCGTAAAGCATATTGTGCTCGATAGAGGCACGCACCAAACCGGCTGTAAACTCGGGACGCATGGTGAGCTTGTCACCATTAAGCGAGTCCGTAAACGAGTACATTTCTTTTTCTACAATATCGGTGACCTCACCAATACCGCGCGCAAAAAGTTGAGTGAACTCTAGGATGGGTGTGCGCATGTTGCGATAGCCATAACTGGCCAACCAAGTACGCACGGTTTCCTCTAGTTGCTCCCATTGAGCACTTTCCCCAGGGAGAATATCCTTCATGCCGGTTAGGCCACGAAGTTTTTGTACAGACTTCGACATAAATCCTTTCCGTAGGCGCTATGGCCCATTTTGTTATTGAGGAGCGTACCTTTTTTGTACGTAATCCAAAACGATCTGTTGAAACTCTTGAGCAATCGTATCACCTTTTAGGGTAACGACTCGCTCGCCATCTACATATACAGGCGCTGCAGGCGTTTCGCCTGTGCCAGGCAAACTAATGCCTATATCAGCATGACGGCTTTCACCAGGCCCGTTAACCACGCAGCCCATTACCGCCACATTCATGGTTTCCACCCCCGGGTACTGACTTTTCCAACTGGGCATCTGATCACGCAAAAAACCCTGAATATCGTTGGCAAGTTCTTGGAACACGGTGCTGCTGGTACGGCCACAACCCGGACAGGCTACTACCATAGGGGTAAAAGCTCTTAGGCCCATGGTCTGCAAAATCTCTTGGGCCACAACAACCTCTTGGCGTCTATCGCCACCGGGTTCCGGGGTAAGAGAAATACGAATCGTATCGCCAATTCCTTGTTGTAACAACACCGATAGCGCGGCGGTGGAGGCAACAATCCCTTTGCTGCCCATGCCAGCTTCGGTCAAACCCAAGTGCAAGGGGTAATCACAACGAGCGGCCAGGTCTTGGTATACCGTAATCAAGTCCTGCACATGACTAACCTTGCAAGACAAAATAATTTTATCGCCACTCAAACCGAGCTGTTCGGCACGCTGCGCATTAGAAATAGCGGATACCACTAAAGCCTCGCGCATGACGGCTTGAGCCTCCCAAGGCTGAGCCAACTGCGCATTGCGGTCCATCATTTTAGCCATCAGCTCGTGATCCAAGCTGCCCCAATTCACCCCGATACGTACAGGCTTGTCATATTTAGCAGCGACTTCGATCATTTGAGCAAAGTTATCATCACGACGCTTACCGCCTCCCATGTTGCCGGGGTTAATGCGGTATTTAGATAAGGCTTGTGCGCACTCGGGGTAATCTGTCAACAGTTTATGACCGTTGTAATGGAAATCGCCCACCAACGGCACAGAAATATTCATCCGGTCTAGCTGCTCACGAATCGCCGGCACTTCTTTGGCTGCAGCCGGCGTGTTTACCGTAATACGAACCATTTCCGATCCAGCTAACGCCAGCTCTTTGACTTGGATGGCTGTGGCGATGGGGTCTTCGGTTGCCGTATTGGTCATGGACTGCACTACGACAGGAGCCCCGCCCCCGACTTTTACCTGCTGCTGTTGCCAACCCACGGTGACTTGTCGAGTGGACTTACGCGCCATAGCGCCTACCTGCAAGGCTTGACGCCCAGAGTGAGCAAAATCAAATAAATCTATCATGAACGAAACTCTTTGAGCCAATCAAAAATAAGCCAGTTTTCTGGAATCCACCCTTGGTTTAACGCATAGCCCAGCGCCACCACAATTAGCAGGAGAATAATCAGCCACCATCCCCAAGAACGTTGGCTAGAATCCGCATATAAGGCACTTTCTCCCCAATCAGCCCCTTGACGCATATCGGTGCGCAACGAATGGTGGGGCGCCTGCCCATGCTGTGGGCCTAACAAAGCCAACAAGGCCTCTTCATCCGTATTTAAGGCGCGAGCACAATTTTTAACCATCCAACGCAACGGCACACCACTGGGCAGGTCTTCCCAGTTGTCTTGCTCTAGGGCCTCAAGTTGTGAGGTGGAATATTTGGTTCGGACCGATAGCTCGTTAAGGCTAATACCTTTGGCTTGACGTAGCTGCGCTAGCGTCACCCCCAAGGTACGTGCGGGAGTCTCTAGCTCGTGACTAGAGGTGCTTGAACTCATACTCGCTCCGGTTTTATAAGAATCGTCCCTTGGTTAGGCAAGCGCTCACGAATTCGAGTGCGATCGCGGATATCGCCTGCCAGTTGACCACATGCAGCATCAATATCATCACCGCGCGTTTTACGCACCGTGGTAATGACCCCGCCATCTTGGAGACGCTGGGCAAAGTCGCGTACCGCCGCATTAGGCGAACGTTTGAGGCCAGATTGAGGGAACGGATTAAAAGGAATTAGGTTGAATTTACAACGAACTTGTTTCGCAATATCAAGCAATTGCTGTGCATGCTCGGGCTGATCATTAATACCATCGAGCATAATGTACTCAAAGGTAATGAAATCACGCGGTGCATATTGCAAATAGTTATTACACGAAGCGATGAGCTCACGCAAAGGGTATTTACGATTTAAGGGCACGAGTTTATCGCGCAGGGCATCATTAGGCGCATGTAAAGACACGGCCAACGCCACTGGACAGTCTTTAGCCAGACGGTCCATCATAGGCACTACACCCGACGTGGACACCGTGACACGACGACGCGATAAACCATAAGCGTTGTCATCTAGCATGAGCTGTAAAGCAATCAAGACTTGGTCGTAATTCAATAACGGCTCGCCCAT
>CANQRK010000065.1 GCA_947626245.1 uncultured Paenalcaligenes sp. | reverse complement strand
AGGGGGCGTAAAGCTCCTTTCGCCCAAATTTTTTGGCTGGTTGAGCAGACAGATAAGGCTCGGTTGGAGCTGCTAGACGCGTAGTGTTGGGGTAAACGATTATATGCTCTAGAACGGGTGTTCTAATAATATTCAGTTGTACGCTAGCTTGATTTTTGTTGCCTAGAGAGGTGACTAAGGATTCGGTGCCGGCAGGATTTTATGACTAACCCGTGAGCTCTATTGAAAATAGGGCCACTTGCAAGCAGAGAGAGGCAAATGGGACTTTTGACTGAAGAAAATACCAGCAAACGCATTCAGACCAAAAATTGGGATATTCACTATAACGAAGCAGGTCAAGGACAGCCGTTAGTATTGGTACATGGTGGCGGCCCCGGCGCGTCTGGTTGGAGCAATTTCCACCCAAACATTCCTTATTTGGCTGAGCGTTTCCGTGTGTTTGCCATTGACTTACCCGGTTGGGGCAAGTCGCAAGCGGTGAACTACGATCAGCGTGATAACAGTGCTGTGTTAGCTGAGTTTATCGAAGCCCTAGATTTAGGCCCTGTGGCGATTGTAGGTAACTCCATGGGCGGTTCTTCGTGTATGCGTTTGGCGTACGAGCGTCCTGATTTGGTGACCCATTTAGTCACTTTAGGTTCTTCCGCTGGCGTTCCTAGTATTTTTGATCCAGTCGGTTTGAGCGAAGGTGTAAAAGCATTAGAAGCGGCTTATTTCGAACCCGGTCCTGCCTCCATGCGCAAATTTATCGCGACCATGGCATTTGATAGTAGCTATGTGACGGATGAGTTTGTAGAAGAGCGTGTGCAAATTTTGTTGTCCAAACCAGAGCACATCGAGGGTTGGATCAGTGGTCATGGCAAACCCATGGTGCGTATTGATCAAAGTCGTTTGGCTGATATTAAAGCACCGACCTTATTAATTCATGGTCGTGATGACCGCACCGTTCCATTTACTGCTGCGTTGCATTTAGTACGTCATATTCCTGATGCACGTATGTTGTTAGTCACACGTTGTGGTCATTGGGTGCAGTTAGAGCATGCGGATGAGTTTAACCGCTCAGTTGCTTCTTTTATCCAAGGTTAATAGATAGCAGGTCAGGATGGCCAGGCGCCAGTTCACAGTACCTGCTCTTTTTTTACTCTTTGATGAATGTATGTTCTAGATTGTCTGTTCATAGGCAGCTATAAAGGAAAAAGCATGATTACTTCTCTGGCCTATTTTGGGGCTACCTCACCTGATTATAAAGAGTGGGAAAGTTTTGGTCCCAAGGTTCTAGGGTGTGAACTGGTTGAGTCTGGTCCGGATGGCGCAGTGCGTTTGCGTATTGATGAAATGAGCTATCGCCTAGCCATTCATCCTGGTGAAGCAAATGGAGTGGCTTATATAGGGTGGGAGACCACCGGTGTAGAAGACGTCCAGCAAATGGTAGAGCGCTTACAGGCGTATGGTATTGAGGCTAAACGTGCCTCGGCCGAAGAGGCGGCTCTGCGTAAAGTATTGGGTTTTTATTGGTTTATTGACCCGTCTGGTATTCGTCATGAATTGGTTTGGGGCCAGATGCGTTCGAATACGCCTTTTCATGCCGGTCGAGGCATGAGTGGTTTTAGAACGGGAGATCAGGGCTTAGGTCATGTGGTGTTAGCCGTCCCCGATTTAGAGAAAAGCGATCAATTTTACCGTGATGTATTGGGCTTTAAACTGTCCGATACGGTAGATATGCCCCCCATTTATGCTTTCTTTTATCACGTTAATGGGCGCCATCATTCTTTGGCGATTGCCCGTTCACCGACGGATAAAGCGGCATTTTTACACCTGATGATAGAAGTGAATACCTTAGAAGATGTGGGTATAGCTCAAGACTTGTGCTTGGAGCACAACATCCCCATCACGCGCACTCTAGGTTGCCATACGAATGACCGCATGATTTCTTTTTATCTGCATACGCCTTCTGCCTTCCGTCTTGAGTATGGCTGGGGTGGGCTGGATGTGGATGATTTATGGGTCCCACGTTATTACGATCGCACCAGTTCTTGGGGGCATCATCATCAGCACCCAGAGCTCTCACCTTTTTTGCCCATTAACCCTGTCAATGAGCAAGTTTGATGTGGCGCAGCCCAATAGATTTGTAGAAAAAAAATTTTAAAGGAAGTGAAAGATGCACCCTCTAGGAAAAGATGAGTTACAGAAGTTGAGTGATGCGGTCGCTAAAGAAGTGGATGGCAGTGAAGCTCAAGGTTCAATTACTGATGAGGCCGCACGTTTGTTACGTGAGGCAGGCGTAATACGCATGTTACAACCTAAGGATTTTGGTGGCTATGAAGCCCATCCTCGGGATTTTTATGAAGTATTGATGGAGCTAACTGCTCGCGCCCCTTCTATTGGTTGGGTGAGTGGCGTGGTAGGTGTGCATCCGTTTGAGTTTGCCCAAATGGATCCACGCGTTCAGCAAGAAGTGTGGGGCGAGGATGAGGATACCTGGATTGCTTCCCCGTATGCTTTTATTGGTCGCGCCAAACGTGTAGAGGGTGGTTTTATTCTAAATGGCCAATGGCCGTTTTCCTCCGGTACCGACCACTGTGAGTGGGTGGTCTTAGGGGGCCGTGCTGAAACAGAAGGTGGCCCAGCCGACGAATTTACCGAAATGCGTCATTTTGTGTTGCCACGTGCTGATTATGAGATTTTGCAAGATTCCTGGAAAGTGATGGGTCTAGCGGGTACAGGCAGTAAGGACGTAGTGGTAAAAGATGCGTTTGTGCCGGATTACCGTACGTTGGAAGTAAGTCGCTTGAACTCCAGAGAGTATGCGTCTAAATACCGTCCTGACTCGGCTCTTTACCAAGTGCCGTTTGATTTGCTTTTCCCTGGCGCCATTGCGGCGGCCACCATTGGTATTGCCGATGGCGTAGTGCGTCATTTCTCGGACTATTCGCGTGATCGCGTATCGCGTATGGGTGTTAAAGCCACTCAAAACCCCTATCACATGGCGTCTTTAGGGGCGGCCATTGCTGATATTGATGCGGCGCGTACTCAAATACTGACAGACATTACCGACGCCTATGAAATGGCACAACGTGGTGAGTACATCACGAGTGAGATGCAAGCACGTGCACGTGTGCATCAGGTCAGAGCAGTTCATCGTGCAGCGGATGCAGCAGCTTCCGTATTTAAAAATGCCGGTGGTAATGCCAATCGTTTGTCGAACCCAATTCAGCGTCAATGGCGTGATTTGTCTGTGGCTTTGGGGCATGCATGTAACGTGCAAGATCCCGTCTATGCTGCATTTGCAGGATCTTTGTATGGCATCCCAAAACCTGCGGGCGTCATTATCTAGTTTTATGTAGTTAGGACCGCCGTTGTGAGAGGTGACGCAGCGGCGTCCGCTAAGAGCTTTACTCAATTAAGGAAAACATCATGGAAAACAGGAACAGCCACGTTGACAGCGAGAGTTTCCGCGCGGTGTTAGGTAATTACCCCACAGGTGTTGCGGTAGTTACTGGGCTTGATCCTGCGGGAGAGCCAATTGGCATGGTGGTGGGCACATTTACTTCTGTGTCTTTGGAGCCGCCATTGGTCGCGTTTTTGCCTATGAAATCGTCACGAACCTTTAATCAATTGCGAGCTGCTTCAGATCGGTTTTGTATTAATATTTTGGGCGCAGATCAAGAGGCAATTTGTCGTACTCTCGCTTCTTATGGTGAAAATAAATTTGCGAGTGTGCCTTGGCATGCCAGTCCAGAGGGTAACCCCATTATTGATGGGGTAGTGGCTTGGATTGATTGTGAGTATGCCAATGTGGTTGACGGTGGTGACCACTATATTGTTTTAGGTGCAGTAAAAACGATGGGCTTGGAGCGTGATATTTCACCGTTGCTCTTCTTTCAACGTGGCTATGGTCGTTTCTCTACTAGCTCCTTGGTTTTAGCTAGTGAGCGTGAGGTGTTACAGCACGTGCGTTTGGCTGAGTTGGCACGTGAGGAAATAGAAGCGGTAGCGCGTGAGTTACAAGTGGGTTGTAGTGTGGTGGCTGCTGCAGGTTCAGATTCTATTTATGTGGCCGTGGCTGATCACTCGCCTGAGCAACGTGGCAAGAATCGTTTGGGGGTACGTGCACCCATGGTGCCGCCGTTAGGCACGTTGTTTATTGATGAGCCCAATACTATTTCTGAAGAAGCTTGGTTAGCGCGTTTAGGCAAAAATGGTGCTGAAGCCGCTGTGCGGGCTCAAAAACAGTTAGAGCGGGTACGTCAGCGTGGTTGGTCTATTGCCCTGTTGGGAGATATGTCGGCGCATGAACTAGAGGAAGCAGTGGAGTTGTACTCCTGTCCTCATCGTACGCCAGAGCAAGAGCGTCGTTTCTTGGATACGGTTTCAAAGATGTTTGATCAGCATGAGCCGGTACACATTGAAAAAACAAAAAATTATGATGTGTTGCATTTATCCGTTCCGGTACAGCGCTCAACCGGTGAGACGGTATTAGTGCTGCGCTTGAGTGAACTGCCTAAGTCTCTGCAAGGGGTTGAGGTGGATCGTTACCTAGAGCGTTTGCAGGCGGCAGCGGCTCAGGTTGAGTCTTTACTATGACCTCCTCTGTTGCTATGGATCTTTCTCAACTTCGTACATTTGTCGCAGTCGCCGAAGCCGGCAGCTACATTAAGGCCTCAGATTTATTAAATATACCGCAGCCTACATTGAGTAGGCAGGTAAGAGCGCTTGAGTTGGAATTACGAGCGAGCTTGTTTCATAGGCATGGTCGAGGGGTGCGCTTAACGGATCGGGGCAACACCTTTATTGAGTATGCGCGTTCTATTATTCACACCATGGAAACCGCTGTCTTGTCTGTGCGTGATTCCAGTGCCATGTATGCCGGTAATTTGGTGATTGGTTTAACGCCCAGTATTGGTCGAGTTTTGATTCCGCAGTTAGCTTCCCGTTTAAAAGAAAAGTTTCCTTTAGCGTCAGTGCGTTTGACAGAAGGTTTATCAGGCGCTCTGTATGACAAAGTGTTGTTAGGGCAAGTGGACTTTGCGTTGGTACTAAGCCCAGCGGGTTCGCCTAATTTACAGATTGAACCTTTGACCACTGAGCAGTTGTATTTAGTAGGACCAAAAAAAGAGACAGGGTCTGCACCCAGCCCTACGGTGGCCTTAGCCGATTTAGTGCGATTACCGTTGATTTTGCCCTATAGCAACCAGTGGACTAGGCCTGCTTTGGAAACGGCAGCCGCTCGTTTAGGTTTGCAGCTCAACATTACTCTGGAAATTGATTCGACGGCCTCAACGGTTGAGATTGTTGCTCAAGGAGGAGGCTACGCTATTTTGCCAGGTAGCTTACAAAATTTACGTAGCCTACCTGATTTAACTTGGCAAAAAATAGTAGATCCTTATTTAGAAGCCACTATCTGTCTTATCTCACCGGCTAAGCAAGCGCGTAGCTTATTATCTCAAGCCGCTGCAGCGGTGGTGCAAGAGACATTGTTAGAACTGTATTAGTGGTTCATAAAAAAATAAATGATTGGATGGAGTAGAACGGAATGAATGATCTTTTAGTTAATCAGTTAGCGGAGCGCTTACGCCAAGCGGAGCAAACGGGTAACCCCATTGCCCCTATCCGCCATGAGCTGCCAGAAGGCACAGAAGAATTAGCTTACGCTATCCAGCAGGCCAACGTAGAGCATGCCTTGCAACAAGGACGCCGCATAGTAGGCCGTAAAGTAGGGCTGACTTCAGTGGTAGTGCAAAAGCAGCTTGGCGTGGACCAGCCTGATTTTGGAACGTTGTTTGCCGACATGGTGTTTGGCGATGATGAGGAGATTCAACTGGATCGCACCTTGCAGCCCAAAGTTGAGGCCGAGGTGGCGTTGGTCTTAGGTCAAGATTTAGACCGTGTGGATACCACTTTGGTGGAGTTAATGAACGCGGTTTCGTATGTGTTGCCAGCCATTGAAATCGTGGGTAGCCGTATTGCTAATTGGGATATTCGTTTTGTGGATACGGTAGCAGATAATGCATCCAGTGGTTTGGTAGTCGTAGGTGGCGCGCCCATGCCATTACACGGCTTGGATTTAAAACTGGTTGAAATGAGCATGACCAAAAATGGTGAGGTCGTGTCTGAAGGGAATGGCGCAGCTTGTTTGGGTCATCCATTAAATGCGGCTTTATGGCTAGCAAGAAAATTGGCGCATTTGGGTCAACCGCTACGTGCAGGTGATTTGGTGTTGACTGGTGCATTGGGTCCCATGGTTCCGGTGAGTCCAGGTGACTCGTTTGAGGCGACGATTAGCGGTGTAGGGCGAGTACGTACTCGTTTTGCAGCGGTTTAATTTCTTGTCATTAACTTAATATGGCGAGCTTTTCGCCCCCCGACTGATTTCCTCCTGAAGGTGAACGCTATGACGCGCAAACTAAAAGCTGCCATCATTGGTAGCGGTAACATTGGCACAGATTTAATGATTAAGATCATGCGCCACGGTAAAAATATAGACATAGGTGCCATGGTTGGCATTGACCCCAACTCAGACGGTCTGGCTCGTGCTGCACGCATGGGTGTGGCCACTACGCATGAAGGGGTAGAAGGTCTAACACGTTTACCGGTTTTTTCTGATATTGATTTTGTTTTCGATGCCACCAGTGCAGGTGCTCATGTGATTAACGATGAGTTCTTGCGTAGTTTTAAGCCGGGCATTCGCATGATTGACCTGACTCCTGCTGCGATTGGTCCCTATTGTGTACCGGTAGTAAATGGTGAGCAGCACTTAGAGGCCTTGAACGTCAATATGGTGACGTGTGGTGGCCAAGCGACCATCCCTATGGTGGCTGCAGTGGCTAGCGTAGCCAAAGTGCATTATGGGGAAATCATTGCCTCCATTGCTAGCAAAAGTGCAGGGCCTGGCACCAGAGCAAATATTGATGAGTTCACAGAAACCACCTCTAAAGCGATTGAAGCAATTGGTGGTGCCACTAAAGGCAAAGCCATCATTATCATGAACCCCGCCGAGCCACCATTGGTGATGCGCGATACGGTATATACCCTGAGTGATTTTGCCGATGAAGCGGCGATTGAAGCAGCGGTAGAGAAAATGGTAGCCGATGTACAAAGTTATGTACCGGGATACCGCTTAAAACAAAAAGTTCAGTTTGATCGTATTGAGAAACCGATTCGTATTCCAGGGGTGGGTGATGCCATCACTGGTTTATGTACCAGTATCTTTTTAGAGGTAGAGGGTGCAGCGCATTACTTACCGGCTTATGCGGGCAACCTAGATATTATGACCAGTGCGGCTCTCCAGACGGCGGAGCGTATGGCGGAACGTATGTTGGTGAGCGAGGCTGTCGCTACACGAGGAGAATAAGCATGACCACTACTAAAAAAATCTACATCTCTGACGTGACGTTGCGTGATGGTAGTCATGCCATTCGTCACCAGTACAGTTTAGACAATGCTCGCCAAATTGCTCAGGCCTTAGACGAGGCAGGAGTGGACTCCATTGAGGTGGCGCATGGTGATGGTTTGCAAGGCTCTAGTTTTAACTACGGTTTTGGGGCGCACACTGACCTAGAGTGGATTGAGGCGGTAGCCAGCGTAGTGAAACAGGCCAAAATTGCCACTTTGCTTTTGCCTGGTATTGCTACGGTCCATGATTTAAAAGCCGCTCATGAGGCTGGGGTGAGCGTAGTGCGTGTGGCTACACACTGTACTGAAGCCGATGTGTCCCGCCAACATATTGAATATGCGCGTGAATTAGGCATGGAAGCAGTGGGCTTTTTGATGATGAGTCATATGACTTCGCCTGAGGCCCTCGCCCAACAAGCCAAACTCATGGAAAGCTATGGGGCCACATGTTGTTATGTGGTGGATTCGGGTGGTGCCTTAAGCATGCAAGATGTGCGAGATCGCTTCAGAGCGTTTAAAGAGGTTTTGAAGCCCGAAACGCAAACGGGTATGCATGCACACCATAACTTAAGTCTAGGTGTGGCCAACTCTATTGTGGCCGTGGAAGAAGGTTGCGATCGGGTGGATGCCAGCTTAGCCGGTATGGGGGCAGGGGCGGGTAATGCACCATTAGAGGTGTTTATTGCCGCGATTGACCGCTTGGGTTGGAAACATGGTACTGACCTGTACAAGCTCATGGATGCGGCTGATGACATTGTGCGTCCTTTGCAAGACCGTCCAGTACGAGTAGACCGGGAAACCTTAGCTTTGGGTTACGCCGGTGTGTATAGCTCTTTCTTACGTCATGCCGAAGCGGCAGCAAATAAGTTTGACTTAAAAACAGTAGATATTTTAGTCGAGCTGGGCAAACGCCGCATGGTGGGTGGACAGGAAGACATGATTGTTGACGTAGCTCTTGATTTATTGCGTAAAAATGACTGAACAAGCACCGATGCAGTGGGGCGTGGACTACACCTTAGGCTATGACCCCATGGATGACATTCATGATGAGTTTATAGAGCTGCTAGAGCAGTTACAGACCGCAACGGACGAACAGTTGCCCGAGCGGCTGGAGCAGATGGAACAGCATTTGCAAGCTCATTTTGAACAGGAAAATACCTGGATGGAGCAAACGGCGTTTCCGGCCCGTCAGTGTCATATTGATGAGCATGCCGCCGTGTTGAAATCCGTGGCAGAGGTTCGGGTGTTACTTACAGAAGGCAAAATACAAATTTGCCGTGAGTTAACGCATGCTTTAGCCGATTGGTTTCCTGGGCATACCACGCATTTGGACTCTGCGTTGGCGCATTGGATGGGTAAAGACCGGTTGGGGGGTAAACCCATGGTGTTTAGACCTATGCAACGAGAGTAGTGGATGAGCTTAAGTCGGTGTTGCTCAGTAGAGCCGCACCGACTTGGTCTCCCATGTGAAATAGGTATAGCTGCCATGCATGATTTTGAGTTGTGCTTCTTAAACACCCGGTCCATAATTTTAGAAAATATATTCTAGAACCAGATTCTAGAAATAATAGGAGACGAGAAATGCCTGTACATCTAGAACCTTCCCATATAACGGCTAGCCCCTGTGCTCAGCCTGTTCTGCCAACAAGCGCCTGTGCTGTGTCGTCAGCCGGTTTTGCTTTGTTGCGCTCCCTTTCTTTTTTTCCAGTCTTTAGCTAAGGCTACAGTCGACCCCCTTCAGCGTAAGCAACGTATAGCTTAGATTTATTCTGCCATTTAAAACATGGCGCATCCGCTAAGGCCAGCCTTAGATACTATACATGTCAAGTAATACGCTGAGTGCTTAACCTCATCAACACTGAAAAGCTATGACAAACTCCAATATGGCAGCAGAGCGCGAGACACAAAAACGGCGAGCTATTTTAGCTAGCTATCTCGGCACTACGCTCGAATACTACGATTTTCTTTTGTATGGCGTTGCTGCGGCGCTAGTGTTCCCCAAAGTCTTTTTCGTTGCCTTAGATCCGATGGCTGCGACCTTGTCTTCGTTTGCCACGTTTGCGGTGGGTTACTTTGCGCGTCCCTTGGGCGCCATTGTGTTTGGGCATTACGGTGACCGAATAGGGCGTAAAAACGTATTGGTAGTGACCTTAGTGCTCATGGGCTTGGCCAGTATGATGATTGGTTTACTGCCCACGTATCATCAAATTGGTATTGCTGCGCCGATTTTATTGGTCTTAATGCGCCTACTGCAGGGGGTTGCTATTGGGGGCGAGTGGGGTGGAGCGACGTTGATGTCGATGGAGCACGCCAAAAAGCGTGGCCGTGGCTTTGCCGTTAGTTTAGTCAGTGCAGGTGGCCCTACCGGTGCGGTATTGGGTACCTTGGTTATGACTCCCTTTACTTTGTTGCCTAATGACCAGTTCTTGAGCTGGGGCTGGCGTGTACCCTTTTTGATTAGTGTGCTGCTCATGGTGGTGGGTTTGGTGATTCGTATGAAAGTCACTGAAACACCAGAATACGAAGAAGCACGTAAAAAACAAGCTGAACAAGGGGCTCAGCAAGCGATTCCTTTAGTGACGGTATTCCGTTATAACAAGCGCCACATCTTTTCCGGTGTGATTGGTGGTCTAGCGCCGTTGTCCTTTGCGACATTTGCTGCGGCATTTTTGCTGAACTACGCCGTGGTTTCGGGGCATTCTCGCACTGATGCTTTATTGGCAATGACGATTGCTAACTTCTTGAATATTTTCACGCTGCCCATGTTTGGAGCGCTGTCTGATCGAGTCGGTCGTCGTTTGTTAATGATTAGCGGTGCTTTAGCAGGTATTGCACTGATTTGGCCTATTTTCATGTTGGTCCATCAAAACAGTTTCTTTGCTCTAACAATGGCAATGGTGTTGGCTATGCCTGTGGTCCAAGCCATGATGGGTGGTGTATTTAATACGTGGATTAGTGAGAAGTTTGCAGCAGATGTGCGCTATAGCGGCATTGCGCTTACCTTCCAGATTGCTTCGACTTTGGGGGCTGGTTTATCGCCCTTGATCGCAGCCAGCTTATTGGCCCTAGGCGGCGGTACAAATCCGCAGTGGGTTGCTGTGTACTTTGCCGTTGTGTGTGCAGCCAGTTGTATTGCGTATATCTACAGCCGAGATCATTTTGATCAAGAGCTAGCTGCTACGACAGAGACCAACGATAAGCCACAACGTGAATCGAATCCTACCGTACGAGAACAGTTGACGTAATTAAAGTAGGTTCAGGTCAACCTTTACCAATAAATTTTAAGGATTCAGGTAAAGGGATAAAGGGCAGTGGTGCCGTGGATGGAATACACCACTGTCCTCATAAAAATTAAATTGATAGGGAGACAACGTGAAAAAAACAGTAACTGCCTTAGTAATGGCGGCAGCTTTGCCCTGTGCGGCTTCCGCCACTTCTGTGACCTTATATGGGGTGGCCGACATTAACCTAAGCCACTTTAGACAAAGTGGCGCTCATGTCACAGGATTGAATTCCGGTGGGGTGGGTGGTTCACGCTTTGGTCTACGAGGTGTGGAAAAAATCAACGCTGACTTGGATGTGATCTTTGTCTTAGAGAGTGGTTTTG
Source organism: uncultured Paenalcaligenes sp. (assembly GCA_947626245.1). Classification (GTDB taxonomy): domain Bacteria; phylum Pseudomonadota; class Gammaproteobacteria; order Burkholderiales; family Burkholderiaceae_B; genus Paenalcaligenes. Next base: position 191 of record CANQRK010000065.1, on the reverse strand, counting down.
ACTTAGGTACAGGTGAATCAGGTCAAGGTAAACGACTCTTTGGACGCCAAGCGTATGTGGGGGCTAAAAGCCAAGACTACGGTACGCTCACTTTAGGGCGGTTACAAGGTATAGGTTACCGCTTTGGGGGTGAGTTTGATCCTATGATGATGGCTCCCGGCTCTGTTATCGGTGCGTTAACAGGCGAGTCT
>CANQRK010000064.1 GCA_947626245.1 uncultured Paenalcaligenes sp. | reverse complement strand
TTTTTGACTGCAACGCTTGCAGCGCCTCTATCGAGTCCACGTATTGATTTTTTAGGATATCGATGTTGTTAGAGGTGACCGTGACTTCGCCACTCGCGTTAACCACAAGCAGGGAATCAAAGGTACGGTGACGTTGCTTTAGGTTTTCTAAGTCAGTTTTCTGCGTGTCAAGATCACTCCAGCCGTTTCCAATTTTGTCAGCAGAGTAATTTAATTCAGAGCGGGCACGATCTAAAAATAGGTTAGCGCTATCGGCGAGCTTCGTGGCGTAGGCTTCGTGTATTTCTAGAGAATTTTGTAGTAAGGCTTTTTTTTGAACATGGTAACCCACAAAAAATAGGTTAAACATGGAGACTACAGCACTCAAAAAAGCTAAAACAATAATGAGTTGTTGTAAATTTGATCGGACTAAATAGGCCATGTCATCAGATGTCCTTAGTGTTTTCGCTTTTTTTTCATTGTCTTAAGCGTGACCATTATTCATGTTTTGTAAATGTGAAGCAATCGTTTAGGTATAAACAATTGTGAATAGATCACATTATCCCTGTGCAAAGTTGAACTAGGGTTTACACAGGGTGAACAGGGTCCCTGTTTCTGTCAGGGTCGGTTTAAACTGTTTTGTATACTTAATGATTCAGGTTTTTCTTTTTCCCTATAGGAATCCGCATGTTTGAACACGTAGCCCCTTATGCCGGAGACCCTATTTTCCGTGTGGCAGCCCAATATCAAGCCGATCCACGTGAAAAAAAGGTCAATTTAACCATCGGTTTGTATTTTGAGGACGATGGGAGTGTGCCGTTATTGGCTTGCACACAAATTGCTGAACAACGTTGGGCTGAGCAAAAACAGCCGCGCGTTTATCTCTCCATGGAGGGGTTGGAAAGCTACCGCAATGCAACCCAACAGTTAGTGTTTGGTGCCGATCACGAGGCTTACCTTAGCCAGCGTATTGCCACGATTCAAACCCTAGGTGGTACGGGCGCCCTCAAAGTCGGTGGTGATTTATTACACGAGGCCTACCCAACTAGCCAAATGTGGATTAGCGACCCCGCTTGGGATAACCATCACTCTATTTTTGGTGGCTGCGGCATCACAACCAACAAATATCGCTATTTTGATCCTCAAACACAAGCGGTTGATTTTACAGGCATGATGGCTGATTTAGACACGTTGCCTGAATATAGCTTTGTCTTATTGCATCCTTGTTGCCACAACCCGACAGGGGCAGATTTATCTGTAGAGCAATGGGACGAACTGATCGTGTTATTGCAGCAGAAAAAACTGATCCCTTTCCTTGATATGGCCTATCAGGGTTTTGGTCAGGGGCTAGACGAGGATGCCTATGCAATCCGTGCGATGGCTAGCGCGGGCCTTGAGTTTTTAGTAGCGAACTCTTTTTCTAAAAACTTTTCGTATTACGCCGAGCGTTGTGGTGCTTTGTCGGTGGTATGCAAGGACAAGGCGGCAGCCGAGCTCACCTTAGGCAAGCTAAAGGCATGGGTGCGTAAAATTTACTCTAACCCTCCGGTTCATGGTGGCGCGGCGATTGCAATGGTGCTAACCGATGACGAGCTATATCAAAGCTGGGTTAACGATGTCGCTGCTATGCGTGCTCGCATTCACACGATGCGTCAGGCGGTTCACCAGCAGCTGGCGCAGTTGGCTCCGCATTACGATGCCGACTACATGATTAAGCAGCAGGGTATGTTTAGTTATACCGGTCTTAGCCTCGAGCAAATTCTTCGTTTACGTGAGGAGTTTGGGGTGTATATGTTGGATTCTGGTCGCATTAGTATTCCTGGCCTAACCACAGAAAATGTCGAGTATTACGCCCAATCTCTAGCCGCGGTCGTCTAATACAGATAAGGCACACCCTCTTTGTACAAAGAGGTCTACTCCGTTGTACGAGGAGGCCATGCCTCCGATTGGCACTTCCTACGGGCGTAGCCCTGTGCAGATCACGTTCTCACTAAGCAGTGCTCACTCACTGCGTTCGCTCCGCGCTGAACCGTTCGTCCGTTATCCGCACAGGGCTTGACCGTTAGGACTTGTGTGACGAGGCCGTGGCTCCGATTGGGTATAAGACCTAAAAAGTCCGTTAAGTCTTAAAATTGAAAAAATTATTTGTTTAGTTGAATGAGAGATGTAAATGAAAATTGCATATATTGGGTTTGGTGAAGCAGCTCGAGCTTTTACTGATAGCTTAGCGGGTCATGAGGGGGTGGAGTTTGTTGCGGCGTATGACGTGGCACAGACGGATGCGATGCGTGAAGAGGCGACTCGTCGTGGTTTGCGTTTTGAAACCGATGTGGCTCAAGCTTTGCAAGGTGCAGATTGGGTGATTAGTGCGGTAACAGCAGATCAAAGCTATATTGCGGCCGAGCATGCGTTGGACGCTTTGCAACCGGGGCAATTGTTTATAGACATTAACTCCGTGTCACCCGGACGCAAGCAAAAAACAGCAGCGTTGGTGGCGCAACGTGGCGCGCAGTACTTGGATATGGCCGTGATGGCACCTGTGCATCCACGTGGTCATGCTACGCCTGTGTTGGTGGCGGGTGAAACGGCTGCGGACGTTGCCACAGATTTAGAAAAATTGGGTTTCAGTTTTGAGGTGATCAGCGATCAGGCAGGAGAAGCGACAGCCATCAAAATGGTGCGCTCTATGTTTGTTAAAGGCCTAGAGGCGTTAACGGTCGAGGTCAGCTTAGCGGCAGCCGCTACCGGTTGTTATGAACGAGTGATTCCCTCCTTAGCAGAAACTTTCCCTGGTTTAGGCTGGCCGGACAACATCAGCTACATGTTCGAACGCACTTTGCATCATGGTATTCGTCGTGCGGCAGAAATGCGCGAAGTCGCTGCTACCTATGATGAACTAGGCTTTACCGGCGCATTGGCCGATAAAATTGCAGATGTTCAAGACAAAATGGGCACATTGCCTGTGAAAGACTTAGACGATGGCCCTCTAGAGGACGCCGTACAAAAAATCGTCGCCTTGCGTTTGCAGAAATAACACCCGTAAAAAAAGGGGGCCATGCCCCCGATGCAGCCGCTCTGCATACCTAGCCGCTTTCTGTTTACATCCTCATTAAGCAGTGCTCATTCACTGCGTTCGTTCCGCGCTGAAACGAGTGAGCACTGCTTAGCGAAACCATCACTTCACCACCACAGAACATGGCAGGAAGTCGGAGGCATCAGAGCTATAGCTGGGTTTGGATGAAACGGTGAAATTCGCGTGCTTGTTTCTTATTGAGTACGTGCGGTTGCCAGGTCATGACGTAAGGCCAGTCTAGCGGCAAGTCCATGCCGGCAAAAGGGGCGCATAGGTTGCCGTTAGCGAGTTCTTGTTCCACATAGGAATACTGAGCCAGCATCACACCCACACCTTGGCGTGTAGCTTGCAAGGCTTGATGAGACAGACTAAAGCTTTGCCACGCGGCAGGGGTGTAGTGGGCGGCGTCAGGTGCATAGCGCATAAACCAATCTACCCAACTAGGTGGCGAACTAAAGCGTGGCTGCCAATCTACAGCAATCAGTGGCAATTTATGTAGATCTTTGGGACTGTGTATAGCGTGTTGTTGTAATAGGGCCGGGTGGCAGACAGGCAAGACCGTATCGGTAAAGAGCTCTAGGGCATGCAGGCTTTGTGGTACAGACTGAGCATAAGTAAATCTAAAATCGATGCGCTCATTAGCATAGTCAGGTTCATGGTGTGATCCATGAAAGTGCATGCGTACTATTGGATTTTGATTTTTCTGCCACGAAGAGACGCGCGGTAGTAACCAATCATTGAGAAAAGAAGGCAAGGCACTTAAATGCAAGCTGTGTTGCTGTTGATCTATGTGTAGTGTGGCTTGCGCATCGCGTAATAGCTCAAAAGCACTAGAGCAGCGTTGATGAAAATCCAATCCGGCAGCGGTTAAACGCAAACGCCGCCCCTCTTTAAAAAACAAGGCCGCATTCAGTTCAGTTTCCAGTAATTGCAGTTGTTGGCTGACCGCACCCGGACTAATACCTAAACGTTTAGCAGCGTCTTGAATATTTTGGCTATGGCCCACCGTTTCAAACACCTGTAGGGCTCGCAATGAAGGAAGAGAACTCATAGTCATGAAACCCGCTGATAATTTAGAAAAACTGAATAGAAAACTAAAATAGGTTAGTTAATCTTGCACTATTATAGTTTATTGTCGTCTTTTTTCTGTGGTTAATCATGTTCTTAGAAAACGCTTGGTACATCGCCGCTTTGTCGGCAGATATTACGCGCACCCCGTTTGCAGTAAAAATGTTAAATCAGGCCTTGGTGTTGTATCGCAAGCTTGACGGTACGGTGGCGGCTTTAGCGGATTCCTGTCCGCACCGCCGTTTGCCTCTATCCAAAGGACGGGTAATAGATGACACCTTAGAATGTGGTTACCATGGTTTGCGTTTTGATTGTTCCGGTGCCTGTGTGGATGCGCCAGGTAGCAAACGTATCCCTACGTCGGCCGTCGTGCGTCAGTACCCCGCAGTAGAAAAATACGGCATGATTTGGGTGTGGATGGGCGACGGTGCTCAGGCTAATCCAGCGGATATTATCGATATTAAGGAATGGGATGACCCGAATTGGGGCGTTAACCGTGGCGATGCCATGGAAATTAGCTGCAATTACCTATATATCACTGATAACTTGCTTGATCCATCTCACGTGACATGGGTACACCAAAGCTCGTTTGGTGGCAGTGATTTAGTGGGAGTGCCTTTGCAGGTCACCGAGGCCGACAATGGCATTACGGTTTGGCGTTGGCTTAAAGACATCGAGGTCGCGCCTTTTTACAAGAAATTTGTCAAATTTGATGGTAATTGTGATCGCAAGCAGCAATATGAAATGCGTTATCCTGCGCACGCTGTCATTCGTGCCATTTTTACTCCTGCCGGCACAGGTAGTGACGAGGGTGAATTGCATCCCGAGGTGTTCCTTATGGATTCGTACAATTTCCTCACCCCCATTGATGAAAAAACCACGCGTTATTTCTGGTTTCAGTTGCGTAACTTCAGTCCCAATGACGAGGCCGTATCCCAAGTATTTAACGAGGATGTACGCTCTGCTTTTAACGAGGACAAAGAGGTACTAGAGGCAGTGCAAATTGGTATGGACACACACGGTACTCAGGTGCACTTGGCGGCAGATAAAGGCTCTTTGCTATTTAGACGCCGCATGAGTGCTATGATTTCTCTCGAACAGGCCGATCAAACCACAGAAAATGCCTAAAATGCTTCAGGACAGGGGCTGAGCACGAGCCGAATATCTCCTAATGGTGTTTGGCTATTCACGCTTGGCGCGTAATACTGTAATCTAGAGCATATCGTTGCTAGCAATGGCTGTAATTACTATTTTTCTCAGGGTCATCTTCAGATTATGGATTCTCAAACCCCTTTTACTTTTTCCAGTCGCGCCAATCAGATCACAAGTTCTGCTATCCGAGAAATCCTAAAGGTCACGACTAGACCGGAAATTATTTCATTTGCCGGTGGTTTGCCTTCAGCCGATGGTTTCCCTGTAGCCGAGCTACGTCAGGCTTTTGATGTGGTGCTGGAAAAACAAGGAAAGGTCGCGCTTCAATATGGCCCTACCGAGGGGTATGGTCCATTGCGCGAGTGGGTGGCTCAGCACAAAAGCACAGACGGCGTTACCATTAGCCCTAACGAAGTCCTCATCGTGTCAGGTTCTCAGCAGGCACTCGACATGTTGGGCAAACTGTTCATTGATCCAGGTAGCAAGGTCCTCGTCGAGTCCCCTTCGTATTTAGGTGCGTTGCAGTCGTTTTCTATGTACGACCCCGATTACGTGGCCATTGAAACAGACGAGGGCGGTTTAATTCCCTCCGAGGTATCCTCTGACAAGGCCGCGGGTGCTCGTTTTATTTATGCTCTACCCAATTTCCAAAACCCGACCGGTCGTACACTAAACGCCCAACGTCGTCAGGAACTGGTCGAGCGTTGTGCTGCCGCCAATATTCCTGTGGTCGAGGACGATCCTTATGGCGAATTGCGTTACGCCGGTACGCCTCAGCCTAGCCTTTTGCATTTGGGTCGCAAAGCCGGTGCTACGGTTATTCACTTGGGTACGTTCTCCAAAGTATTAGCTCCTGGTTTGCGTTTGGGTTATATCGTGGCGCCTACCGCCATCATCGATAAACTGGTGCAAATCAAACAAGCTACCGACTTACACTCATCCACTGTGACTCAAATGGCCATTTACGAGGCCATTAAAAACAACTTCCTAGAACAGCATTTACCCACCGTGCGCGAGCTTTACAAGCGTCAGTGTCAGTACATGCTAGACGCCATGGCCGAGCATTTCCCCGAGGGGGTAAAGTGGACTAAGCCCGAGGGCGGTATGTTCTTGTGGGCTAGTTTGCCCGAGCACATGGATGCCCAAAAACTACTAGCCAAAGCCATCGAGCGTCATGTGGCTTTTGTTCCGGGCGAGCCTTTCTACGCGACGGGTAATGCTAAACACAACACCTTCCGTCTTAGTTTTGTGACGGTCAGCGAGGCCCGCATTCGCGAGGGGATTGCCATCCTAGGGCAACTCATTCGCGAAGAAATGTGATGCCAGTTTTATTGCCTTAATAGCCTACAGCTGTGCATGTCACGGCTGTTTGTCTTTGAGTTCGTTATGCAAACCCCCACTTCTACCTCTACTTCCTCACGTCCCGATTTAGCTGATATGCGCCCCGATGATTGGGTAGCGCGTTATTTGCCCGACTCGTGGGGGCCATATGCCCGACTGTGCCGTCTAGACCGCCCTGTAGGCACGTGGCTAACATTATTGCCCTGTATTGCTGCCTTGATTCAGGCGGCTGGGGGGTGGCCTGAACTGTGGCGGCTGTTCATCTTTTCGTTTGGTGCGCTGCTGATGCGCGGGGTAGGGTGCTGTTTTAATGACATTTTTGATCGTAATTTCGATCATCAAGTCGAACGTACCCGTTTCAGACCGTTAACCAGTGGGCAGCTTAGTCTGCGTAATGCGTTAATTTTTGTTTTTATTCAGTTACTCATCGGTGCCGCGCTCTTGTTGGCTATTAACGAGTTTAGCCGTTGGTTAGCTTTGTTATTGGTGCCGTTGATTGTCATTTATCCATTATGCAAACGCTTTACGCATTGGCCGCAGGCGGTATTGGGGGTGGCCTTTAACTGGGGCATGCTGATGGCATGGACCGATACCCAAAACAGCTTGCCTCTAGCGGCTATTGCCATGTGGTTGGGTGCGGTCACTTGGCAAATTGCCTACGATGCCATTTATGGTTACATCGACATGGAAGACGATCTCAAATTGGGTTTAAAATCCGCCGCTATTCGCTTTGGTGATCAGGGCAAGCAATGGTTAAGCGGTTTTTATGGGGTCACCATCGTGCTGTGGGTGTGGGCAGGTTATGCCATGGGTATGAGCTGGGTGTATTTTGTGTTTATGGCATTGATTGCCATGCACCTAGTTTGGCAAATCAAACAATTTGATCCCAAGCGTCGTGAAATGGGGCTGCCTTTATTCCGCGCCAATATGACAGTAGGGGTGATGCTAGTCCTAGCTGCTTTAGGCGGAACCTTGTTGTAACGCGTGGCCGCTAAAGTTAAGTGCAGGCGCATATCTGTGTAAAATAGCGCCTGTTTTAGTTAACAATAATTGAAAAGAGAGACTGACGCTTAAACAAGCGCAAAAAGGTGCATTATGCCAACCACATTGGAAATCCTAGCAACGACGCTGTTTGCTATCGCTATTATTCATACTTTCTCGGTGCCTGTGTTTGCCCGTCTGGCTAACAAAGGTGGGCCGCATGCCGGTTTATGGCACTTGTTGTCCGAGGTCGAGGCAGTCTTTGGTGTATGGGCGTTTGTGCTTATCGTCTGTATGGCTACCTTTATTGGGTTGGGCCAAGCCGTCGACTATATGAACACCCGCAACTTTGTCGAGCCCGCTTTTGTTTTTGCCATTATGATCGTGGCGGCCAGCCGTCCTATTCTCGAGCTGGTATCTAGTTTGGTAAAAGTGGTGGCGCGTGTTATGCCGCTACGTAACGAATACGCTATGTTTTTTGTCACGATGTCATTGGTACCGCTAGCAGGTTCGCTTATTACCGAGCCGGCAGCCATGACGTTAGCGGCCTTATTGTTGCGTGATCAGTATTTCAAGCGTTCAGGTCGTGATGGGTTCAAATACCTGACTCTGGGTGTGCTTTTCGTCAATATTTCTGTTGGTGGCGTGTTAACTGCCTATGCTGCACCACCCGTACTGATGGTGGCTCAAACCTTTGGTTGGGATACGGCTTTTATGGCGGTGAACTTCGGTTGGCGCGCTGTGGTAGCGGTTATTCTCAATGCGGCTTTATTGACCTTTGTATGTCGTGCAGCCCTGACCGAATCACCCGACTCTTTGCCTGAAACCTCAGCAGATACGCGTCCTAAAGTACCATTTACCGTCATTGGTATTCATTTGGTCTTTTTGGTAGGGATTGTGCTATCAGCTCACTATCCTGCTATTTTCCTTGCCTTATTGATGATGTTTATCGGTTATGCCTCCGCTTACAGCCGTTACCAAAGTCCATTGATGATTCGCGAGGGCCTGATGGTCGGGTTCTTCTTGGCTGGTTTGGTGGTGTTAGGTGGGTTACAAAAATGGTGGCTCCAAGACCTCTTAGGGGGCATGTCACCGTATGTGCTCTTTGCGGGCTCAACTGCTCTAACAGCGATTACTGATAACGCGGCACTGACTTATTTAGGTTCTTTGGTCGAAGGCACCAGCGACTTATGGCGCTACATGCTTGTTGCAGGGGCAGTGACGGGGGGTGGTCTTACGGTTATTGCGAATGCACCTAACCCCGCTGGCTTTTCTATTTTGAAAGGCACATTCCCTGATGGGGCTATTTCGCCACTACGCTTGTTTTTGGCCGCGCTGGTTCCCACCTTAATTGCAGCAGTTATGTTCTTGTTGCCCACCTCATTTGCATAAAAGCCGTCGTTTGCGCGCCTTAATACTGTACGCAAAGCGCGCAAACACGCTAAAATTGGCGAAGTGTGAATTTTGTTATATTAATTATTGATTTATAGGATTGATTAGGTCGTGCCTATTTATGCTTATAAATGCAGTGACTGTAGTCACGAGCAGGACGTTCTACAAAAGATGTCTGACCCTGTATTAACCGAGTGCCCAGCTTGTCACAAGCCCACTTACGGAAAGCAGGTAACAGCCGCTGGCTTTCAGCTTAAAGGCGACGGTTGGTACGTCACCGATTTCCGTGATGGTCCTAAAGCCTCAGATGCGTCATCGTCGAGCTCTGCCGACTAACACCTTAGGGCGCTCTGCGCCCTTTTCATCCTATATTTTTAAAGTTTACTGGAGTCATCCTAGATGCGTACCTGCTACACCGGCGATTTAAACACCCAATACTTGGGTCAAACCGTCACATTATTTGGTTGGGTGCACCGCCGACGCGATCATGGCGGTGTGATTTTTATCGACTTACGAGACCGTGCCGGTTTAGCGCAAGTTGTAGTTAATCCGGATAATGCTGAGATGTTCGCTATTGCGGAGCGCATCCGTAATGAATTTTGTTTGCGTATTACTGGCGAGGTTCGCGAGCGTCCCGAAGGCACGATTAACCCCGATTTGCCCTCTGGTCAGATCGAGGTGGTATGTACCGATATCGAAATTCTAAACCCTTCTGTGACACCGGCCTTTCAGCTAGACGACGATAATCTCTCTGAAACCACACGTTTAACACATCGTGTCTTGGATTTGCGTCGTCCGCAAATGCAAAAAAACCTCATGCTGCGTCATCAGGTAACTCGTGCTGTGCGTGGTTACTTAGACAACTTGGGTTTTATTGATATTGAAACCCCGATGCTAACCAAAAGCACACCCGAAGGCGCACGCGATTACCTCGTGCCTTCCCGTGTTAATGCGGGCGAGTTCTTTGCCTTACCGCAGTCGCCTCAGCTATTTAAACAAATGCTGATGGTGTCCGGCTTTGACCGCTACTACCAAATTACCAAGTGCTTCCGCGACGAAGACTTACGTGCCGATCGCCAGCCCGAATTCACGCAAATTGACTGTGAGATGTCCTTCTTAAACGAAGTCGAAATTCGCGCTGTTTTCGAGGAAATGGTCCGCCACGTTTTCCAAAACGTTCTAGACGTTGCCTTGCCTAATCCTTTCCCCACAATGACGTGGAAAGAGGCAATGCACCGATTTGGTTCCGACAAACCCGACCTACGTGTCAACCTTGAGTTCACCGATGTGGCTGATTTAATGGCCGATGTAGACTTCAAAGTCTTCTCCGGTCCAGCCAACGACCCTAACAGTCGTGTGGTGGCATTGCGCGTGCCCGGCGGTGGCGATCTAACTCGTAGCGAAATCGATGCTTACACCAAGTTCGTAGGTATTTACGGTGCCAAAGGTCTGGCTTACATCAAGGTCAATGACATCACTGACATCCCCGGTGGCTTGCAGTCGCCTATCGTGAAAAACATTCACGAAACGGCACTGAAACAGCTCATCGAGCGTACGGGTGCTCAAAATGGCGATTTGATTTTCTTCGGTGCAGACAAAACGACCGTAGTGAATGACGCTATTGGTGCGTTACGTATCAAAATTGGTCATAGCGAACTCGGCCGTAAAAACGGTCTATTCCAAGCGGGTTGGAAACCTCTTTGGGTGGTTGACTTCCCCATGTTTGAATACAACCCCGAAGACAAACGCTATGTAGCCGCTCATCACCCCTTTACTAGCCCCAAAGACGGTCACGAGGACTTGCTCGAAACCGAACCTCAAAATGTCTTAGCCAAAGCCTATGATATGGTATTAAATGGTTGGGAAATGGGTGGCGGTTCAGTACGTATCCACCGCGCCGATGTCCAAAGCAAGGTCTTTGCTGCGTTAGGTATTGATGCTGACGAGGCTAGCGAGAAATTCGGCTTCTTGCTCGATGCTTTGCAGTACGGAGCTCCTCCGCATGGTGGTGTTGCTTTTGGTTTGGATCGCATGGTCACCATGATGGCTGGTGCCGATTCTATTCGCGATGTGATTGCTTTCCCCAAAACCCAACGTGCTCAGTGTTTGCTGACACAAGCCCCTTCGCTCGTAGACGAAAAGCAGCTCAAAGAGCTCCATATTCGTTTGCGTCCAACGGAGCCTAAACCCACTGTCTAAGGAGACG
>CANQRK010000063.1 GCA_947626245.1 uncultured Paenalcaligenes sp. | reverse complement strand
TCTCAACGTGAGCAGTATTTATATCCTGTGGTTGAGGGTAAGAAAAAGTTTTGTTTTGCTCAAACCGAACCCGATGCGGGTTCAGACCCCTCAGGTATGCGTACCCGAGCAGTAAAAACCGAGACTGGGTATCGCATCAACGGTGTTAAGCGTTTTATTACACGCGCAGGAGAAGCGGATTTTGCTTTGGTGATGGCGGTAACTGACCCGAATACTAAAGCTCGTAATGGTGTGTCGTGTTTTATTGTGGATATGAATTCTCCAGGCGTAAAACTGGCTAGTGCTGAGCGTACCGTTATGGGAGATCGTCCTTGGGAAATCGCCTTTGAAAACGTAGACGTACCTGCTGAGAATTTGGTGGGTGAAGAAGGTAAAGGGTTTGCTTTAGCCCAAGGTTACATTAATCACGGTCGTGTACGTCAGGGTGCCCACGTATGTGGTGCTGTAGAGCGCTGCCTAGAGTTAACGGCTTCGTATGCAACGCAACGTAAAACCTTTGGAGCAACCTTGGCTGAGCGTCAGGGAGTGCAGTGGATGCTAGCGGATGCATTTACGGATCTGTATGCCACTCGTTTAATGGTGTATGACGCTGCGCGTAAGGTGGATGCAGGCGTAGACGCTAAGTTAGAAACCTTCATGATCAAAACCTTTGGTGTAGAGGCTGGCTTTAAAGCGGTCGATGCATGTTTGCAGCTACACGGGGGGACAGGCTTAACGGAAGATTCGCCTATAGAGCGTTTCTGGCGTGATTTGCGTAGCTATCGCATTACAGAAGGGCCAACAGAGGTTTTACGTACCACTTTGGCACGTCAACTACTTAAAAACTACAGCTAAAAAGGTAGAGCGATGAAAGAGGCATTAAACGATATCTTGGTGGTCGAGCTAGGTACAGTTTTAACGGCTCCTTTGGCTGGAATGATGCTAGCAGATTTAGGCGCGCGCGTGATTAAGGTCGAACATCCCAATGGGGGTGATCCTTTTAGACGTCATGCGGGTGAGTTGTATAGCCCTCATTTTGTGGCCTATAACCGCAATAAAGAAAGTATTCAGTTGGATCTGCAAAGTGAAGCCGGTAAAGCAGACTTAGCTAAGCTAATTAGCGAAGCTGATGTGTTGCTAGATAATTATCGTTATGGCGTGTTGCAGCGTTTGGGCTTTGATGACGCGCGTCTTAAAGAACTGAATCCCCGTTTGGTTCAGTGCTCTATTACGGGGTTTGGGGTAGGCGGTCCGTACCAAGATCGTCCTTGTTACGACGCAGTGGCTGTCGCATTATCAGGTATCAGTAGCCAAATTATTGACCCAGAGAATCCCGTAGTAAGTGGTCCTTCTTTATCAGACAACATTACAGGCATGTATGCCGCCTATGGTATTTTGGGTGCCTTGTATAACCGGAATCGTACGGGTGAAGGAGCGAAGGTAGAAATCAATATGCTTGAGGCCTCTATTGCTTTCTCCCCCGAAGGTTTTTCGCAATATACCCGCCATGGCATGATCCCCCAGCCCTTGTCACGCGTTGCTATTTCACAGTCATATGCTTTCCGCTGTGCTGATGAGCGTTTGGTTGCTGTGCATTTGTCTTCTGTAGAAAAATTCTGGCAGGGCTTTATTCAGGCCATAGAGCGCAGCGATTTATTGGCAGATGAGCGTTTTGCTACGCCACCGTTACGCACTCAAAATTATCAAGAGCTAGCGCGTTTATTGGGTGATACGTTTGCCACTAAAACACGTGAAGAATGGTGTGAGCGTTTAGCCGCACACGATGTGCCTTTTGCCCCAGTTAACAACGTACCAGAAGTGATGGCTGACCCACAGGTTCGTCATTTAGAGACGTTTTACGAGGTAGAGCATCCTGAGCGAGGCGTATTGACCGCCATTCATCGTCCTGTACGTATTAACGGTCAGCGTGGACCTGCCGATAAGGCAGCCCCTGTTCTGGGCGAACACAGTGACGCTATCCGACAAGAGTTCGGACTGTCCTAATCCATCACGAGAACATCTAATGAGTAAATTGAATCTTTCCGTCGCTATAGGGAATTACGATCGTTGCCGTCCATTGATGGATGGGGCCGTGCAAATAGATGGTGTTGACCCTATTTTCATGTCGTTATCGCCAGAAGAAATTTTTTTCCGTGCTTTTAGAGGTCGTGAGTTTGATATCTGTGAGTTGTCGTTGTCTAGCTCTACGGTACAAACTGCTGACGGCACGTTCCCTTATGTAGGGATTCCCATTTTTTTATCACGAGCATTCCGTCATACCTCCATGTATTGTCGTACTGATCGTATTCAAACCCCTGAAGACTTACGGGGCAAAAAAATAGGATTGCCTGAATATCAGCTCACTGCTAATGTGTGGGCTCGCGCTATTTTACAAGATGATTATGGCGTTGCGCCTTCTGATGTGACATGGGTTCGAGGTGGTATTTCACATGCAGGGCGTCCGGAAAAAATTAAAATCCAATTGCCTGAAAATGTGAAGTTAGAGGATGCCCCAGAGGGAGAAACAATTTCTAGCTTACTCGCTAAAGGTGAGATTGATGGCTATATTGCGCCTCGTCCGCCAGATGTACCTGCCGGTACACCCAATGTGGGTTGGTTATTTAGAGATCCCGTAGAGGCGGCTAAAGACTATTACCGTCGTACTCACAATTTCCCCATTATGCATATTTTAGGGGTGCGACGTGAGTTAGCGGAGAAGCATCCTTGGCTACCGGGTGCTATTTATAAGGCATTTGTCGAGTCTAAACGTTTGGCTATTGAACATTTAGCTGATACGTCAGCCACAAAAATCACATTGCCATTTGCAGAAGAACGTTTACAAGAAGCGCGTGATCTGATGGGAGAGGACTACTGGTCTTACGGGATTGAAGCGAATCGCCATACGTTAGAGTATTTTTTCCGACACCACTATGAACAGGGACTATCGTCTCGTTTAGTGACGCCAGAAGACTTATTTCACCCTGGAACATTTGAGAGCTATAGCTTATAAAGGGACGCTAGTATGTCATTGAAAAGCGAAGAAATCCGTCAGCAGTGGCATCAAGCCAAGTTGGCTCCATTATGGGAAAGTCGCAATGCCCATAAAGAACAAGATAATAACGTTCCTACCCATATTTGGCAGTGGGAAGAAGTGCGTCCTTTAATTGAGCATGCCTTTCAAGAAACCTCACCGGAGGCGGTACAGCGTCGTGTGCTACAGATGCTAAGTCCCTGTTCGGCTTCGCTTGATGATGAGTACACCGTCGGTAATATTTTGGCCGCTTACCAGTGTCTATTACCAGGGGAAACGGCACGGCCGCATCGTCATACGATGAATGCTTTGCGTTTTATGTTGGAAGGCTCAGGGGTGGTCACTCTCGTTGATGGCAAAGAGTGCCCCATGAGTTTTGGTGATTTAGTCTTAACTCCGGGGATGGCGTGGCACGAGCATCGTCATGATGGAACTGAACCCGTGGTGTGGCTAGATGTACTCGATGTGCCTTTGCATATGTATTTGGGTTCTGTGGTCTTTCAGCCAGGTCCTATGGATCCGGTACCGGTTACCATGTCGGATGCTGCTTTTTCCTCTCCTAATATTGCCCCTTGCGTGACGTATGGCGCTACAGGTCGCTCTCCTGTATTTCGTTACCCCTATGAAGATAGTGTGAATGCCTTACGCTATGCACCTCCTTCCGCAGATGGGGTCCGTCGTGTGCGCTATATCAACCCACTTACCGGTGGTGGTGCCATGCCATTACTCGACACCTTGATGTGTGAGTTAGATCACAATCAGTGGTCATTACCCGTGCGGACTAATGCCAATCAGGTTGTAGCGGTGGTAGAGGGTGAGGGTGAAAGCCAAGTAGGAGATAAACGATTTAGTTGGAAACCACGTGATGTATTTACGATTCCCCAGCATAGCTGGGCATCTCATGTGGCTTTATCGGGTCAGGCGCGCTTTTTTGTCGTCTCCGATGCAGACGTATTACGACGTTTGAATGTGCTCACCGAGCAAACACAAGAAACACCTTGTTGAGTGGGGTAGAAAATGAAAATTTGTTGGTTTAATAATGAAGCATTGGGTGTAGTAGAAGGTGACCGTGTTTATGATGTGAGTGCAGCCCTCGAGGTCTTGCCCGCTCCACGTTACCCTAACCATTCCGGCGATTGGCTGATTGCGCACCTTGATGTAGTGCGTGAGCGTATTGAGAAAATTCTCCCCTCTGCTCAATCCTATGCTGTGGAGAGCGTGGCTTTTTTAAGCCCGGTGGCAAACCCAGGAAAAATTATTGGCGTACCGGTTAATTACCAAAAGCACGTCGAAGAAGCCGCGGCTGATTTGGCGACTTTTACCGGTCGTGAGACGGGAAGCGTACTGGAGCAAGGCTTATTTTTAAAAGCCAGCAGTTCGTTAATTGGCTGTAATCAGGCCGTGACGATTAGCATGCCTGAACGTTTGACGCATCATGAAATTGAGCTAGGTCTGGTCATAGGTAAAACCGCTAAAAATGTCTCTAAAGAAGAGGCTCTGTCTTATGTGGCAGGATATAGTATTGCCCTAGATATGACCGTCCGAGGCGCTGAGGACCGCTCTTTACGTAAATCGTTGGATACGTATTCGGTATTAGGACCTTGGTTAGTGACAGCCGATGAAATAACGGATCCTCAACGTTTAGACTTGTGTTTACAGGTCAATGGTCAAGATCGCCAAGTGGCAAATACAGCAGAAATGATTTTGTATATTGCTGAGCAAATCGAATGGGCCTCACGTTTTTACACCTTAGAGCCAGGTGACATCCTGATGACGGGAACGTGTGAAGGTGTAGGTCCGGTAGTAGATGGAGATGTGATACGAGCGGAAATTGAGTCCATTGGAGTGATGGAAGTTCGAGTCGTTAACGAGGCTAAGTAATATGAGCACAACTACCAATAACAAACTAGAATTACGCGTGCAATCCATTAGCTATGCGGCTCAGGACACGTATTTGGTTGAGCTGTGTGCGGTGGATGGTCGTGTTTTACCTGAGGCTACCCCTGGTGCACATATAGATTTGCATCTACTGAATGGGATTATTCGTTCTTACTCATTAGTTAGAGCGGAGACTCAGCCACATAGTTATGTGGTAGGAATTAAAAAAGATGCGGCTAGCCGTGGTGGTTCACGTTATGTGCACGAAGAATTACGTGTAGGCGCTGTGTTGACTGTGTCTGAGCCTCGTAATCACTTCCCACTTAACACGTCTGCGCAGCATAGCGTACTGATTGCAGGTGGAATTGGTATTACTCCTATTTGGTGTATGGCTCAATTTCTAGAGCAGCAGGGTGCCTCATGGGAGCTTTGGTATAGCGTGCGCACACGGGCTGATGCTGCCTTTGTAAAGCAGATGGAGGCGTTGGGTGGCAAGGTGCATTTGCACGTAGATGATGAGGCTGGGCAGGTCATGAATTTGCAAGCTATTATTGATGCTGCCGCACCAGATGCTCACTTTTATTGTTGCGGACCTGCACCTATGTTGGATGCGTATGAGCAAGCGACGGCTCAACGCAATCCAGAAACGGTACATATGGAGCGCTTTGCAGCCAAAGAAGCCATTGCTTTAGAGGGCGGTTTTGTTGTGTCTTTAGCTCGTACCGGCAAAGATGTCGTGATTCCTGAGGGATCCAGCATTTTGGATGTATTGTTGGATCAAGGCGTTGCTATTGATTACTCGTGTCAAGAAGGGATTTGCGGTTGCTGCGAAGTCACCGTACTGGAAGGCGACGTAGATCACCGAGATGCTATCCTAAGTGAAAGCGAGCGAGCGCAGAACAGTACCATGATGGTTTGTTGTTCTGGCTCTAGAAGCCAACGCTTGGTGCTAGATATATAACAGAACTTAAGTCATTTAAGTTGAAAAATTTCTTTCCTAGAAGTGATGTGTAGAAAATTTTAGGCCACTTTTTTAGTGGCCTTTTTTTGTTTCAAGGATGTTGGCACAATAAAATGAGTATAATTTTTGATGTGCAAATACAGTTGTATTCTTAGGTTGTTTTTTTGATTCATTAAATTGAAATGAAAAAATAGGATGATATGCTTTTCTTTTTATTGCGTCCTTGGCTGTTTTTACTATGATAAAAAGAGGCGATTGGCGTTGGTTGCGGGCGGTGGTTGTAGGGGTCTCTCTGCTGGTTTTGTTACTGACTTGGGGGTTTAGTCTTCATCAGTTAGCGGCAACTAAAGAGCAGGTTCTCGAATCAGCCCATAAGCAGCAGAATAATCTTGCTGTCATTATTGTTGAAAATTTAAAGCAGCTATTAGACAGTACACGAACGTTTGCTTTTACTGCGACGGAATGGTGGGATGGCTCTCCCCAAGAGGTAAGCTATCGGTTATCAGCGATGAGCGATGCAAATCCTGCTGTTTTGCGAGTGGCTCTGTATGATAAACAGGGTAGACGTGTCTATAGTTCTAGCCCTCTTTCTGATGATTCCTTTTTATCAGATGCTGTGTCTGAGATCCTTCAAGCACGACTCCAGCATCATGTAAAAGAGAGCGCGTTTGTCCCCCTTATTCCTACCTCCCCAGAGAACGCTTGGTACAAACCGGTATTTTTCCCTGTTGGAGACCCAGACACGGATCAAAGTGGATTGTTGATGGTGATGTTTGATCTGGGGCATTTGTTGAGGGTGTATCAACATATCGATTTTGGAGCTTCGGGAGTGATCCATGTTTTGAGCAGAGATGCTCAAGAGATAGTGGAATGGCGGCCCGAAGGATTGGTTTTAAATAGTCAAAAAAAACATTTTGATTTTTTCTTAGATCAGTCAGAAAAACGATTGGTCAATACCTTGGTGGTGGATTTATTCAAGGATGGCCAGGACTATTTATCCAGTTTTAAGCATGTCGGTGATTTCCCCTTCTTATTAGTGGTCAGCAGAAGCATAGAGGACATTCTGCAGCCCTATAGAAAATTTAGGTTTAACTCACTACTTACTCTAATTGCTTTGACCATAATAATCATTATGGGTCTGTACTTTGTTATTAGTCATATCGCTCAGCATGGAACGTTATTTAGCTCCTTGGTACTATCCGATGAAAAAAATCGCTCACTGATCACGCGTCTTGAAAGTGAAAAGGATCGTGCATTTGTCTTAGCTTCACAGGATCATTTAACAGGATTACCGAACCGCCGTACCTTTAATGAGTTGGTTGTGCGTTATTTAACGGATGCTAGGCAACATTACGGTTATGCGGCGTTACTGTATTTAGATTTAGATCGGTTTAAGTCAATTAATGATACGTTGGGGCATGATGTTGGTGATCGTATATTGAAAATAGTGGCCATGCGATTACAAGCAGCATTACGTCAGACAGATATTGTGGCTCGACTTGGTGGAGATGAGTTTGCTATTTTTTTAACAGGGGTAGCCAATATAGAGGCTGTATCCGTTATCTGTAATAAGCTGATTTCACAGGTTAGTCAGCCTGTTGCCACCGCAGGAGAGCAAGAAATACATATCAGCCCTAGCATCGGGATTGCTGTTCTCCCACGAGATGGTAATGATTTTGAGACCTTATGCAAAAATGCAGATGTGGCGATGTATGAGTCCAAGCGTAAAGGGCGTAGCACTTATACGTATTACAGTGCAGCTCTAAGCTCTTCTAGTGAAAGACGATTTAAGCTAGAGCAGGGCTTTCCTTCGGCCATTATTAACAATGAGCTAGTGCTGCATTATCAACCTAAGGTTCGATTGTCTGATTTCAAGATTATTGGCTTTGAGGCTTTGGTACGTTGGGAACATCCAAAACTAGGTCTTATCTATCCAAATGATTTCATTCCGTTAGCCGAGGAAATAGGAGGCATTGCCGAGCTAGGAGAGTGGGTCGCGAATGCCTCTTGTTTGCAGCAAGCTCTGTGGCAAGCTGAGGGGTTAGATTGTGTTCCCATCGCCATTAATTTGTCTCCTATACAGTTACAAAGCCACGATTTGCCTGATCGTATTCAACGTATATTAACGGAGCACAGTGTGGCCGCTAACTTGCTTGAGGTCGAAGTCACTGAAACGATGCTTTTAGACAAGGTAAATACAGCTATTCAGGTGCTAAGCAGACTAGAGGCTTTGGGGGTGCGTATAGCACTCGATGATTTTGGTAGCGGTTTTTCTAATTTTAGTTATATTAAAGCGCTGCCTATTCAGACTATTAAAATTGATCAGCAATTTATTCGTGATATTAAAAATAGTACGCAAGATGCTGTTTTGGTTGCTTCAATTATCTCATTAGCAAAAAACTTAGGCATGGATGTTGTGGCCGAGGGAGTAGAGACCCTTGAGCAACTTATTTATTTAAAGACAGCGGGCTGTAACCAAGCACAAGGTTATTATTTTAGTCGGCCTATCTCTGCCGCTATGGCTCGTGATTTATTGAACAAAGGTGTGCTGACGCCTTCAGCGGGAATCATATGAAAAAAATAGTATTCTGGTTTCTGAGTACCCTTTTTTTTATGACTATAGGAGCCACTGCACAAGCACAAACCTGCAAAAATCCGCAGACTTTGCGTTTGGCTGTTATTCCACAAATAAAAAATCAAAAGGTAGTGGAGCATTACGACGCGTTGGTTAGCTCCCTTAAAAAAGAGCTAAGTCGAAATGTGATTCTTGTTCCCATGAGATCGTATAGTGCGGTAATAGAGGGTTTATTAAATCAAAGTATTGATTTGGCGGAATTAGGTCCCGGCTCTTATGCGTTGGCCAAGCAGCACGGCGCGGAAATAACCGTTTTTGCCTCTTTACATAAACGTACTGACTCGAATTCCCCAGATAATTATTCTTCTGTTTTGATTACTAAAGGCAACTCAGATATTCAAAGTTTTAAGGAGTTACAAGGTTCTTCTCTGAGTCTAGTGGATCCAGTTAGTACATCCGGTGGGCTAGTGCCTCGTCTATTTGTGCAGCGAAAGACAGGCATGCCTTTAGAAACGTGGTTTGGGCGGGTTGTTTTTTCAGGCACGCATGATGCAGCCATAGAAGCCGTTCTGACTGGGCGCGTTACTGCTGCGTTTGTATCTGATACTCTACTTGAGGAGAAGGGCGTGAGCGGTCAGCCAATTAAAAATTTGTTGCGTGTGCTTTGGCGCTCAGAACCGATTCCTGTGGATCCATTTGTTTATCAAACTGGTTTATGTGATTTTGTAAAACGAATGATTGAACAGGCTTTTTTTGAGCCATCTGAGGATTTGCAGCGTTTTTTTTCTTGGCGCAACATGCAAGGCTTTGTACCCGCCTCCAAGAGTGATTATCGGCAGTTTATGCAATAAGCCTGTCCAGGCTGTTTAACTACTTCATGATGATAGAAAAGAAAAAACGCCAACCCTTTCGGATTGGCGTTTTTAAATTTTGGTGCCGGCTAAAGGAGTTGAACCCTCGACCTTCGCATTACAAGTGCGCTGCTCTACCAACTGAGCTAAGCCGGCTAAAAAACATATTATAGGCGCTTAATTTTCAAAAAGCAATAGTTTTTTATCAAAGCGTTATTTGACGATGCGCAAATGACCGCGATCGGAAGCGGGGTCGTTGGGATCGGTATCGTCAGGTGTGTCGTCTAGGGAAGCTACCGGGGTATCTGTGCCTGGGTATGACTCGGAGGCAGAGACCTCAAAGCCCATGCCAGCGCCAGTTTCACGTGCAAAGATGGCGGAGACTGCTGCAACGGGGACGAAGATGTCTTCGGTAGCACCGTTGAAGCGTGCCTGAAACTCGATGTAGTCGTTGCCAAGCGTGAGGCGATTGGTAGCGAGTAAGCCAATGTTTAAGGTAATTTGGCCATCTTGCACATGTGCCAGCGGCACAATGGTGTTCTCATCGACTTGAACCACTATGTGTGGTGTATAGCCGTTGTCTGTACACCAATCGTGTAAGGCACGTAATAGGTAAGGCTTGGTGGAGCTTTCGTTCGTAGACATATTAACGACGCATTACTTTTTCAGAAGGGGTTAAGGCTTCGATAAAGGCTGGACGAGAAAACACACGCTCGCCGTATTTTTGAATAGGGGCAGCAGATTTAGGGAGCTCGATACCGTAGTGATCAAGGCGCCATAGTAATGGAGCGATGGCTACGTCTAGCATGGAGAACTCTTCGCCTAGCATGTATTTATTTTTTGTGAGCACAGGAGCGAGCTGGGCTAAGCCATCACGAATTTTTTGACGGGCTTGCTCTTGGGCTTTGGGATCGGTTTCATTGCGGTCTTCGAGGAGGGCAACCTGAGAAAACAGCTCGCGTTCGAAGTTGAACAAGAACAAACGTGTACGGGCGCGCATGGTGGGATCAGCAGGCATAAGCTGCGGATGCGGGAAGCGCTCATCAATGTATTCGTTGATGATATTGGATTCGTACAAAATAAGTTCACGTTCGACCAGAATAGGTACCTGGCCGTAAGGGTTCATCACCGAAATGTCTTCAGGCTTATTGTACAAATCGATATCGCGAACCTCGAAGTCCATGCCTTTCTCAAACAACACAAAGCGACAGCGTTGTGAAAAGGGGCAAGTAGTTCCAGAGTAGAGTACCATCATAGTATGGATTCCAGTCGTGAATAAAAAAAACAAAAAGCCTATGGCTTAAATAGAAAGGCGGCCTACCCTAAATAATAGAGTAGGCGCGCATAAAAACGAATAGGCAAGACGAATTATTTGATGTCTTTCCAATAAGCTTTGTTCAAGCGCCAAGCGACGATAAAGAACAAGAACAGGAAGATCATCACGCCCACACCAATTTGTTTGCGTACGGTTTGACCAGGCTCTGCCATCCAAGCTAGGAAGTTGCTTAGATCGGCAACATCGCTATCAAATTGTGCTTGAAGCTGAGGGTCTACCGGTGTTAGTACCACGACCTCGGAGTCTTCGCCGGTGTAGTTAGGCAAGGCTTCGCTGGTTTGTGTATGAAAACCATATTGATCGATGGTGGTTACAGTACGTGTCCATTGTTGGGCGCCATCGACTTCCGTAGGGGAAATTTTAGTGCGCTCGGTCGTCATGGGGCTTTGGATTTCCCACATCACGTTGGGCATACCTACGTTGGGGAAAACCACGTTATCCCAGCCGGTAGGACGGGCTGTGTCGCGGTAGAACGTACGCAAGTAGGTGTAAACGTAGTCGGTACCGGTAGGGCCTAAGTTGACGGATTTTGCACGGGCAATAACCGACAAGTCAGGGGGGGTGGTACCAAACCATTTATTACTGTCTGCCGGTGTCATGGCAATAGACATGGTGTCACCGATTTTATCAGAAG
>CANQRK010000062.1 GCA_947626245.1 uncultured Paenalcaligenes sp. | reverse complement strand
GTGCACCCCCACCGATGCATAAAACTCGGGGTGTGCTTCGACCAATTCAATTAAACGAGGCCAATCCTCTAGACAAACACTGACGACTAAGGCTTTTTTGACCTCGTGCTGGCGCATAGTCTGCAGCACAGCCTCGATGTTTTCAGCGAGCTGAGGAAAGTCCACATGGCAATGGGAATCAATATACATAAATCACTTTGTAACTAAGAAATAGCACTGCTTTGAGCCACTCGCTCTAAGGCAGTATGTACTAAGAGTTTAGCGTTTAATGGGTGTTCAGCTTGTTTTTTTTGTGCTAAGAGCCACTTCCATTGGCTCTGTAAAGCCAATAGCGAGATATGAGGGGCCAGTTGTTGGTACAACTTGGTTAAGCCCACATAATAGCGTGGCGCTTGCTCTATGGCGCAGCACTGCAAGTCCACATAAAAACGCTGTAAGGTATCAATCCAAACCGCAGTAGGTACCGCTTCTAGCTGATCAGCTAAGGCCAAAATGGCTTTAGGCTGACGTTGCACCAAATGCTGCGCTAGCTGCACTAACCACGTTGGGTACGGCTCGGTATGCTGCTGTGAAGCCTGTAAAGCCGCTACGGGCGCACCTCCTACCGCCGCTAGCCATGCCTCGGGTTCAGTTACCTGCTGTCCCTGTAACCACTGCACACTTTGCTCTGTACTGGGTATAGCCAAATCCAAACGTCTACAACGAGAAATAACGGTAGGCAACAAAGAGGGATAGTTATCACTCACCAGTAAAAACACCGTTTTTTCAATCGGTTCTTCGAGAATTTTCAGTAGCGCATTGGCAGTGACGTGATTCATGCTTTCTGCTGGATACAACACCACCACCCTAAAGCCACCACGGTGTGTGGTGGTATGAAACCAATCCGACAAAGCCCGTAATTGCTCAATACGTAAATGTTTGGAAGGCGTTTTAGTGCTAACCGCTTCGGGATCTTCGAGTGCTTGATACGATTCGGGGCGCAACCAACGCAAATCAGGATGGGTACCAGCCCGCACCCACTGACACGACGTACACTGCCCACAGGCAACCCCGGCCTGCGGCTGGGCACACAACAAAGCGGCGGCAGCCGCTTTAGCAAACTGTACCTTGCCAATGCCCGTCACTCCATGAATCAACCAAGCATGGGCAAAGCGATCCGTATGACGTAGCCAGTTTTGTGCAACCTCGTATTGCCAAGGGTAGTAATCCAATGGAGACATGTTCGTCACCTTGTAGAAATCAATGCGGTTAGCTGCTGCGTCAGCTCTTGCTGAATCGCCTCTATGCTTTGACTGCTATCAATCACGCTAAAACGCTGCGGTTGCTGCTGAACACGCAGCTGATAGTAGTGCTGTGTGCGTTGAAAAAAATCCGCTTGCTCAGTCTCAAAGCGATCCATCTCGCGTGTTTGGCGTAAACGCTGTTGTGCAATGGCCAAATCCAAATCAAACAACCACGTGTGATTGGGCTGTAACTGAGCGTGAGTCCAGTGCTCTAAACACTCAATGGCCTCGGCGCCCAATTGACGCCCGCCCCCTTGATAGGCAAAACTGGCATCGGTAAAACGATCACAAAGCACCCACTTCCCAGCCTTTAAGGCAGGCTCAATCACCTGCTCGATGTGCTCGTTACGCGCAGCAAACATCAACAACGTTTCTGTTTTCAGGTGCATGGGCGTATGCAATAACAACTGACGCAGTTGCTCGCCTAGCGCCGTCCCGCCCGGCTCTCGACTGACCACCACCTCAATACTCCGCTGTTCAAGAAACTGCGTAATAAAAGGAATATGTGTGCTCTTACCGGCGCCATCCACCCCTTCTAGGGTCAAAAAAAGGCCGCGTTGTGTGCTTTGCTGCATGCTTAATTTCTATTGAGAATATATTGACGAACGGCGCGATTGTGTTCGTTTAAATTACGTGAAAACTGACTGGTGCCATCACCTCTGGCCACAAAATAATAAAAATCGTGTGACTCGGGATGCAAAGTCGCCTGTAAAGCCGCTTTGCTAGGGATGGCAATGGGGGTGGGCGGCAAGCCGGCTCGGGTATAGGTATTCCATGGTGTATCGGTTTGCAAATCGCGTTTACGAATGCGCCCCTGATAGGCCTCACCCATTCCATAAATAACCGTTGGATCCGTTTGTAATAGCATACCGCGACGCAAGCGATTAATAAACACGCCTGCCACGCGAGCACGGTCAGCGCTGTGTCCGGTTTCCTTTTCCACAATAGAAGCCAAAATTAATGCCTCGTACGGGGTTTTTAATGGTAAATCGGGCGCGCGTTCAGCCCACATCTGTTCTAGGAGCTCGTGCTGTGCTTGATAGGCTCGTCGTAAAATATCATAATCGGTAGTACCCGGGACGAACACATAGGTGTCTGGATAAAACAATCCTTCGGGGTGGGTAACATCTGAACCTAAACGAGCGAGCAATTCAGCATCAGGAACGTCGGTCAGCGTTTGTCTGACCTGCTCGTTTTGCGCTAAGACCTGACGAATGCGTTTGTAGTCCCACCCTTCGATCAAGGTTAAACGGGTTTGTAACATATCCCCCGCTGCCATGCGCTCTAGCAAGGTCCACAGCGTATCACCCTGCACTGCCTCATACGCCCCCGCCTGAAGCTGTTTGTCTTTTTTGCTGAATCGGGCTAGCGCGGCAAACTGATTGTCATCCACCTCTATGCCCGCAGCGCGCATGGTACGTACGATGGCTTTAGGGCCAGACCCGACTTCGATAATATAGTCCACTCGTTCGGTTTGCATGGGCACCGCGCGCTGCATAACCCACCACCACACGCCATAACTGGCAGCGGCTAGGCTGGCGATGATCAAAGCCAATCCTATTAGTACTATTTTTATCCTCATGTCTGCCTTTACCTTTTTACCCTGTGACTTCCGATGGTATAGCCACTAATTCAAATCAAGACAGCTATTATATATAGAATCAAATCGAATACTTGTTATACCTTTACCAAATTAAACACTATGAGCTTGAATTCTAAACACCTTGCTGCGTTAACTGACTTAGCCGTGCTTCATTTTAGCGGAGCCGATGCTGTGTCTTTTTTACAATCTCAACTCACCAATGCGGTGGATGATTTACAGCCCGACCAAGCGGTACTGGCTGGGTTTTGTCAGGCCAAAGGGCGCTTACAAGCCAGTCTAGTGGTCTGGCCTGATCCACAAGACAACGCAGCACGCTACGTGCTAATTAAACGTGCTATTGCCGAAACAGTACAAAAACGCTTAAAGATGTTTGTCTTACGCGCCAAAGTCACCATTCAGCTGCTGCCCGCTCAGGTCTATGGCTTAACGCAGGCTCCCATGCAGGCTTTTACTTTACCTACACGCCACTTTCCAATACAGCATCACTCTGACTACAGTCTACTCGGCGCCCCCTGCGCGACAGCTGACTCTGCCTCACGAGCATGGCTGATTGCTGATGAATCGCTAAATCTAGAGGCTCACGCTGCCGCTAGCGATTGGCAAGCCGCTGATATCTATGCCGGTTTACCTTGGGTAGACGAGCACAACTACGAAGTCTTTTTACCACAAGACATCAATCTGGATATTGTAGGGGGCGTGAATTTCAAAAAGGGCTGCTTTCCTGGCCAAGAAGTGGTGGCGCGCTTGCACTACCGCACCACCGCTCGTCGTCGTGCCGCACTGGGGGTAATCCGTGTGGCTAACGACATAGCCCTTCAGGCAGGCCAAGATGTCTTTAGCCAAAACAACCCCGAACGAGCCTTGGGTCGCCTCATTAACTGTGCTTATGACACGCACCAACAGCATTATGCTGTCTTAATGGAGGTGCTTATTGAGGATCTGGCGCAACAGGAGCTATTTGTACTGGATGCTACGACAGCACAACAGTCTATTGAACAACTAGCACTGCCCTATGGATGGGAAATTGCCAAATACTAAATTAAGTACGATTGAGAATCATACTGGCAGCTACACTGGGTTTGCGACGCGTTTTGTCTGGTGTGGCTTTGGCTTGAGACCGGTGTTCAGCACGTCTACGACGTGACTCCATCGGATCAAACACCAACTGGCGGTAGACTTCTAGTCTATCGCCTTGTTGTAACGGAGTCTGTGGCTGACATAAGTCACCATAAATACCCATCGCAAGCGTTTGCGCCTCGGGATGGTCTTGGTACAGACGGCTTAGGGCAAGGGCTTCGGCAGCGGTGGTTTGGGCTGGTACCGACAAAGCTTGCTGCCAAACAGCATTTTTTGCCGCAAACACTATTTCAATTGTTATCATAGAGTGTTGTGTGATCTAAACAATGAGTTAATCATAAAGGTCATGGGCTCGTCGCGTAAACGAATCAATAAAACTATTGGCTACGCGGTTAAAAATAGGGCCCACTACCATTTCTAGAGCACGGCTAGAAAAGGCATACTCCATGACAAACTCAACTTTACACCCGTCTTCACCCAACGCAATAAAGTGCCAGTCGCCTTTTAAGTCAGAAAAAGGCCCATCAACCAACACTAACTGAATGCGCTCTGGGTATTGATGAGTATTTTGAGTTGTAAAGCTTTGCTTGATACCAGCGATGCTAATGGTGACGGAAGCTTTCATGCCTTGCTCGGTTTGCTCGTGGACCACGGCCCCACCACACCACGGCATAAACTCGGGGTAGCGTGACACATCAGCCACTAGATCAAACATGTGAGAAGCAGAAAAAGGAACTAATACGGATCGTTTTACAGTATGCATCGATTTGGGTTAGTGGATAAAATAGATCGATTTTACCTAAAATAGGTTATGAATTCATGAGTATTGTTGAAAATCGCAAAGCACGGCACGAGTATTTCATTGAGGAACGCTACGAGGCCGGTTTAGTCTTGCAAGGCTGGGAAGTCAAAGCCATTCGTAGTGGACATGTACAGTTAGCCGAAAGCTATGTGGTCATCCGCGACGGTGAAATTTGGGTGATTGGCATGCATATCAGCCCACTTTCTACGGTGTCCACCCACATTGTGCCTGATACTACCCGTACCCGTAAACTGTTATTAAAATCCGAAGAAATCAATAAGCTAATTGGTCGAGTTGAACAACGCGGCTACACCTTGATTCCTTTAAACCTGCATTACAGCCGCGGTCGTATCAAAATGGACATTGGCTTGGGCAAAGGTAAAAAGAATCACGACAAGCGCGATACCTCTAGGGATCGCGACTGGCAACGCGAACAAGAGCGCTGGATGAAAAACGACACCCGTCAGCGCGACTAATGCAATTTAATACGCGGGGCGGATCGTTTTAACAACAACCGCCCAAGCACTACCCTAAAGGTGCGCACCACCCCCATCACTGCGGCATGGTGCATTAAGTGCAAGCTCATGTACATGGTTCTGGCCACCAAACCCTCTACAAACCAACTTTTTCCTGACAACACCCCCATCAAGCTACCTACTCCCTTGGTATGCCCTACTGATACCAATGAGCCATAGTCTTTGTAGATAAACTCGGTCGTGCTGCTGTGTCCTTGGATAAGCGCACTAAGACGCTTATATAAATAGCTCGCTTGCTGATGCGCTACCTGTGCCCGAGCAGGCAAAAAACCATCACTGCCCACCCACGGTGCTTGAGCACAATCCCCTATGGCATAAATAGTCGGCTCGGCAGTTTGGAGTTGGCCATTTACCACCAACTGATGAATGCGATTCGTTTCTAAACCCAACTCGGTTAAAAAGAAAGGCGCTTGTATACCAGCGGCCCATACACATAAATCAGACGGATACACCTGCCCTGTGCTATCTATTAGTTGATTCGCTTGCACCTCGGTCACTCGTACCCCGGTGTTCACCTGAATCGCTCGGCTTTGCAACAAACGAGTTGCTCGTGCGGATAGTTCTGGAGGTAGTGCCGCCAAAATACGCTCGCTGCCCTCGAGCAAACTAATGGATAAGCGACGGGCAGGCATTAATTGATTGATACTGTAAAAGTGAAAACTATTCACCGCCTCGGTTAGCTCGGCAGCCAGCTCTACCCCCGTGGCCCCACCCCCTACAATAGTAATGTGCAAAGGCGTAGGTTCGGTCGCTGTTACCCCGCTAGTCAGCGCATGCAGCAGCTTGAGCCTAAAGTGTTCTGCTTGAGCCGTCGCATCTAAGGTAATAGCATGCTCTGCTGCTCCGGTCGTATTAAAAAAGTTAGATTTACTACCCACCGCAATCACTAACGTCCCATAAGAAATGGTACGAGGGGGGAACAGCTGCTGCCCTGCATTATTCACCGCTTCGGCCAAGTGGATTTGCTTGTTGTCCTTATCCAAGCCCACCAAAGTACCGAGCAAAAAAGTGAAGTTGCAATCGCGCGCCAACATAAAGTATGACAGTCCTTCGCGGTGAATATCCAAGGTTCCAGCAGCCACCTCGTGCAGTGATGGCTTCCAAATATGATCCGTTTCCTTGTCAATCAAATACACCTGATCCGCACCATGTTTACGCCCTAGCTTAGCCGCTAGCTCTAGACCACCTGCGCCGCCACCTACAATCACAATAGGAGTGATACCTGTCATACGGGGACCTCTTTTTCAAAAATTCGCACCATAAACTAACCATAGCACTATTTGGCGCCAAGGCTCTAGCAACAAAAAATGCCACTTCGGTTGAAGTGGCATTTTAGGACTACACCCAGGGATTACTTAGCAAGACGTTGCCAAGTATCGACTACGGTGTCTGGGTTGAGAGACAAAGAGGCAATGCCTTCGTCACGTAACCACTCGGCCAAATCAGGATGATCGCTAGGACCTTGGCCACAAATACCCACGTATTTGTCGGCTTTACGACATGCTTGAATCGCACGGCTGAGCATGAATTTAACGGCATCATCACGCTCGTCAAAGTCATCGGCTAGCAATTCCATACCGGAGTCACGGTCTAGACCCAAGGTAAGCTGAGTCATGTCGTTGGAACCAATAGAGAAGCCATCAAAGTACTGCAAGAACTCGTCGGCTAAAATCGCATTGGAAGGCACTTCACACATCATAATCAAGCGCAAGCCATTTTTGCCACGCTCTAGACCATTTTGTGCCAACAAATTGACCACTTTTTCCGCTTGTTTTAATGTGCGTACAAAAGGAATCATGATTTCAACGTTGGTCAGACCCATTTCGTCACGTACTTTTTTCAGCGCCTCGCACTCCATGCGGAAACACTCTTGGAAGTCATCGGAAATGTAGCGCGCTGCACCACGGAAACCCAACATCGGATTTTCTTCCTCGGGCTCGTAACGAGATCCACCCACCAATTTACGGTACTCGTTCGATTTAAAATCGGACATACGTACAATAACTGTTTTGGGGTAGAACGCCGCAGCGAGTGTTGCCACGCCTTCGGCCAATTTTTCTACGAAGAAAGCACGGGGGCTAGCGTAACCACGCGCAGCGGATTCGACGGCCTTTTTCAAATCAGCGTCTACGTTAGGGTAGTCGAGAACGGCTTTGGGGTGAATCGCAATGTTGTTGTTAATAATGAACTCTAGACGAGCCAAACCCACACCATTGTTTGGAATTTGGGCAAAGTCAAAAGCCAACTGTGGATTACCCACGTTCATCATGACTTTCATGCCAATTTCAGGCATTTCACCCCAGCTGACTTCTTCGATTTCTGTTTCTAGCAAGCCATCGTAAATACGACCCTCGTCACCCTCGGCACATGAAACAGTGACCTCTTGGCCTTCTTTGAGGACGTCAGTCGCATTAGCACAACCCACTACAGCAGGAATACCGAGTTCGCGCGCAATAATCGCCGCGTGACACGTACGACCACCACGATTAGTAACAATAGCCGAAGCCAATTTCATGACCGGCTCCCAGTTAGGATCTGTCATGTCTGTGACTAAAACATCGCCGGCTTGTACGTGATGCATTTCGCTAGCATCGCCAACCAAACGAACTTTACCGGAACCGATTTTCTGTCCAATCGCACGACCCGTAACGAGAACTTCGCCCGTGGCTTTGAGTTTGTAGCGCTCTTGGACCTCGTTGTTACCCAACTGAGACTTAACGGTTTCAGGACGAGCTTGAAGGATGTAGATTTTGCCATCAATACCGTCTCGACCCCATTCGATATCCATAGGACGTTGGTAATGGTTTTCGATAATCATGGCGTAACGAGCTAGCTCGTTGACTTCGTCATCGGTTAAAGAGTAACGATTACGCTCGGAAACCGGGACTTCGACGGTGCGTACGGCCTCGCCGCTTTCACGTTTCTCGTCAAACTCCATACGCAATAGCTTAGAGCCAATACGACGGCTGATGATGGCGTCGTGACCGGCCGCTAATGTGGGTTTAAAGACGTAGAACTCGTCGGGGTTAACCGCACCTTGTACAACCGTTTCACCTAGACCATACGCAGACGTGATGAACACCACGTCTTTAAAACCGGATTCGGTGTCGATGGTGAACATAACGCCAGCGCTGCCCTTGTCGGAACGCACCATACGCTGTACCCCAGCAGAGATAGCGACTTCGGCGTGCGCAAACCCTTTGTGTACACGGTAAGAAATAGCGCGGTCGTTGTACAACGAAGCAAAAACCAAATGGATTTTTTGTAAAACGTCATCAATACCCACGACGTTTAGGTAACTTTCTTGCTGGCCAGCAAAGGAGGCATCAGGCAAGTCTTCGGCAGTTGCAGAAGAGCGCACAGCAAAAGAACCCTTGCCATCAGCGTCTAGCTTGGCAAAGGACTCACGAATTTGTTGCTCTAGGGAGGCGGGAAAAGGGGTGTCGATAATCCACTGACGAATTTCTGCACCGGCCTCGGCCAACGCACGTACATCATCGGGATCAAAGGTTGTTAAGCGTTGCTCGATACGCTTGTCTAAGCCATCGGCTTTGAGGAACTCGCGAAACGCTTCGGCTGTGGTTGCAAAACCACCAGGTACACGCACACCAGCACCGGCAAGTTGGCTAATCATTTCGCCTAACGATGCGTTTTTTCCACCGACTGTTTCAACGTCGGTCATGCGCAACGTCTCAAAGGGTAATACGTAAGACATAAAAGTCACCTTCAAAAAGTAAAAAGCAAGTTTGTGTAATACATTTGCACAACTGTATTAGGCAAACTTGCCTTGCTTAGCACACCAATGGTTGTTACTCTTTGCGATTGTACCGTTTATCGTCCTAGAGTGTGCTATTAAATATGACTAAATCTCCTATTAACCGTACTGTCTTTGTCGTTTCTGACAGCACGGGCATTACTGCCGAAACCTTCAGTCACTCGGTTTTATCACAGTTTCAAGACGTTGAGTTTCAAGCTGTACGGGTCCCTTTTATCGATACGATAGAAAAAGCCCAAGACGTCAGTTTGCGTATCAACCGTTGCTTTGAGGAAACAGGAGAAAAACCCCTGGTCTTTAGCACCTTGATTGATCCCAAAATGGCACGCATTATCGGCTCATCCAATTGTATTTTCATGGATTTATTTGGCAGCTTTTTACGTCACATCGAGCGTGCTTTGGGCACCAAAGCCGACCGTTCTATGGGTCGCTCTCATAGCAACGTCATGTCCAAGCAATACAGTAATCGTATCGAAGCCATCAACTTCACCCTTGCTCACGATGACGGTCAGTTGCTACATGGTTTGGAGCAAGCGGATGTCATTTTGGTGGGTGTATCGCGCTGTGGCAAAACCCCAACAAGTCTCTATTTGGCTATGCAATATGGCGTCAAAGCGGCCAATTACCCCTTGATTCCAGATGACTTCGAGCGTGGTGCCTTGCCCGTTTCCTTGCAGCCTTATAGAAAAAAACTATTTGGATTATCTATTCATCCAGAGCGCCTTTCCGAAGTCCGCAACGAACGTCGCCCCGATAGCAAATATGCCTCGTTAAAGCAATGTATTAACGAGGTCGCCGAAGCCGAGCGTTTGATGCGTTTGGAAAATATTTCGTGGTTATCCACCACAACTCGCTCCATCGAAGAAATCTCTACCAAAATCTTGGATGAAGTCGGACTGAATCAGCGTATTTACTAAGCGCTTAACCGTTGGCGGCGCTGTTCAAATAAGCACACGGCCGCCGCCACGGCCACATTCAAAGACTCTACCTCGGCCACTTGTGGAATAAACACACGCTGTGTGGCATGTTCCAATAAGGTAGGATGCACCCCTTGACCCTCATTGCCGAATACCCATGCAACCGGCTGATTTAAATTCAGCGTATACAGGGGTTCCGCTTGCTCTAAAGCCGTGGCATACACAGGAATCTGTACGCGCGCCAAAAAGCTGGCGTAGTCTACTTGCTCGTGAATACGCAAGACAAAATGCGCACCCTGAGCGCTACGCAAGACCTTTTGCGACCACGCCCACGCGCAACCAGGCGACAAATAGGCGTCTTTAATCCCCGCGGCAGCCAACGTGCGCAACAGGGTCCCTACATTGCCGGGATCTTGTAATCGATCTAAATACACGCAATTATCACTAATGGACTGCGATTCTTGGCATTCATACTGAGGCGCTTGCACCACCAACGCCACGCCTTGGGCTTGTTCTACGTTAGACAGCTGACGCATCAGCGCCGGACTTAATCCCACACACTGACGAGCATCCAAACGCTGCTGCAAAGCCTGCAACTCAGGCTGAGCCGCCAAGCGTTCCGTATCAAATACCGCTTGCAGCACCTCAAAACCCAAATCAAGCCATGCCTGACTGAGGTGTACGCCCTCTAGCCATACCAGCAGACCCGTTTCGGTTTTTTTACCTTGAGTAATACGCACCAATTGCTTAAATTGGGCATTGTCTTTGGACTGAATATAACGCATTAAGAAGACGTAAGTAATTGACGCACCGGCGCAAAACTACGCCGATGTTCGGGACATGGGCCATGCTCCAACAATCGCTCTTTGTGAAGCTTAGTCCCATACCCTTTATGTTGATCAAAAGCATAAAGCGGATACTGTTCGTGCATAATTAAACAGGCCGCATCACGAGCCGTTTTAGCCAAAATAGAGGCCGCCGAAATCGCTGACACCAGATCATCGCCTTTGATGACCGCCCTAGCAGGAGAAGTCAGACCCGTAGGCACTCGATTACCATCGACTAAAATTAATTCGGGTCGTATTGGCAGCTGCTCGCAAGCACGTCGCATGGCCAACATAGTCGCCTGTAGAATATTGATCTCATCAATTTCATCGGTACTGGCACTGGCTATGCACCACGCCAGCGCCTGCTCCTTGATTTGCAAGGCGAGCTCATCACGTTTTTTAGGAGTGAGTTTTTTTGAGTCCGCTACCTCGGGTAACGGTACATTCGGATCTAAAATAACAGCAGCAGCAAACACCGGGCCAGCCAAAGGACCTCGCCCAGCCTCGTCCACTCCAGCAATAACGCCATACTGAGCTATCAACGCAGCCAAATCAACCTGCATGAGCCACCTCGAGAATTTTATCTGCTGCAATACGGGGCGTATCCAAGCGCAAACTATGATGAATGGCTAAAAACCGCTGTGATACGTCCTGAGCCCACGTTGTATCAAATAATGCTTTACGCGTAGCCTCTGCCAGTCGTTCTGGCGTCGCATCATCCTGAAGCAACTCAGGCACGATAAAATCCTGCGCCAAGATATTGGGCAACCCCACCCAATCGGTTAGGGGACGACTTTGTCCTGACTGCCACGCCATGAGCTTTTTCATCAAAGGCGATAGCACATAGGAAATCACCATCGGACGCTTAAACAGCATTGCTTCTAGCGTCGCCGTGCCACTGGCCACTAATAGCGCATCAGCGGCCTCCATCGCCTCCCAGGCAATGGGCTGATCTGACTCGGTATCCGTTTGCTCTAGTAAATGTAAATTTTGTATTGGATACTGCTGCAAAATCGTCAAAAACTCAGCCTTAC
>CANQRK010000061.1 GCA_947626245.1 uncultured Paenalcaligenes sp. | reverse complement strand
TCAGGGTAAATGGTGCCTTGGGCCAACCATCTTGCATCGGTTTGTTTAGCGGCTTCGGATTGGAAGATTTCCACGAACTCTTTGCCGATGATTTTGCGTTTGGCTTCGGGGTCGGTGACGCCAGCCAATTTGCCTAGGAATTGCTCGCTCGCATCCACATGAATGATATTCATGCCGAAATGCGATGCAAAGGTTTCCATAACTTGTTTGCCTTCGTTCAAACGCAACAAGCCGTGGTCCACAAAAACACACGTCAGCTGATCGCCAATAGCACGATGGATTAAAGCAGCGGCTACAGACGAATCCACCCCACCGGATAGACCTAAAATAACACGGTCGGAACCGACTTGAGCGCGGATAGACGCAATGGCCTCTTCGACGTAATCAGGCATGTTCCAATCGCCGCTACAACCACAAATATCGCGCACAAAGCGCTCAAAAATGGCTGGGCCTTGTTTGGTATGTGTGACCTCGGGATGAAACTGCACACCGTAAAAATGACGGCTTTCGTCGGCCATACCGGCATAGGCGCAGGAATCAGTGGACGCCATGACTTTGAAGCCAGCAGGTAGCTCTGTGACCTGATCGCCGTGTGACATCCACACATTGAGTATGCCGTGACCTTCGGGGGTAACGAAGTCTTGGATGTCTTTGAGTAGCTGGGTATGACCATGCGCACGAACCTGTGCATGACCAAACTCACGACGCTCAGCGCGTTCGGTTTTGCCACCTAAATGCAACGCCATGGCTTGCATGCCATAACAAATACCCAAAACGGGTACACCCAAATCAAAAACCGCGGTGGGCACAGACAAGGCATCGTCCGCATACACGGAAGCATGGCTGCCCGATAAAATAATGCCTTTCAGGTTAGGCTGACTGCGCAGAAACTCGTCGCTGACGTCGCCTGGGTGAATTTCACAGTACGCACCCGCTTCGCGGACACGACGTGCAATGAGTTGGGTTACTTGTGAACCGTAGTCAAGAATAAGAATGCGTTGGTGCATGATAACTATGTAGTGGTAGATGAAAATCGGCCAAGCCGCGTGATGCAGCCTGGCCGATTAAAGCATTAAGTACAAGACTAAACGCGTTTAGTCAGCCCGATAATTAGGGGCTTCTTTGGTGATCTGTACGTCGTGAACGTGTGACTCGCGTACGCCAGCTGCAGTAATTTCCACAAACTCGGCTTTTTCGTGCAAAGCAGAAATGGATTCTGCACCACAATAACCCATGGAAGCACGGACACCACCGACCAATTGGTAAATGATAGCCAAAACAGACCCTTTGTAAGGCACACGGCCCTCGATACCCTCGGGAACCAATTTGTCTGCGTTGCTGCCGGCTTCTTGGAAGTAACGATCGGCGGAACCATCGACCATCGCGCCCAAGCTACCCATACCGCGGTAGGACTTGTAAGAACGGCCTTGGTATAAAACAACCTCGCCTGGCGCCTCTTCGGTACCTGCGAACATACCACCCATCATACACGCAGAAGCCCCTGCAGCGATGGCTTTGGAGACGTCTCCGGAGAAACGAATACCGCCGTCAGCAATAAGAGGTACGCCTGTACCACGTAGGGCTTCGGCCACATCAGCAATAGCTGTAATTTGAGGTACGCCCACACCGGCCACAATACGTGTAGTACAAATAGAACCGGGACCAATACCGACTTTTACTGCGTCTGCACCGGCTTCGACCAAGGCCAAAGCGGCAGCTGCCGTTGCGATATTGCCACCCACAACCTGAATATGGGGGTAGTTTTCTTTAACCCAACGAACGCGATCAATGACGCCTTTGGTATGACCATGAGCGGTATCCACAATAATCGCATCAACGCCAGCTTTAGAAAGCAGGTCGACTCGGTGTTCGGTATCACCACCCACACCCACAGCAGCCGCTACACGTAACTGACCGTGTTGGTCTTTACATGCAAAAGGATGCTCGGTGTTTTTGACGATGTCCTTAACAGTCGCTAGACCGCGCAGCTCGAACGCATCATTCACAATTAACACGCGCTCTAAGCGGTGTTTGTGCATTAAGGCTTGGGCTTGTTCTAGGGTTGCACCCTCGGGCATAGTCACTAAACGGTCTTGCTTGGTCATGACCTCGCGGATGGCTAAATCGAGGCGATCCTCGAAGCGCAAGTCGCGGTTGGTGACGATACCCACCAGTTTGCCATTTTCAATAACAGGCAAACCGGAGAAACCGTTTTCTTTCTGTAGCTGAATGGCGTCTCGGACTGTCATGTCTGGAGTGACAGTGATTGGATCAATCACAATACCAAACTCGTGACGTTTCACACGGGAAACCTCACGCGCTTGCTGTTCAGCGGAAAGATTTTTATGGATAACACCAATACCGCCTTCTTGGGCCATAGCAATAGCTAAGCGGGCCTCGGTAACGGTATCCATTGCAGCCGAAACCAATGGAATGTTGAGTTTGATGTCGCGCGTAAACTGCGCAGATAGATCGGTATCACGTGGCAAGATCTGCGAATACGCAGGCACCAGTAATACGTCGTCGAATGTAAGAGCTTTTTTGATAAGACGCATGTCTTTATACCCCGTCCAAAACCTGATTATACGCTGATTTTTTTAACCTAGCCAGACACGTGCGTTGCTGAACAAACGCATCCAAGGTGTAAGTCCACCGTGTGTTGTGTCAGCACCACCTGTATCTTGATCGTTCCAACGCTCTGGAGACCAAGACAACTGTACGTTGCGAATCACCCGTTCAGGGTGCGGCATCATAATGGTAAAGCGGCCATCGGCGGTGGTCACACCGGCAATACCTTGCGCACTACCATTCGGGTTGTATGGATACTGTTCAGTATGCTGACCGCGGTTATCGGTGTAATGCAATACAGACTGAACGGCATCGGCATTGCCTTGACGCTCAAAGTTGGTAAAGCCTTCACCATGAGACACGACGATAGGTAGACGTGTACCGGCCATGCCTTGGAGGAAAATGGAAGGAGACTCCACAATTTCCACCGAAGCCAAACGCGCCTCGTACTTCATGGACTGGTTAGCAGTAAACATTGGCCAGTGCTCTGCACCAGGAATCATGGGGGCTAACGCCGCCATCATCTGACACCCGTTACATACGCCCAAGGCAAAGGTATCAGCACGTTGGAAGAACTCGCTGAACTGCTCATTTAGCATCTGGTTAAAGCGAATAGTACGCGCCCAACCTTGACCTGCACCCAGTACATCGCCGTAGCTAAAGCCACCCGCAGCCACAATCCCTTTGAGGTCATCTAAACGACGACGGCCACTGAGCAAATCAGTCATGGGAAGGTCGATAACTTCGAACCCGGCCTGATTAAAGGCCCAAGCCATTTCCAACTGGCTGTTGCTACCTTGCTCGCGCAATACGGCAATTCTCGGGCGTACACCGGTTTGAATAAACGGTGCTGAGATGTTTTCTTGGGGATTAAAAGCAGCTTGAACAGTTAAGCCTGGGTTTTGTACATCATCCCACATGGCATGTTCAGCATTGGCACTAGCCGGGTTATCACGCAAGAGCATCATGTGGTGGTTAACTGCAGACCACACTTTACCCAAGTCGGCACGAGCCACTTGGTAAATGCAATTGGCATCACGGTACACATCAATGGTGTCTGTTTGATTTGGTTTACCAATCACATGCGAGTGTTTGGATAAACCGGCGGCACGTAGCTGCTGCAATACCGCATCACGTTGATCAGCAGGCACCTGAATAACAGCACCGGCTTCTTCGTTAAAGAGCGCTTTTAGGGAAAGTTCGTTGCGTTGGACAGCGACCTGATCGGCACGAATTTTGAAATCGCCCCAGTCTTCGGCATGAGGATCAATAGTGA
The DNA here is from genome assembly GCA_947626245.1 of uncultured Paenalcaligenes sp. Taxonomy (GTDB): domain Bacteria; phylum Pseudomonadota; class Gammaproteobacteria; order Burkholderiales; family Burkholderiaceae_B; genus Paenalcaligenes. The sequence goes on along the minus strand of CANQRK010000061.1, from coordinate 8,014 downwards.
GCATGTCGATATTTAGCGACACACCGGTATGACCCGCAAAAGCCATTTCTGCCACGGTAGTGAACAAACCACCATCCGATTTATCGTGGTAAGCCCAAATTAGACCTTGGTCTGCCAACGAGCGGATGCTGCTTGCAAAGGATTTGAATAGTTCGGCGTTGTTAAAGTCAGGCGCTGCGCTTCCGACTTGGTTAAACGCATGACACAACACGGAACCCGCCATACGCTGACGACCTTCGGCTAAGTCGATGAAAATCAACACGCTATCTGCATCGGTACGGAGTTGTGGCGTTAGTGTTTTGCGTACATCTGCGACTTGAGCAAATGCAGTGACCACTAAAGAAACAGGCGCCACCACGTCGACTTCTTTGCCGTCTTCTTGCCACGCTGTGCGCATGGACAGAGAGTCTTTACCCACAGGAATAGACAAGCCTAGTTCCTGACACCACTGACTCACGGCAGTGACAGTATCAAACAACGCAGCGTCTTGGCCTTCTACACCACATGCAGCCATCCAGTTCGCAGACAATTTCACATCATCAAAATCGCGTACATCGCTGGCTAACAAGTTGGTTAGGGCTTCGGTAACGGCCATACGACCAGAAGCAGGTGCGTCGAAAATAGCAATAGGACTACGTTCGCCCATGGCCATAGACTCGCCACGTACTTGTTCGTAATCAGCCAATGTGACGGCACAGTCAGCCACTGGAATTTGCCAAGGACCAACTAATTGGTCACGGCTACACAAGCCGCCCACACTGCGATCCCCAATGGTGATGAGGTAGTTTTTATTGGACACAGTAGGATGACGCATCACGCGCTCAACCGCTTCGCCCAATGGGATAGCAGGCAAATCTAATTCGCCCACAATGGGTTCGGCACGTTTTACATCGCGTAAGGTGCGAGGCGCTTTGCCTAAGATGACCTCTAGAGGCATATCGACAGGAGCAGGCGTTTTCGCATCGGCGCTAGACTCGGCGTAACCAGGAATGCCTTCGCCATCTGTCACACGCAATTGACGCTCTTCGGTCGCCACCCCTACTACTGCCCAAATACAACGTTCGCGATCGGCAATAGCCTTAAAGCGCTCTAGGTCTTCGGGGTTAATCGCCAATACATAGCGCTCTTGGGATTCGTTACACCAGATTTCGGCTGGGGATAAACCGGATTCCTCGAGAGGTACATGAGTCAGGTCAAAAATAGCACCGCGCTCGGCATCGTTGACTAATTCAGGGAAGGCATTCGATAAACCGCCGGCACCCACATCATGAATAGCCACAATGGGGTTGTTTTCGCCCTGCTGCCAACAACGGTCGATGACTTCCTGAGCACGACGCTGCATTTCAGGGTTGCCACGTTGCACGGAGTCAAAGTCCAGTTCAGCTAGGTTCACTCCAGAAGTCATGCTGGAGGCCGCACCACCACCCATACCAATACGCATACCAGGGCCGCCGAGTTGAATTAACAAGGCACCAACAGGTAGCGGATCTTTGTGAGTTTGACGATCGTCGATAGAACCTAAACCACCAGCAATCATGATAGGTTTGTGGTAGCCCCAATGCTGACCACCAATGGTTTGCTCGAAGCTACGCATGTAGCCAAGCAAGTTAGCACGACCAAATTCGTTGTTAAACGCCGCACCACCCAAAGGGCCCACCGTCATGATATCTAAGGCGGTAGCAATGCGTTCGGGGAAACCAGCGGAGTCGGCTTCCCAGACTTCGGGCAAATTCGGTAAGTGTAGATTGGACACGGTGTAACCAGTTAAACCTGCTTTAGGTTTAGAACCACGACCCGTTGCCCCTTCGTCGCGGATCTCGCCACCAGCACCCGTACCAGCACCCGGATAAGGCGCAATGGCTGTGGGGTGGTTGTGCGTTTCCACTTTCATTAACGTGTGGATTAGGCCATTGTAAGACTGGTAGGCCCCTTTGCTTTCGGAGTCAGGCAAGCTGGCATGGAATACAGAGGCCTCGCCCCCTGCCATAATGGCGGCGTTATCTGCATAAGCCACCACGGTTTTTCTAGGTTGAGCCGCGTGTGTATCGCGGATCATGCCAAATAACGTTTTGCTTTGGGCTTCGCCATCAATCACCCACTGGGCATTGAAGATTTTATGGCGACAGTGTTCGCTATTGGCTTGTGCAAACATCAGTAGCTCTACATCGTGTGGATTACGTCCCAATTTGGTAAACGCATCAAACAAGTATTCGACCTCGTCCTCGGACAGTGCCAAACCCATGGTTTGGTTAGCTTGAACCAATGCCTGAATGCCTGCGCCTAGCAAGTCCACAGACTGCATGGCCTTGGGAGGCAGCTCTTGGAATAACGCAGCACCATCAAACTGTTGGTCTACTACGCTTTCTGTCATGCGGTCGTGTACTTGTGCTGCGATCAACTGCAACTGGTCAGCGTTGAGGTTTTTTGCACCCAACAAACCACGCGCAGGATCCACCACATAGCGTACGCCACGCTCAATACGACGCACCCCTTGAATACCGCAATTACGTGCAATATCAGTGGCTTTACTGGCCCAAGGTGACACCGTACCTAAACGAGGAATAACGCGCAATACCAACTGATCTTTAGTTTGAGACTGCAAATCATAGGTGGGCAAACCATCGTCCAACAAAGCAGCTAAGCGTTGCTGTTGCTCTGGGCTGAGGCCTTCGTCTGCGGTCCAGACGTAGTACTCGTAATACGCCGCAATATGCTGAACAGGTAAAGCTAAAGATTGGAAACGCTGGAGAAGACGCTCGCTTTGAAAAGCGGGCAAGGCAGAGGAGCCAGAGAAATATAGAATTGAGGACACGATGTGAGCCAATGCAAAAGTGTTATAAATGCACGCTATTTTAACCACAATCCGAGGGAATGGGGGTTTTTACGCAGTGCTAAATTTGTTTTTTGTAAGAATAAGACTAATCGTCGTGACTAAGCTCAGTGACGTTGGAGGGATAATGAATTTCCAAGATGTCGAGCTCTTGAACCCCACCGGGGGTACGTAAGCTAACCACATCACCCTCTTGGGACTTGAGCAAAGCTCGCGCGACCGGAGACACCCAGCTGATTTTGCCATTGAGTGGCTCAGCCTCGTCGACCCCGACAATAGTAACAGTAAACTCCTCGCCGTCTTGGTTAGCATACACAACAGTTGCCCCAAAAAAAGCGCGGTCTTTGTTGGGCTGTAACGCAGGATCGACGACCTCGGCGATCTCTAGGCGTTTGGTTAAAAATCGAATGCGACGATCAATTTCACGCAAACGTTTTTTACCATAAATATAGTCGCCATTTTCAGAGCGATCCCCATTAGAGGCCGCCCATGAAACGACCTGAACCACCTCGGGACGTTCAGTATTAAGCAGGTGCTTAAGCTCTGCGCGTAAGGCTTTATAGCCATATACGGTTAAATAATTTTTTGTACCGACAGGTAAGGCTGCTGCCTCGGGCACCACGTCATCATCGTGATGCTCTGCATCCTCTTTGACAAAGGCTTTACTCATATTATTACCTCTAACAAAAGGGCCTAGCCCCAGTCTAGCTTAACCAACGCTGCCAAATTGGCTTGACTCCTGACGGCAAAGCAGGCAGCTGGCCTAAGTCAAGCCTGCCCTCGGCAGGACCATGAAAATCGGAGCCAACAGACGCCTCAAAACCATATTTCTTGGCAATTTGTGCATACTGCACATACTGATGAGGCGCATGACTGCCAGTGACAACCTCGATGCCCGCACCGCCTAAATCTTTAAACGTGTCAAAAAGCAAATCAAACTGCAAGGTATCAAATTCGTAGCGTCCTGGGTGTGCGATAACAGCCACCCCACCGGCCTGTTGAATCCACTGTATGGCTTCGCTGAGGGTAGCCCATTGCATAGGAACAAACGCCGGAGCCTGATCACCCAAATACTTGCTGAAGACTTCTTGGATAGTGCTGCAATAGCCTGCGGCCACTAAAAAACGAGCAAAGTGGGTGCGTGAGACCAATTCGGGATTGGTTGCATACGGCACAGCGCCCTCGAGCGCTTGACTAACGCCCATGCCAGCTAAGGCATCGCTAATACGTTGGGCTCGTTGCCAACGACCCGACCGAACATAACGCAACGCATCGATCAGCTCTGGGTGGGTGTAGTCTATACCCAAGCCCACAATATGTACGGTTTTACCTAAAAAGGTGACCGATATTTCCACCCCTGGCACAAACCCCATCCCCACGTTATGAGCGGTCTCTTCGGCTAAGGCCAATCCACCGACCTCGTCATGATCGGTTAAAGCCCAAAGTTCTACGCCATTTTGATGAGCACGGTACGCCACTTGGTCTGGTGTTAATACCCCATCAGACACCGTGGAATGGCAGTGCAGGTCTACTATCATGTTATTCCTTCAGTAAAAACTGTGAAAGCACGTTCAGCTGATCGGGTTGCATTAATGTAGGCGCGTGGCCCACATCAGTCACCTGATAAAAAACCGATTGGGGCTGTCGCACCAACATCTGGTGGGCGGTTTCTATAGATAATAAATCAGAAAACTCACCCCGTACAATTAAACAGGGCGCAGTCAATGACTCGAACGCCTGCCATAGCGCCTGTTGAGCCAAAGAGCTAAGACGACCGTGCTTGGCGCGATCTAATTCCAGTTGCTGTTGAAAAGCCCATGCAATGCTGGGGTCATACGCATTGACCCACCCTGTACCCAAAGGCTTGAACACGTAGCGAGCAAGGTGTTCCCATTGTTCATAACTGTGCTGCCCAAAAGCCTCCCAGCGTTGCTGAGCCACACGCACGGTGGTCTCCCAAGAATCAAACTGACTGGGTTCGGAAACATATTGAGCAATACGCGCTAAGCCAGCGGCGCTTAGTTCGGGGCCTACATCGTTTAAGACTAGCTTGCCAAAAGGCAGCAGCCCAGCCACCCCTTTAGCAAAAGGCAAAGGCTCGGGGTTTTGTTGAAGAGCGGCAATACTTAAAGCAATTAGCCCCCCCATCGAAGTGCCTACCCAATCCAGTTTCTGGGGCTTAATGTGAGCAAGTAGAGTCAACACATCAGACACGTACTGCGGTATCGCATAGTAACTGGAATCCAAGAGCCACTCAGAAGCACCTCGTCCTACGATGTCTGGGCAAATCACCCGATACTCAGTGCAAAGTTGCTGCGCTAACACATCAAAATCACGTCCCGTACGCAACAAGCCATGCAAACACAATAAAACACGGGGGTTGTCCGCCTCGCCCCACTCCGTATACGCCATACGATGTGGTCCAACGGGGCTTAGACAATCTATCACATGCTGTCTAGGTGCAGAGTCATTCATAACGGCTTCCTTAGCACTAAAAGGATAAACGGGGCTATAGCCCCGTTATAACGCATTCACTTTAACTAATCGACCAAATACACCTGAGGTGTTTCCAAGAAGGTACGCACCGACTGAATAAACTGGGCCGCATGTAAGCCATCTACGATGCGATGATCGAAAGAAGAAGACAGATTCATCATGGTGCGTATCTGAATCTGACCTTCAACCACCACTGGCGTAGGCACCAATTTATTAACCCCTACAATGGATACCTCGGGTGCATTAATAATAGGCGTTGCGGCAATGCCTCCGAGGGGGCCTAAGCTAGTCAAACTAATGGTGGATTTCCTATTGATCGCCCCCTTGCCCGCCTGCGCGTCTTGGGCTAGCTGACGAATTTGAGCTGCCATCTCCCAAAGACTGAGCTGTTGAGCCTGAGCCAACACGGGTACTTTAAGTCCCTCGTCCGTTTGCACAGCAATGGCCACGTGTACATCGGTGTACTGCTCAATAAGCTCTTGATCGGCATCGTAACGTGCATTGACCTCAGGGTGGTCCTTAATAGCCAAACACATAGCTCGCACTAAAAAAGGCAAAAGCGTTAAATGCCCACGGGACGACGCCCACTGCTGATTTAACTGCTGACGCCACAACTCGAGTGCGGTCATATCCACCGCTTCAATATAACTAAAATGCGGAATCGTTTGTTTGGACAGCTGCATTTTTTTAGCAATTTGCCGACGCACACCTCGTACAGGAATAACCGTCACCGTCTCGAGGCCTGCTTGATTCGACTCGGAGCAAACCAATTGGGACGAAGCTAAATACTGATCTAGGTCCGCATGATGCAGATGATCTTTTTTCAACTGCTGCGCTAACTGATTCAAATCAATACCTAAATTAGCGGCGCGCTTACGTACGGCAGGAGATGCTTGCACACGCTGCAACAAGCGCTCATGTGGCGTGGTCTGAGTGGTGGTAGGTAACGGGTCACTGGGTAGATCCACCACAGGAGGTGTATTAAGCGTTGCAGACTCGGCCTGAGCGAGTGGCTCGTTTGCGACCACAGGGTCAGAAGCTGCAGCAGGCTCGGGGGTAATCGCAACACCATCGCCCAACGCGATATCTAGCAAGGTCGCCCCAACAGCCAGCACCTCACCTTCGGTGCCGCCCAAACTACCTACCTGCCCAGCAACGGGTGAGCTAATTTCCACAGACACCTTTTCCGTCATGACCACTGCCACCGGCTGATCCTCGATCAAACGATCGCCTACCTGTACAAACCACTCTACAATCTCAACCTCAGTAATACCCTCGCCAATATCTGGAATTTTTATTGTGTAATGAGACATAGCCTAGTCCTCCTTCATGACGTGTTGATAGGCGGCCATCACTCGCTGAGGACCAGGAAAATAATCCCACTCGTGCGCATGCGGATAAGGAGTATCCCACCCGGTGACGCGCTGTATAGGAGCTTCGAGGGCATAAAAACAATGTTCTTGAACCAAAGCGCTGAGCTCTGCGCCAAAACCCGATGTGCGCGTCGCCTCGTGCAAAATCACACAACGTCCTGTTTTATTAACAGACTGGGTAATGGTTTGAATATCGACCGGCCAAATGGTGCGTAAATCAATCACCTCAGCATCGATACCGGAGTCTTGGGCTGCCGCCAACGCCACATGCACCATCGTGCCATAAGCCAAAACGGTGACATCACTGCCAGCACGCACCACACTGGCCTGATCCAATGGCACGCTGTAATAGCCGGTGGGAACTTGGGCCAAAGGATGGTCGCGCCACGACTGCAACGCCCTATCGTGATAGCCATCGAACGGACCGTTGTACAAGCGTTTGGGTTCGAGAAACACGACTGGATCAGGACTTTGGATAGCCGCAATTAACAGGCCTTTGGCATCAATAGGGTTTGAGGGCATGACAGTACGCAACCCCGCAATATGGGTGAAAATAGCCTCTGGGCTTTGGCTATGCGTCTGCCCCCCATAAATACCGCCCCCCACTGGCATGCGAATCGTAACAGGGGCAACAAAATCATTGACCGAGCGATAACGAATGCGGGTCAACTCGGACACAATTTGATCCATGGCCGGATAAAAGTAATCTCCGAACTGGATTTCCACAACAGGGCGCAAGCCATAGGCCGCCATTCCGATGGCTGTACCCACAATACCGCTTTCCGAAATAGGCGCATCAAACACCCGCTGAGAGCCATATTTAGCCTGCAGCCCCTCGGTCGCCCTAAAGACACCACCAAAATAGCCTACGTCTTGACCATATACAATCGTATCTGGATCCTGATCTAACATCACGTCTAGGGCATCGCGCACGGCTTGTAAAAGGCTTAGGGGTTGTGTGCTCATAGGCCCTCCTTGAATTGCTGTTCTTGTTGCTGTAGATGCCACGGCTTTTCAAAATACACATCATCAAACATGTATTCGGCATGACTGCGGTGCGCCTCTTGCATGGTGCCTCCGATCGACTCTGCTTTTTTTTGTGCCTCGATAACCTGTAGTTCTAGTTCGGCCTCGTAAGCCTGATGCGCCTCGTCGGACCAATGCCCCAATCCGATCAAATGCTGTTTAAGCCGTTGAATAGGGCACCCTAAGGGAAAGTGTTGCCACTCGTCGCTAGGGCGATATTTACTGGGATCATCAGAACTGGAGTGAGGGCCCGCGCGATAAGTCACCCATTCGATAAGGGTAGGACCAC
>CANQRK010000060.1 GCA_947626245.1 uncultured Paenalcaligenes sp. | reverse complement strand
TCGTCGTGAATAATATGCAAGCTGTCACGTGCCTGCATTAAGCCAGCACTAGCAAAAGCAATGGTCAGGGCAAACACGACCCAATACACGACCGCAATCAACCAAAAACGCCGCGTTAAACTAAACCGATCAAACATAGCTAAGCCACCCTTGCAAAATAAACAGCTATTGAAATAGGCTTACATTCTATCAATAAAAGTTGCAAGCACTCACATTCTATGTGATCAGTTTAGGGCTCAAACAAAAGAAATGCTTTGATATAAATAAAGAAAACCCTAACAAAGCGAAGGCGTTGTTAGGGTTTCCTGACGTGAAGCGTAGAGTGGCTTATGAAAAGAGATTCATAAAGATCGTAATAATGACGGCATTAAAGAAGTCAATAAACAATGAACCCACAATTGGAATCACAAAGAAAGCCTTGGCGGAAGGACCGTTGACCGTAGTAAAGGACTGCATGTTAGCCATAGCGTTCGGTGTGGCACCTAAACCAAAACCACAATGGCCGGTTGCAATGACCGCTGCATCGTAGTCTTTGCCCATGACGCGGAACGTAATAAACGCGGCAAAAAAGAACATAATCGCAGTTTGTACCACTAGCATTAACAACAGCGGTCCAGCGACTTCGACTAACTCCCATAGCTTCATGGACATCAGCGCCATGACCAAGAAAAATGCCAAGGAAATCGAACCGATTACGTCGAATTCACGCTCTGGGAAACGGTAGCCCTTCACGTCAATAATGTTACGGATCACTGCCGCAAAAATCATCGCGCCCAAGTAACCAGGCAACGTAATGTTTTGACCTTGCAGCCAGCTAATTAACGTACCACCCAAGCCCATAGACACCGCTAACAAAACGACGGCCTGCATAGAAATAGGCAACAACGGTTTTTTCTCGGTGGACTCAACGCTCTCGGTGTTGTATTCCTCGTCGAACATCTCAACGCTATGATCGGAGTGGTTAAACGGATGGCCTTTAAGCTTGTGACGTTTCATCAGGTAGGAACCTACGGGTCCACCAATCACACACCCAGCCACCAGCCCCCACGTCGCCGCAGCAATAGCCGCAGGCATGGCTCCGACCAATCCTTTTGACTCTAATATAGGAGCAAAAGCGGCCGCTGTCCCGTGGCCCCCCGTTAGGGTAATAGAGCCAGCCATTAGACCCAAGAGCGGATTTTCACCCAACACCGTTGCTAGGCTTACCCCAACGACGTTTTGCAGGATCACCAGTGAAACGGCTGTAGCCAAGAAAATACCGACGGCAACCCCACCCTTTTTAAGCATCTCAAAACTGGCAGAAAAACCAATCGTGGTAAAAAATGCCATGAGCAAGAAGGCTTGAATGCCACCGTTAGTCTCGATAGAAAAACTTTGCGTTTGATGTCCATAAAGGGTAATTAAGGAAAACACCAAACCACCAATAATAGGGCTAGGGATAAAATAGCGTCTTAGAATAGGAACTTGCCTTTTGATTAGCTCGCCAATGACCAAAAATAGGGCGGCAACGCCAACCGTCTGTGCAATATCTAGCTGAATAAGCATAAGACACCTAAGTAGTTTTTATGAAAAGGGCTCAATTATAGGTGAAAATCACAAATAATCTAGTACAAAGGGCTAAGATTGATTCTTATTATAATCAATATCTTAAAACACATTTTACCCAATAAAATTATATAGGTGTCTTAGGCTAGAGGACTATTTATTATTGATATAGGTCCAGATAAAATCAGCTATTTGCTCGGGCTGGTTTAAATCTAATACTGGCATAGGCAAATCGGCTAAAGCCTCATCGCTAACCAACGCCACGACCTGTTCTGTGTCGGGATAAACAGGTTCAATACCACGTGATGGACGATGAACCTCTAGGCGCGGAATACTGGCCTGCCTATAGCCCTCGACTAAAATCAAAGCGACATCGTCTTGCAGTCGCGCGACCAGTTCGGCCAAATGTGGCTCGTCTTGTTGGTCTAGATTGTGGAATAGCGCGTAATGATACGGAGAGGCCACGATCACCTCGCGAGCGCCTGCACTGCGAAAGCGGGAACTGTCTTTGTGAGGCGGCTCGAATTGTAAATTGTGGTGACTATGCTTGATAACGGCCACTTGGATACCTTGGTGAGTAAACCAAGGTATCATGGCCTCGATCAGCGTAGTTTTACCACTACCCGAACGCCCCACTACACCAAAAACACGTTGCATAGTTAGGAAAAAAAATTAATGGTCGCGTTGTACGGCTGCCGTACAAAAACCAATTAATGTCTGCTTGAACTGACTGTCAGGGAAGGCAGCAATAGCGTCTAGGGCCAATTGAATTTCTGCGTCAGCCACCTGACGGGTGTAGGCCACGGCATCGGTATTAGCAATAGCGGCAGCTACCAAAGCAAAATCAGCATCACCGGTTTCAATGGCAGTTTTAATTAAGCGTTGCTCGTCGGCTGTACCTACCTGCATCACCCGAATTAACGGTAAGGTGGGCTTGCCCTCGCGCAAATCATCGCCTACGTTTTTACCTAACGCCTCGGCATCGCCGCTGTAATCCAATACATCGTCAATGAGCTGGAACGCTGTACCCAAGTGGCGCCCAAAGGCAGAAGCGGCTTGCTCTAGCTGAGGTGACGCCTGAGCCAAGATAGCCCCCACCTGTGCGGCTGCCTCGAATAGTTTGGCCGTTTTATAGCGCACCACTTGCATATAACGCTCTTCGGACACATCGGGATCGTGTACGTTTAACAGCTGTAGAACCTCGCCCTCGGCAATAATCGTTGTGGCCTCGGACAACACCGCCATCGCGCGCATGGACTGGGTTTCGACCATCATCTCAAATGAACGGGAATACAGGTAATCGCCCACCAACACACTGGCGGCATTGCCAAACACGGCATTCGCTGTGCTACGACCACGACGTAAATCGGACTCGTCCACGACGTCATCATGCAGCAAAGTCGCTGTATGAATGAATTCGACCACACCGGCTAAGGTATGGTGATGCGTACCCTGATACCCCAAGGCATTGGCAACCAATAACAACAACGCAGGTCGCATTCTTTTGCCACCCGCGCCCACAATATATTCCCCAATAGTACGGATTAAAACGACCTCTGAGTTCAGGCGACCTCGGATGACATCATCCAGGGCGTTCATATCATCGGCGATGGGGCTCATTAGATTTGGGAGATTCAAAGCGTATTCCGAACGAAAAAATTTCCTGCTTGGAAAAAATCCAAGGCTAAAGGGATAATTATACGGTGTTGTGGCGTTTAAGCCGAATTTGTCACTAAACTAAACCCGCGGACGGCATAAAAACCACGTAACCCCTAATAATAACTCTAGTGCTCTTAGAGTGGAGAAGATTTTGAATTACGATTTAACCCAATTACTACAACGCGCTGAACGCGTGCTCGAACAACTGGAGGCCTACCTCCCTCCTGCACCTCCTCATATCGACTGGGATGCGCCTGCTTTTATTTGGCGTCGTCGCGGTGCACAGGGCTGGCTAGATGCCGTCAAACACCTCGCCCCCATTCAGCCTAGCGACCTACAGCACGTAGAACAACAAAAAAACACCTTGCTGCGCAATACCGCTCACTTTGTAGCGGGCAAACCTGCCAATAACGTACTGATGACTGGCGCTCGTGGCACCGGAAAAAGTTCACTAGTCAAAGCCATGCTGAACGAATTTGCGGATCAGGGATTACGTCTGATTGAAATTGACAAAGACCACATGGGCGACCTGCCAGATATTATCGAGCTGATTGCAGATCGCCCCGAACGCTTTATCGTGTTTAGCGATGATCTCTCGTTTGAAGATGGCGAGGCCGGTTACAAAGCCCTTAAATCTGTACTCGACGGCTCTATCGCCGCCACCAGTGCCAATGTGTTGATTTACGCTACCTCTAATCGTCGCCATTTAATGCCAGAATACGCAGCTGATAATTTGGCGACTACCACTCCGGCCACGGGAGAAATCCATTATGGCGAAGCCGTAGAGGAAAAAATCTCGTTGTCTGAACGCTTTGGTATTTGGCTCTCGTTCTACCAATTCAAACAAGACGATTATTTGGATATTGTGTATTACTGGCTCAAAGAACTGGGTTGCCCAGCAGACCAAGTCGAAAGCGCCCGTCTCGAAGCCCTACAATGGGCTCTTTACCGCGGTTCACGCTCGGGTCGAGTCGCACAGCAATTTGCCAAAGATTGGGTGGCGAACCATGTCCTCTAAACCCTATGTACGCGTTGCTGTTGGGGTGATATTACGCGCTGATGGGGCGGTACTGTTGGGCAGTCGCCCTACCGACAAACCATGGGCATACTGGTGGGAGTTACCCGGGGGCAAAATTGAACCCAATGAACAGGTCACCGAAGCCCTAATCCGAGAGCTACAAGAGGAAATTGCCATTACCGCTACTCAGGTCACCCCCTGGGTGCGCTATGTGCACCACTACCCCAAATCAACCGTAGAGCTACACTTTTGTCAGGTTACCGCATGGGAGGGCGAGCCCAATCCCCAAGAAAATCAACGCTTGGCATGGTATCACCCCCACCAACCGACTCCCTTGGCTATTGGCCCCATTTTGCCCGCGACTTTTCCCGTGTTGAAATGGCTGTCTTTACCTGATCGCTATGCGCTAAGCCAACTGGGTGACCCCGCCGATCTCAACCATTGGCTAGAGCGCCTAGAGCACGCCCTACAACAAGGGCTGCGTTTAGTTCAATTCAGAGAGCCTGCATGGGAAAATGCTCATCCAAATAGTCCAGCGCTATTTCAGGCCCTAAAGCAAACCGTTGCCTTGTGTCAACGCTACCAAGCCCGCTGTTTGCTTAATAGCGTGCACCCACTGGAATGGCTCCCTGAGTGCGATGGTCTACATGTACGCAGTCATGATGCCACCCTACTGCCACCTAATCTGCGTACTCAACTGGATTCCTCGCAACTGCTGGCTATGTCCGTTCACTCGGGCGCTGATCTACAATTAGCTCAACGACTACAGACGGACTTTGTGGTGCTTGGGCATGTACTAGACACCCCGTCTCATCCTGATCAACCTGCCTTGGGCTGGCACGCTTTTTCTGAACTTGCTGCCCAAGCGGGTCGTCCCGTTTATGCCATCGGTGGACAAAGTCTCAGCACCTTGGCACAAGCCCAACAACACGGCGCTCACGGTATTGCGGGCATCCGCCAATTACTATAAAAACAATAGGTATTATGGATAAAGTTACTATTTCAGAACACGAAGGCGTCCGTTATTTACACTTAGGGTCCCCGTGGGTACAAGGCGCTATGCGTCTGGATCAACCCGACCATCTAGAGCTGGAATACGTACAACAAATGATGATGTGGCAGCTGTTTATGGATCAACCTGAACACATCATGCAGCTGGGTTTAGGAGCTGGCTCATTAACTAAATTCTGCTATCAGCACTACCCCTACTCGCATAGTAGCGCTGTTGAATTAAATCCCGATGTGGTGCGAGCCTGCAGACTACTTTTCGGCCTACCCGATGACAACGATCGATTACATGTCATAGTGAATGATGCTCATCAGCAACTATCGCAAACCAAAGGGGCTTCGTTAGATATTTTGCAGGTGGATTTATACAGTGCCCAAGCCGATCAACCGGCTCTAGAAAGTCTGGCTTTTTATCAGTCCTGTGCGCGAGTTTTGGCTGAACAAGGCATTATGACGATTAATTTATTAGGCAATGAGCACGTGCATGCGCGCAATTTGCATTTGTTGCAGCAGACTTTTGCTGCCGTGGCGTGGTTACCCGAATCGCACGATGGCAATATTGTAGCCATTGCGTTTAAAGAAGCGCCCGCCGTCGATTTTGATGTGTTATACGAGCGAGCGACCCATATTACGATGGCCTATGGCTTGCCCGCGGCCGACTGGGTAGAAGGCCTAGAAATTTGGATGCAGGGCTAGTTAAAAGATAGCGACCTACGTGCCGGCGCTGTGATCCCTTTAGAGGGTTTCATGAACATAGATCAGCATTGTGCTGTCTTCGCTTTGTTCAAATTGCTGTAGTCGGGTAATTAAGCGCTCGGTAAGCTCGCTGTCTTTGTTCAGCATAAGCATACCCGTACTGGTGTAAAGGGGCTTGGCAAGCACCATACCGGACATCAAATGAGACGGAGTCAGAGCAACTACATCAGCGTTTTCCACATTACTTACTTGGTTCATGGTCGGCACCTTGAATTATAATTAGCGATGGTAAGTCATTAAAATAATGAATGAATCATACCACTAAATCTAATTATGTATCAGTCTGTATCTTTACTACCACTGTCCACCCAAGGCCGCAATCAAACGTACAGCGTTTAAATAAAGCTCTGTTTGTAGATTTAACCACGAACGCTCTGCAGACAAAGCGCTGGTTTCCACTTGCACCACCGATAAATAATCCACCAGTCCCGCTTCATACTGATTACGAGTCAGCGTTAAAGAACGTTGCGCTGCTTCTACTGCTCGGGTTTGGCTGTCTAGTTCACGCTGTAAACCATGCCACTGCACAAGCTCGTCTTCTACTTCGCGCAACGCATCTAGAGCAACCTTTTTATAGGCCGCCGCTTGTACATCATAAGCCGCTTCGGCATCACGAATCCGTGCACTGCGTGCGCCACCATCAAATACAGTCAAAGCTAAAGCTGGTCCTAAAGACCAAAATCGCGCTGGCGCGCTAAGCCAATCGGACCACGAACCACTGCGGTAGCCCCCCTGAGCGGATAAACTAAGGTTGGGAAACCACGCGGCCGTCGCCACACCTATTTGGGCATTTGCTGCCACCACACGGCGCTCGGCAGCCACGACATCTGGACGACGAACCAATAACTGTGCAGGCAAGCCTACAGGCACCTGAGGCAACACGCCCCACTCTGCCTCAGCGTTTAATTCAAAATGAGCCGGCGCCAAACCTAATAAAACCGCCATCGCATTGCGTAATAACCCCCACTGCCGCTCTAGCGCTAAGCTTTGGGTACGTGCATTTTCTAACTGGCTTTGTGCCGCGGCCACATCAGCCACTGACACTAAACCGCTTTCATAGCGATTTTGGGCAATGACCAAACTACGTTCGTAAGCGGCCAAAGTACGAGCATATAAGGCTTGCGCTGCTCGTACATTTTTAGCCTGAAAATAACTTTGCGTGAAGGTGGACTCTAGGCTTAGACGCACCGCATCCAAATCGGCTGCACTGGCCTGCTGTTGAGCGGATCCGGCTTCTACACTGCGACGCACTCGCCCCCATACATCGGGCTCCCAACTGACATTCGCATTGAGTGAGTATTGATTAGCAGGACTGGTTTGTCCTGAGCCAGCACGCTGCCCCGAGACCTGAGTGCCTATAGTAGGGAAAAACTCGGCTTGGGCTTGTTGTAAAGAGGCCTGTGCCTGTCTATAGCGCGCCTCGGCTTGGGCTAAATCCAAATTGCTTTGATGCAGCGTTTGAATCCATTGATTTAACTGGGGATCTTGAAATAACTGCCACCAAGGTTGTGACGCAGGCGCTTGGCTGCTATCCACGGGCAACCAGGCTTGGTCCTGAAACAACGCTGCTGCCGCGTAGTCCTGACTTAAGGCCGTATGAACGGGCTGATAATCGGGGCCGACGGCACAACCAGTGAACACCGCCATACTCAATACACTTAATGCCCACGTCTTCATGCTAAGGCCTTTTTAGTTGGTCGAAAAAACTGCGCTAAACGCTCTAGATAGATGTACACCACGGGTGTGGTATACAAGGTCAAAATCTGACTCACAATTAAGCCGCCCACAATGGTTAAACCCAAAGGTTGGCGCATTTCCACCCCCGGTCCGGTCGCAATAATTAACGGCACCGCGCCCAAAATAGCTGAAATGGTGGTCATCATAATAGGACGGAAACGCACCATACAGGCCTCGTACACTGCCTGCACGGTATCTAGTCCTTTTTCCCGTTGGGCATACAGCGCATAGTCCACCATCATGATGGCGTTTTTCTTGACGATACCAATTAGCAAAAACACCCCGATCATGGCGATAATGGAGAATTCTTGATTCAACATTTTTAACGCTAGCAACGCCCCAATACCCGCTGAAGGTAAAGTGGATAAAATAGTCAGCGGATGCATATAACTTTCATAAAGCATCCCTAGCACGATATACATCACTGCCAAGGCCGCCAACAGCAACAGAGGCTGTTGTGCCAAGGCCTGCTGCATAACGCGTGACGAACCATCGTAACCGGCTTGTATTTGGTGCGTAGGCAAACTAATTTGTGCCATCGCCTCATCAATGGCACTAATGGCCTGATCCAACGACACGCCATCCGCCAGACCAAATGACACACTTTCCGCAATAAATAAACCTTGGTGGCTGATACTTAACGGGGCGTTACCCGGTTCAAAATGGGTAAATACGGCTAACGGTATGCGCTGCCCCCCATCGGTCACTACCTCTAGCTGCTGTAGTGACTCCAGGTCTTGAGCAAAACGCTTTTCCACCTCCATCACAATGTAATACTGATTCAAACGACCATACACCGTCCCAATCTGTCGTTGACTAAACGCATTGTTCAGGGTGGAGGCAATCAATGCCATATCTACCCCTAAAGCCGTGGCTTTTTCTCGATCTATGACCAAATTAATTAACGAGCCACGGTCTTCAGAGTCGGTATCCACATCGACGAGTTCGGGTAAAGTCGCCATCGCCTGCTGTACCTTGGGTAGCCATTCTTTAAGCAACGACAGCTCGCTGCCCAACAAGTTATAACTATAAGATCCAGCCCGTCCTAAGCCACCCCCTACAAAAATATCTTGTTGGGGTGTTAAAAATAAACGTGCACCGGGCTCGGACTGCAGTCGATCTCGCAAGCGAGCCACTACCTCGTTAGCGCTGGCATCACGCTCTTCGAAGGGTATAAGCTCTACCATAATCGTCGATGAGTTACTCCCTCCTCGCCCCGAGGCAAAGACCGCTACATTTTGTACGTCAGGGTCTTCTAAGATAATCTTTCTGAACAGGTTAAGTTTGGGCTCCATGGCCTCGAAAGACACCCCTCGATCCGTTCTAAAAAAGCCCATTAATTGCCCCGTGTCTTGTTGTGGGAACAAGCCTTTAGGCACCGTCATGTACAAATAACCATTTAACACAATGGTGGCAATTAGCGACAACAAGGTCAAAAAGCGGTATTTCAAAGCCCACCGCAGCGTGCACTCATAAATACGACTGCTACGCTGTCCGATGCGAATAAAAACCCGCTCAAACCAATAGGTGGCTTGATCCGCTACGCCACGTTGGCGTGTACGTAATAGGCTGGCCGACATCATGGGCGTTAACATCAGTGAAATCAGCCAAGAAATCATAACGGCGACTGACAACGTCACAGCAAACTCTTTGAACATACGTCCAACCAGCCCACCGACCAACCAGAGCGGGGCAAACACCGCAATCAAAGATACGCTCATGGCCGTTACAGTAAAACCCACCGAACGCACACCCCGAGCAGCAGCACGCAGAGGGCTGAGGCCTTGTTCTAGGTAGCGCATGATGCTTTCTAGCACCACGATGGCATCATCCACCACAAAGCCGGTGGCCACAATCAAAGCCATCAACGAAATGGTATTTAAGGTAAAACCAAAGAAATACATCAACGCAAAGGTACTGATTAAGGACGCTGGCACAGCGACCGCCGGAATCAATGCCGCACGCCAGTCTCGCAAGAAAATCAATACCACCAATACCACCAAAATGACGGCAATAAATAAAGTGGTTTGGGCTTCTTCAAGGGTAGCGCGAATACTAGGCGTCCGGTCTTGAGCGACCTGCAAATGCACATCTGAAGGCAGCATGGCCTCTAGCTGTGGTAAACGTTCGCGTATTTCCTCTACCGTTTCAATAATATTGGCATCAGACTGACGACGTATCAACAAGAGGACAGCCTCTTGGTCATTCACAAAGCCTAGGTTATTTTTATCCTCGACCGAATCCTCAACCAAGGCCACGTCCTCTAGACGAATCGCAGCGCCTTCATTCCAGCCTAAGATGAGAGGGGCAATTTGGTCCGCCTGATTCATCTGTCTATTGGTACTTAGCCACCACTGCTGCTCTGCGTTTTCCAAATACCCGGTGGGTCGCAAGGAGTTAGCCCCACTAAGGGCAGAGCGAACATCATCTAAACTGAGACCTGCTACCGCTAAGGCTTCGGGATTAGCACTGATACGCACGGCCGGCAACGAGCCACCCCCTACGTCCACCTGCCCAACACCCGGCACCTGCGATAACTTTTGCGCCACAATGCTGGTTGCCATATCGTAAAGCTGTCCTCGCGTGGCTAGCGGTGAGGTCATCGCCAACACCATAATAGGCGCGGCATTGGGATTGATTTTGAAATAAGAGGGCGAGCCACGCATACCTGAAGGCAACATGGGGCGCGCTTGATTTATGGCAGCCTGCACATCACGTGCGGCTTCATTAATATCTCGCTCTAAATCAAACACTAACGTAATGCGTGTAGAGCCCTCTGAGCTACGGGAGCTCATTTCATCCACACCAGAAATAGCCCCTAAAGCCTGCTCCAGTGGCATAGCCACGCTAGATGCCATGGTTTCAGGACTCGCACCAGGCAAACTCGCACTGACGGAAATCATGGGGAAATCCATTTGCGGCAAGGGGGCCACAGCCAACTGCGCCAAAGCCAGTAGCCCACTGCACACCATGGCAATACACAGCAGCGAAGTCGCTACCGGTCGCATAATGAAAAACGTTAGCCAACGTCTCATGTTTTGCTCTGCTTATACGCCTGCCAACGCTGAGACCAACGATCAAAAAACAAATAGATCACTGGAGTCGTAAACAGCGTCAGTAGCTGGCTACAGACCAATCCCCCTACCATGACTAACCCCAAAGGCTGACGCATTTCCGCACCAGCTCCGGTCGCTAACATGAGCGGGATCGCACTAAACAACGCCGCAAAGGTCGTCATTAAAATGGGTCTGAAGCGTAATAACGCCGCCTGATAAATGGCTTGATCGGCGGGCAGCTTGTCTTTGCGCTGAGCCGCCAAGGCAAAATCAATCATCATAATGGCGTTTTTCTTTACGATACCGATTAAAAGAATAATACCGATAATGCCCACCATGTCTAGCTCACGCCCAGTCAACAGCAGCGCCGCCAACGCACCAATCGTAGCCGATGGCAACGTGGATAAAATCGTTATCGGGTGAATGTAGCTCTCGTAAAGCATGCCCAATACGATATACATGGTCAGTACGGCCGCCAACAACAGCCACAATGTGCTAGATAAAGACGCCTCAAAGGCTTGGGCCGCCCCCAAAAAGCGCAGCTCTACCGAAGGGGGAATGTCAAAATCCACCGCACTTTGCTGAATAGCAGCAACCGCATCGGACAATGAATAACCCGCCGCCACATTAAACGATAGCTGGGTTGAAGGAAACTGATCTAGACGATCAATAGAAAGCTCTACAGGCGCTTGACGTAGAGTAGCAACCGTAGCTAAAGGCACGACCTGACCACTGCGCGTAGGTAAATAAATCGAAGCCAAGTTGTCCGGTGACTGACGGAATTGTGGCTCGACCTCGAGCACCACACGGTACTGTGCCGACTGCGTGTAAATGGTAGAAATCAAACGTTGACCAAAGGCGTCGTACAGTACATCGTCAATGGTGGATTTACTAATCCCCAAACGCGCCGCCGCATCTCGGTCAATATCTACAATGACTTGCTGACCCCTCATTTGTAAATCGGTGGCCACTTCGGCTAACTGAGGCAACTGCTGTAACTGCTCTAACCACAGCGGCACCCAGGCATTCAATAAGGTCGGGTCAGGATCCGACAACGCCATTTGATAGGTGGCTCGGCTGATACGATCGTCTACGGTCAGCTCTTGCAGCGGCTGAAAGAAAATTTGAAAATCAGGCTGTGGACTAAAACTAGATTGCAGCTCGTGGATAATCTGATGAGCGGTCTGACCTCTATCTGCATGCGGAGTCAGGGCAATCTGCATACGCCCCGTATTTAAGGTCGGATTATTGCCATCAATACCAATAAACGAGGTCACCGCCTCTACATCAGGATGCTGTAATAG
>CANQRK010000059.1 GCA_947626245.1 uncultured Paenalcaligenes sp. | reverse complement strand
AGACTCAGATCTAGACCTTTTAGTGACATAGGTGTTGAGCCCAACACATAGACACCACTGGAGGCATTGTCGGCCACAGTATCGACAAACTTGATATTCCAATCAGCAATACGACTACCTACCACTTCTAGGGCAGGCACGACGTAATCAATGGCTTGCAGGACCTCTTGGTGTGTAGGGCGCTCCATGTTTAGATCGCGATGGAGCACAAAACCAATCTCGGCTTCTATTTTGGGTTGCTGCAATAGCGATAGGGGAATGCTTTCCATGTCTCCAAAAGACATATCATCAAACAGCGTGCCAAAGTCAGGTTGATCTACGCCCAGTTGTTGTTGAACTACCAAAGAGGTTAGTCCTATTTTATGGCCGACAATACGTTGACCTTGTTGCAAACGACGCTCTGTAGTGAGGGTCTGAATGGCATAGGCGTCTTCGGCCGACATAGAGGGGTAGAGCTCGCGTAAGGGCTGAACCAGAGGGCCGCCCTGAGAGGCTTGATAAAGCGCTAAAGCGGCTTCTTCACGTTGTTGAGGGGTCATGCTGACTTCCTTTATGGGGTTGAGTCCAGTGGTTTATAGGCCACGGCTTTGATTTCAATTCGTAGCAGAGGATGAGGTAGTTGATGCACCGCCACCGTGGTGCGAGTGGGGCCATCGTAGTCAAAGTACTTTGCATAGACTTCGTTATAGCCCTTGAAGTCACCCATATCGACTAAGTAGGTGGAAAGCTCGACCAGATCGGTTAAGTCTGCTCCTACGCTTTGTAGCGTGGCCTGAATATTTTGGATGACGGCGTGGGTTTGAGCTCGGATGTCGGCATCGAGTACGCCCATTGCATCGACACTTGCGCCGACAAAACTGTTGTCTGGCAAGCGTGAGCTGGTGCCCGAGACAAACAGAAAGTCACCAGCGCGCTTGATATGAGGGAACTTACCTCGAGGTTGGGCACGACCAGCAATAACGCTGGCAGATGAGGTCTGAGAGTCAGTGGTAGATTGAGTCATGAGAGTCTCCTTAGGCATCTACGTGAATGCACACATTGGTGAGTTCTGAGTAGAAGTTCAACGAGTGAATACCGCCTTCGCGGCCAATGCCAGACAAGCCACTGCCACCAAAGGGAGTGCGTAGGTCGCGTAGAAACCACGTATTTACCCAAGCAACGCCTACATTCATGGATTGCGCTACTCGATGCGCTTTGCTTAGATGGGTAGTCCAGATGCTAGCGGCTAGGCCATAAGCGGTGGCATTGGCGCGCTGAATGACCTCTTGCTCGGTATCGAAGGGCGTGATGTGAGCAATAGGTCCAAAGATTTCTTCGGTAACACTGCGAGCATGATCCGGTAGGCCTGCAATGAGGGTAGGCTCGACCCAAAATCCTTTGTCTAACTCGTTACCAAATTTTGGGGTAGCTCCCCCAAATAGGAATTCGGCGCCTTCCTTGCGCGCGAGGTCAAAATAACTGAAGATTTTGTCACGATGACCAGCGGAAATGACAGGGCCCATGGTGGTCAAAGGGTCGTTGGGGTCACCCAGTTTAATGTGTTGAGCACGCTGAACTAAGGCTTGCACAAAGCGATCGTAAATAGGGCGTTCAACGAAAATACGCTCGGAGCACAGACACACTTGACCACTATTTAAAAATGCTGCACGTGCAATGCCGTCTACTGTTTTTTCAAAATCGCAGTCTGCAAAAATAATGGCTGCATTTTTACCACCTAGCTCAAAAGAGACCGGCTTGACCCCCTCGGCGGCGGCTTTCATGATGGTGGTTCCCGTTTTGGATTCACCGGTAAAGGTAATCGCATTAATGTCGGGGTGGGTGGTAATGAATTCGCCTGCCGAGTTAGGTCCAAAACCATGGACTAGATTAAAGACACCCGCAGGTAGTCCTACACTTTGCATGACTTCGGCTAATAAACTGGCGGTGCCAGGTGTTTCTTCGGAGGGCTTTGCCACCACGGCATTACCACAGGCCAAAGCGGGGGCGACTTTCCATGTGAATAGTAATAAGGGCAGGTTCCATGGAGAAATAATGCCAACGACCCCCAAGGGTTTGCGTACTGCATAGTTGATGGCATGGGCGCCATCGGCAAGTTCGGTACGAAAGCTTTCTAGGGGAGCTGTTTTCAGAATATCGGCAAAAATACGAAAATTGGCTGCACCTCGAGGAATATCTAGCTTGGATGCTAAAGAAATAGGCTTGCCGGTATCTAGCATTTCGGCTTCTAGGAAATCGTCAGCACGTCGATCTATTTCATCGGCAATGCGATAGAGCATATCAGCGCGATCTGTCACAGAGCGAGTGCCCCAGCGTTTGACTGCATGTTGACCTGCTGTGACAGCCTCATTCACCATTGTTTGAGTGGCTTCGTGGACATCAGCAATACGAGCGCCTGTGGCGGGATTAATGCCCGCAAAGACCTGCTGGCTTTCGACGAATTGACCATTAATATAGTTTTTATACTGCTTCAATGAAAATACTCCTTAAGGGCTCAAGAGGGCTGAGGCGGCCCTCTTGATGACTTATGCTAAATATTGAACTCGATAACGGCTCCACCACTGCCATACAGTGGGGCGTATTCGTGAACCGTGGCGTTTTTGAACTGGCCGTTCATACTGCCTAAGAGCCAGTAAAAGTGCTTTAGACCCATATCGGGTTTGGCTCCGGAGGCATAGCGGGGCAGCTCCTTTCGCAGCGTAGCGATGTCGCCCTGTTCCATCAGATCGAGAATACGTCGATTCCAGTTATCATCGGTTTTAGAGAGAATATGGTCGGTGTCTAGCTTTATGTTTTGACGAAAAGCGCTGCTGGATAGGCCTCCTATACCGACGACTGCGACTCGTTTATCGTGCAGAGCTGTCGCGGCTAGAGCACCAAGCTGTTCGGTTTGTTCGGGGCCGTGATACAGATTATTAGCCGCAGCGACGATGGGTAGTTGGGCTGTGCCCATGTTCATCAGCGTGGTCGCGGTAATGGTGCCGGTATCTATAGGGAAGTGGTCGTAATTGACGCCTTTTGCTTTGATACCCGAGCTGTTGCAGGCCTCGATACAGCGTTGAGCCAGATCGGAGGCCGAGTAAATCTCAAAGGGTTGTTCGCCAAATTCGTACCAGTTTTCATCTACATGCATTCCGGTACTGCATGGACGGGTTAACCATAGCTGATCTAGTACTGCAAACCATTGAGTGGAGTACACCAAAATACAATCGGGCTTAGAGTCTGTTAGGGCTTGACCGACTTTGGCCATGGCATCACGAAGACGACCCCACGGGGCAATATCGGGTCGTAGTTGGGGCAGAGGGCTGCCGGGGACGAGAAAAGCGGATACGATGGTCACGTTAATGTCTCCTAATTTTTTTATTGGAATTAAGCGGGCTGAGTATTGGCTTGTAGTTGCGAAAGCCCCGCTTCTTCGAGGTTCCACTCGATGACGGCATTACCTGTACCAATTACGGTGCCATAACCATGTAGCTTGCCGGCTAATTCGGGGTAACCCATAGCCGAGTGCATCCAGGTAAAGGCGCCAGATTTCACTTCAGCAAAGGCTTCGTCAATGAATTGAGGCAGCAGTTGGAAGACCTCTTGCATATGACCTTTGCGCATCAGCTCGATCATGCGTATATCCCACTTGTAGCCGTCGTAGCGTTCGGGGTGCTCTTTGGACATGTCCTCGGGCAGCTCAGGTTCCTCGTGGAAGTGCCAGTGAGACAGCGTATTGCTAGCTAGTAGGACGGCACGTTTGCCCGATTTACGAATGGCTTCACGCGTGGCTTTACCCAGCACATCCATTTCCTCTAGACCCTCTTTGGTATTGAGGTGGTAGGGCGTGTTGTTGGCTGAAATACCGACCACAGGAATATCCCATTCTGGTCGAACCATATGCAAAGTAGTGATGGTGCCGTAATCCACACGGAAATTTGGGTTACGCATCATTTTGCTAACCAAACCTAAACGAGCGGCCTCGGCACAGCAGGCTTCGGCTAGCGCTACGTCTACATCCAGATTGAAGTCGTAGCGGAAAATATTGGGAAAGATTGGGTCCACTGAACGACCTTGCAGATGGGGGACTCCTAAAAAGTGATGTCCCACCTGTGTAATCCAATGCGGTGAGTGAACCAACAGCACATCGGGTTTAAGGCGTTCTATGTTTTCACGAACTTGTTCATAAGCCCAGCGTAGCGACTCCCAGCCTCCTTCGGAGCGTGGTTCATTTTGAGGCGGGTTTTCGCCATAAACCAAATGCGGAGGGTGTGGAGCTAAGAAGCCAGCAAGAATTTTTCCTTCATTCATCGTGATTCTCCTCACATTGACAGTTGAAACTCAATTTCCACCGCTGCATTGAGCGGCAGGGACTTGACAACAGTGAACGTTCTAGCAGGTGGAGCGTATTGACTAAAAAACTCGCTCCAAGCCTGATTCATGCCATCAGCAGCGTTATCACCTGCGCAGTACACGCGTGCAAGAATAAGCTGATCAAGCGACCATCCTTGTTCGATACAAAAAGCCGTTAAGTTGTTGAGAATTTGGCGTGTTTGCTCTAGAGCGGTTAAACCGGCTAATTGACCGGTTTTGGGATCTAAGCCCACGAGACCAGAGATATAAATATCCGTGCCTACTTGTACAGCCGGTGCATAATGGAAACGAGGAGCCGGTAGCACGTCAGAGCGTAGAATGCGGCGAATGCGAGTAGACTCGGGTTGCAGATCAACACTGTGCATGAATGCCTCTCCTTTGATAGATGGGTTTATATTACGTATACGTACTATATTAGGGCTCTGGTTTACGATTGAAAACAGGGGGTAACCCTTGCTCGAACAGCGGCTATGGCGACAGGGGTATAATGAGTCTTTCCGGTGTAATGGTCTTATTTTTGGCGCTGAATGCGTATTTTTAGAATGACAACATCTACCTCATCTTCTTCTGATTCTGTCCCTATTTCTAACGAAGTAGAGCGAATTTTGCATGATTTTCAGCTGCAAAATATTCCATCGCATTTATTAAGACGTGCACATTTCAAAGCAGAGGAAGTCTTTGCAAAAGAGTTTGGCGAAGTGGGGGTTACACCACGGCAAAAAGCCGCTTTAGTGCTGCTTTATAAAGAGCCTGGGCTTAATCAAAATACCTTATCCGATCGGTTAGCCATGGATAGAAACACGGTCGCGGACATGGTGCGTCGCATGAGTCGCTCTGGCTTAATCGAGCGTAAACCGTCGGCGGTCGATGGTCGAGCCTACGAGCTGTATTTGGCTGCAGGTGGCATTCAGGTATTAAACCAGGTCATGCCGCGTGACCTCGAGATTGAAGCGCAGTTATTAAACCGTTTGCCCGAAGAGCACCGCGATCTTTTTATGAAATATTTACGCTTAATTGCGGGTACCGAGGATCTCTAGGCGCACCCATTTAATGTTGGACTGTAAGGGCTCCCTGAGAAAATAGCTGCAGGCTGCAGGATACGACTTAGATGCGATAGAATGGAATGATCGCGGCTTGCACGCAGCTAGATATAAGGATACGTATGGGACTCTTAGTTCAAGGTCAGTGGGTAGACGAATGGTATGACACCAAAGCAACGGGGGGACGTTTTGTACGCACGGAGTCCCAGTTTAGGAGTTGGATTACGGCTGATGGACAGGCAGGGCCTACCGGATCCTCTGGTTTTATAGCTGAACCTGGGCGCTACCATCTTTATGTCTCGTTGGCGTGTCCTTGGGCACACCGTACATTAATTTTCAGGGCGCTAAAAGGTCTTGAGTCTATGATTAGTGTGTCGGTGGTCAGCCCGTATATGGGCGCTGAAGGCTGGAACTTTGAAGGGGCAGGTGTGACCCCCGACCCAGTACAACAAGCCCGTTGTTTGTACGAGCTCTATCAGCGTGCGCAGCCCACCTATACCGGTCGGGTGACCGTGCCATTGCTATGGGATTTACAGACTAATCAAGCGGTCAGCAATGAATCCGCCGATATTATTGCAATGTTTAATTCGGCTTTTGACCAAGTCGGAGCCAAAGCAGGCAATTACTTACCGGTTGATTTGGCCGAGTCCCTTGAGACGATGAATGCTTTCACCTATGACAAGATCAATAATGGGGTGTACAAGGCAGGTTTTGCTACTGAACAGTCGGTCTATGAGCAGGCCGTCCAAGAGCTATTCGATAGCTTAGATCAATTAGAGGACTTGTTAGGTACGCAACGCTATCTATTGGGCGAGCGTGTTACGGCGGCTGATTGGCGACTTTTCACGACCTTGGTGCGCTTTGATGCGGTGTATTATGGACACTTTAAATGTAACCTACGTCGTTTGGTGGACTATCCCAACTTATGGGCCTATACCCGCGACTTGTATCAGTGGCCAGAGATTGCAGCAACTTGCCATTTAGATCACGTTAAAGCCCATTATTACGGTAGCCATCCTACTATTAATCCTAATGGGATTATTCCACTCGGGCCAGAGTTAGATTTTTGGTCAGATCCGCAACGCTCTTATTTGCCGACCCAGTCATAAACACAGTGGGCTATTTTCCTCTAGTCCGGTTAAAATGGGGCTGCAGGTGTTCATGACTTACCATTAGGAGCCTCATATGGCGAAAAAACAAGAGGAACTGGATCCCGAAGAAATCGAGTTGATTCAGTGGTGTATCGAAGTTGAGAGTTTTTTGGTGGCAGCAGGTGCCTCCGAACAAGAGGCTCAGGCATACATCGAAGAAGAGGCCGAGTGGTTTACGGATTTATTTTTCGAGGGCTATACGCCCGAGCAGGCCGCTCAAGAAGCCCTAGCTTAATGTAAACATAAAAAGCGGCGTTATCAGCGCCGCTTTTTTTATAGGATCGACGAATTATGGCAGAGTTTGGTGTGATGGGGTGGCTAGTCGCCTTGGTATTAGGCATCATCGGTTTTGGCATGGCTTATTTATGGCAAACACGCACCATGGCTCAACGTTTGCAGCAGCAAGATCAGCAGTGGCGCACGCAGCAGTATGAAATAGAAAAAAAACTGGGTATTTCAGAAACAGAAAAACAGAGCTTAATGCAACAGCTGCTAGTGGCACAAAACCAAGCCCAACAAGCGCAGATGCAAATACAGCAGTCTCAAGCTGAACTGAATCACTTATGGCGCGAGCACACCGCCTTAAAAACAACGCATGAACAGCGAGAGGCTCATTATGAAGAACAATTGCTTTTGCTCTCGCAAGCTCGTGGCAGCCTAACTCAAGAGTTCGAAAACCTAGCACACAAAATCTTTGAAGAAAAAGGTAAAAGCTTTGCACAAAGCAGTCAAGTCGGCTTGGATCAGTTGCTTAAGCCCTTCAGAGAGCAAATAGATGGCTTCCAAAAACGCATTAATGAAGTTCACGACGCCTCACAGCGGGGCCAAGCTAGCCTGTATACCGAAATAAAAAATATTATGGATGTAGGCCTAAAGATGAGCGCAGAGGCCAGTAATTTAACGCAGGCCTTAAAAGGCGATTCGCAACAGCGTGGTGCGTGGGGCGAGGCCCAGTTGCGTCGTACCTTGGAAATGAGTGGTTTAATGGAAGAGGCGCATTACGAGGCGCAAACCAGTTTTAAAGACGATCAAGGTCGCGTGAAGCAAACCGACTTTATTGTTAAGCTGCCTGATAATAAACAGCTGATTATAGATAGCAAAGTCACCTTAAATGCTTATGATAAAGTCATTGCTGCCACCACGCCCGAGGCGTATGCTCAAGCCCTAGAGCAACATGTACAAGCTGTACGTAAACACATTGATGACTTAGCTAGCAAAGACTACACCAATGTCATTGGAATGCGTAGCCCCAGTTTTGTATTGATGTTTATGCCTATTGAGCCCGCCTATATCGAGGCTCTAAAACATCACAAAGATTTATTTGAATACGGTTACCGTAAAGGGGTAGTGTTGGTGTCTCATACCACGCTCATTCCTATTTTACGCACGGTGTCTAATTTATGGATGCTAGAACGTAGCCACGAGGAAGCACGTGAAATTAGCGAGCGCGCTGGTGATATTTACAATCAGGTATGTGTGGTGGCCGAGCGAGTAGCCAAACTAGGCGGTACCCTAAAGACGGTCAGTGGGCATTACAACCAAACTGTGACGGCCTTAGCGGGACAGCAAGGTTTGTATGGCAAGGTGTCTCGGTTTAATGAGTTGTCTACCAAGGTAAATCGTCAATTACCTGATTTGCCTCCGGCGTTACTCGATTTTGAGGCCGAGCGTTTAAATTTAATTGTTACGCCGGTTGATGCTGAAGCCATAGAGCAGAGCGACTCGTTGCCTGCATAGAGAACGGTCTATAGTGGTTGGGTGCTTTAGTCTGGGGCCAAATTACGTTGTGCTAAATAGTTACGGCGCTCACGCTCTAGGCGCAAAATTTTAAAGTGAATCGCATGACTTTCTACGTCGGTCTCGGCTTTTTCTTTGGCCAGACGTAAGGCTTTGAGCTCTTCGTTGATTTGCATTAGGCCTTTGGTAAAGTAGTCGACTTCTTCTTGTTTGGTAGTTTGAACTGCAGGAGAGGGCTGATCTGGAGCGATTTCTATGGTGGGCTCGGGTTTACTGAGCTGATCGGTGAAACTGCTGGATTTGGATTCCTCGGTACTGGTGACACCATATAGGTATTGACCGGCTTTATAGGCGGTTTGATTCATTAGATTTGAGGTGGCAGCCAGACGCTGAGCTAACGTTTTAGCTTTTTTGACTTCTTCTAGAGCTTGGCGCAAATTTACGTTTTTCATCGTTAAGTCCATCTGTACTAAAAGTAGACAAAGGGAAGGGTGTATTAGGACAAAACTTTTATTATGGCTAAGTAAGATAGCAGCAGATTGGTGGATAGATTAGGGTTGAGCTAAGCTTAGGTCTTTTAAGGGTGAAGAGGGATTAATATCAGCCCAAAGCTGTTGGCGACAATACAATTTAATTTGTTGGCTTTTTTCGTAGGTAATGGGAATAAAGCCACCAGCAAGTTGTTGAATGAGAGAAATTTGCTCTCGGTAGCAGGGGCGTGTGGCCTCGGCGAGTTGGGCTGCGGTGTAGCCTTGTTTACACCAGTTTGACCACTGCTGCATACGAGGCAAAGACACGGATCGATGTGGACTGGCAATGCGATGGTACTCGTTGAAATGGGTACCAATGCAGTCTGATACCGCATTATCTGCTGCGCTGACTGGTAAAGCAAAAATGGTAAAAAGACAAAAACTAATCAGTCGCACGGGCTCTCCTGATAGGCAACTTAATTAAACAAATGTTCTAATTATGTAACATTATTAATAAGTATACCTGAATTCAAGATTCAAGATTACAGCAAAAAATGGTTTAAGATGGAGTAAACAGATAGGTGCGAGGAGACCTGCATGCAACATATTTATTCGATTAATGGCTTGGTGCCAGTCGTACATAAAACAGCGTATGTACACCCTACTGCGGTTTTGATTGGTGATGTGATTATTGGCCCTGGTGTATATGTAGGCCCTCTGGCAACGTTGCGCGGCGACTTTGGGCGCATCATTATGAAAGAGGGCTCTAATATTCAAGACACGTGCGTGATTCATAGCACGCCTGAACAAGACACGGTGGTCGAGGTCGATGGTCATATTGGGCACGGTGCGGTGCTACATGGGTGTACCATTGGGCGCAATGTATTGGTCGGTATGAATGCCGTGGTAATGGATGGATGTGATGTAGGTGCCCATAGTATTGTGGGGGCGATGGCCTTTGTGAAAAAAGGAATGATTATTCCCGAGCGCAGCTTAGTCGCTGGCGCTCCTGCAAAAGTCATCAAAGCGCTGTCCGATGAGGAAATTCAAGGCAAGGTCTTGGGTACGCATATGTATCAGCGTTTAGTTCAGCGATGTCTAGATACCATGCAGCGTGTAGAGCCTTTGCATGAAATAGAACCCAATCGCCGACGTTTGTTACCCGAAGACATGTATCCCGATTATTACAAACCTTAACGATGTTAAACCTAAGTCTTTGAAAGGGTTGGGAAAGGATAGAAGTTATGAGAATTGCATTATTTATCTTAGGGGCATTGGCCGCTGGCTATTTGATTATCAAAGGTTTCAAGCAAATGCTAGCCGAAAGTCGCGAACGCTCTGAAAATCAAGGTAAACCTTTACCCCCTCCAGACGAGGACTAATCAAGAATCGAGCCCATTAGGGCTCTTTTTTTGTCTAATGTGTCATTTGTCGTTGTTGTGTATCAAGTTAAACAATTCGTCGCATTTTAATTGTTAAAGACAGTTAGTATGGGCTGTGAATGCTTTTCATTTAGCTTTCATTTCTATAGGAAACGAACATGCCATACATTCTAGTCTTAGACCAAGATCAAGGGGCGGCACAGGAAATAGCTCAAACTGCAGAGTCTGTGGGGTATACGGTGGGAATAGTCCACGAGCTGAAACAAGCTCTTTTGGTCTTGCAACAGCGTAGCGTGACGGCTTTGGTGATTGATTTGGTGTTGTATGAGTCAGACCGAGATGAAATACAAAAAGCCACCACCCAATTTCTGCCAGTGATAGCGCTAACAACAAAAAACAGTGATTCGTTTAAAGCTCGTACACAGCATTTGGGCTTGGTGGGGCTCATCACTCGAGCCCAAGTTCAACAGCAGATCGCGCCCTTATTCAATCAGTTAATAGAGCGTTTTTACGAAGAAAAATATCAGTTAAGTGCTAGCCATTCGGGGCTAAGCCCGCGCCATTTTGTGGGGCAGTCGGCTCCTATGAAACAGTTGTATTTTGAAATAGAACGAGTTGCTAAAACCAATGTACCCGTGCTTATCGTAGGGGAAAGTGGTACCGGTAAAGAATTAGTGGCTTTGTCCTTGCATCAGCAAAGTGCTCGTGCTGATGAAAATTTCTTGCCTTTAAATTGTGGCGCTATTTCTAATCAGCTGATTGAAAGTGAGTTGTTTGGGCATGAAAAGGGCAGTTTTACTGGGGCCGATAAAGCGCGCCAAGGTTTTTTCGAGTTAGCCACTAAGGGCACCTTGTTTTTAGATGAAATTACCGAGATGCCAGCCGAGATGCAGGTGCGTTTGCTGCGTGTGTTAGAAACGGGGCAATATATGCGGGTTGGGGGCGCCAAGGTGTTGACTACCGAAGCGCGTATTGTAGCGGCGACCAATCGTGATCCCAAAGAAGCCATCGAACAAGACAAGTTGCGTGAAGACCTGTTTTATAGGCTAAATGTGTTTCCTATTTATGTGCCACCTTTACGTGATCGGGGTGAAGATATTTGGCTGTTAGCTGCGCATTTTTTAGAGCAAATGAATAGCCAGCAACACACTCAAAAAAGCTTTGCCCCGGATACCAAAGAGCGCCTAATGCAGCATACTTGGCCGGGTAATGTCCGAGAGCTAAGAAATGCTGTGTGGCGTAGTTATATTTTGGCCGAGGGGAACGAGGTTGAACTACGTGCCGAAGGCTTGCGTGAGGCCATGAAGCATGATTAATAGTGATGAGTATGCTCATGGACTTTGCCTCTAAAGACATAATAGTTCCAACCGGTGTAGATCAAAATGACAGGCAAAATCAAAGCGACGCCTACCAACATGAATAACAAGCTAGATTCTGGGGCTGCTGCGGCTTTGTAATCGAGTAAAGGGGGGACTAAATAAGGCCACAGGCTAATCCCTAGTCCAGAAAGTCCTAACACGACGATAGCTAATGAGCCTAAAAAAGGGATGAGTTGCCAGTTTTTTTTACGACTTAATAAAGACACTGATAAACGAGCCCGCCATAAATGACACGCACCAGTAGGGTTTGTGAGCCGGATTGGCGTTGTGTCTGAACTCAAAGGCGACCCCTCGGAAAATCAGAGCTAACACCATTAAGGTGAGAGGTAGCGCTAAGTAGCTTAATAACACCCCATAGGCTAAAGGAAAAGCACCAAATAGGCTGGCACCACCAAGGACTAACCACGTTTCGTTGCCATCCCAGACCGGGGCGACGGTATTCATCATGACGTCGCGTTGTGTTTCATCGGGGAAAAACAGATAAAGCAAACCAATACCCAAGTCAAAGCCGTCCAGCATGACGTACATAAAGAGACTAAATACTAAAATCACAAACCAGAGGGTAGCAAGATCAATCATGGGGGGCCTCCTGAGGCAGAGGGGTACGAGCTAACCTAAAGAGATAATAAAAACCACTGCCGAAAACTAAGCAATACACCACCATAAAACTCAGTAGGCTAAAGCTCATATAG